>NC_015164.1:980625-1307500 GCF_000190575.1 Phocaeicola salanitronis DSM 18170 | reverse complement strand
TGGTTACTATCGCTTAACGCATTTATGTAGCGTTCATATACAAGTTGAAATATATTCTTGATGATAAACACACTTCGTTCATCATCTGCATTTTTGGCTTGTTTTAAAACCTCTTTAACTGATTTACAACTTGATTTTACCAATGTAACGAAAGTAACAACAAGTCGTATAAACGCCTTTTCCTGCTTGCTGCCTTTGGGTAGTACTAAATCGTATAACTCCTCATCGGTCTTTTCTTGAATTGGTACACCTGCTTCAGCTAATAGTTTACGGAGTTTATCCCTAATATCAGAATAATGGAAATCTGCACTTGATGTTACTAAAAGTTGTGTGCCAAATTTCTCGTGAGCAGTTTTCTTCCAAGTTATACCATCATTGTATTTCTGATTGGCTTCTTCGTAGGTTATACCCTTATCTTTTGCGAACCAAGCAGGAACAAGCCCGTGTTCATCAACTCCGAAATGTTCAAGATAGATGCGTTTGGTTACTCCTCCTTGCTTAAAATATATTGAGAAGTCGGGACGATATTGTGAGTGCATCTCATCTGCTAATTGATGTTCGTATGGTTCTTCATATCTGAATTTCACTCCCAGCGAGGACAAAGCAAAACATATTTTTTGTTCTTGTTCACTTCTCACATATATGGCTCTGCCGTCCATATCGGGGAACATCGCCTTTAGCTGCACATTCTTTAGTCCTGATAATTGCTCCCGTCTTTCATTCTTGCGTTGTTCCCAATCAGCTTCATTCGTTTGGTAATCAATAAAGTATTCCACTATACTTTTCTTGAAAGACGATTTATCTAACAATTTGTGATATATATCTACAAACAATGAATCTGTATTGTCGCAAATAGATGGTTTTGTACCTGTCGTTTTGCCTATAATATCAATGGCTAACTTATGGAATGTGTAACCTTTCAATCCATTGGTCGCCATTCTTTCGGTTAGTTCGGCTGCTGCTTTGTTGGTATAACTGATAAGTAAAATTCTTTCAGGTGCTATACCCTTGATTTCGGTGAGATATTTAACCTTACCGACAATTGAAGAGGTTTTACCACTACCTGCACTGCTGACTACTAAACAATTATCCTCTTCTGAAACAATTGAGCGTCTTTGTTGCTTGTCTAATGGGTATTTTAGGCAATGGTCGAAAAAGTCCCTGTGCGTGTCAAGTAGAAAGGTTATAACACCATCATTATGTTGTTTTACAAGTTTGTTGATTCTTCCAAAGTCGTTAATGAATTTGGATATGGTTTCTGATGGAGTGATGTTAAAGGCTTTAAGTTTCTTCAGAAGTGAATATGCCTCTTGGAAATGTACCTTATAATGATTGATGAAATCTTTTTCTTGCGTTGCGGAGATTACCCTGCCATAAAAGCCATTATTTAAGTCTGAGGGAATATCTATAAACGCCCCCTCCTTAAGAGCCGATAATCTCTCTTTTGCTTGCTCATAATTTGATTTCTCGCTATATGCAGATATATGGTTTAGCTTTTCTGCAAGCTCTTTGGATTTGTTTTTTAGGCGTGTTCGTACCATCGCTATTACAATAACCGAAATAGCAATTATACAAATTACCCAAATGAACAATGGCTGCATATTGGAAGTAATATTTATCTGAATCTTTCAATCCATCTATAATCATCCCCCTTAGTACTCCACTGAAATTTCCACATATCACCTGTATTATCGTTTATAAGATAGTATTGATACATACTTGTCAGTGGCTGAATAGAGAATATACACCTTTCGTTATTTTCTACTAATTCGTATTTATTTATAGGAATACAAAATAGGTTGTCTAAATCTTGTGTACTATATTGAACTTGCCATAGTCGTCCATTATATGAGTCCAACAATATAAATGTCCACATGTTGTCAGTGGCAAACATCTGAAATCTATTAGTCCAATTTGACGACTTCTCAGGATATGCAAGAGAAAATATGTTGATTGGTGCAGCAAACATGTAATCCTCACCCTTGACACTAAACTGGACTTGCCAATTCTTACCTGTATATGTATCAAGCATTATGAATGTCCACATATTCTGTGTTTCATAAAGGCGAAATCGTCCTTCTTTATCTCCTAAAATTTCTCTCGCACTACAAATTTCCCAAGACTGACCATCATCTTGAATTTGTTGTACTTCGCCTGTCATTGTATTTAAGCGAAGTTGATTATGATAGTTCCGAGTCTTATACATTTTATAGACTTGAGCATATGATGTAAAAGCTATAACCATTAAAGCGAATAATACGAAAAGCTTTTTCATAATTCTGTTATGTTATTATTTGACAATTAACGGATTGTATTTCTTATTCATGTACCAGATACATTTTGAATAAGTCGCATACATTGGATACTAAATATCCTCTAAATCTTTTTGAATTTTAGTTTCTACATTTTGAGAATCACGATAACGAATCATTACCATACCCTCATAAATACCAGAAGTTTTTTCTATCGATAATTCAATGTTTCCTCCTGTTACCTCCCAAGCACTACCCCAAACAACAGTTCCTTGATGAACTTCTGCCATTAAAGCTGTATTGGAATCCGAATGGGCAGGGTTCTTCTCTTTTGAAATAGTCGGATTGCCATATTTTCGGGTGTATAAATCTTTATAATAGTTATAAGTATTAACAAGCGTATTCCATTCACCACTTGGGTCAAACAACACAGCTACGGCAAATACACTTTTCCCATCATCTGTAGCTGTTACACCTATAGTTGCATTACGACCTGTAAAGTCTCCCATAAACAATGCAAGATTGTTTTCACTGCCAATAGAAGTGAATCCTTTAGCTTTTAACTTCTGACAAAATTCAGTCATACTTCCCTCAATGGGAATTCCCTTAAAGGTAAGGTGTTCGGAACTACTTTGAGCATACGATGTCAAAGCAATTAAAACAAATGCGAATGATACAATCAACTTCTTCATAATTTGTTGTATTATATTTAATAAACATTTTAGTCCAACCTACGAAAAAGCGTGAACTACAAAGCCACACTCTTACTTGAAGGTCGTAGGAAACCATAGATGCAGATGTAACAATAGTAGCCCACGCTATATGCGTGAGAACCACTATGCTATCCTTGCATCTAATTGAAAATTTCCTACGTTTTCAAGTACAAGATAAGCATAACGCTTCTTCTTAATTCTAATATGTTTTGGAAAGAGTAGCCTCAATCCAATACAAAAGTATGAAAAATCCGTGATATACCATTCTACTATCACGGATTTTTTTGATTTACAGTTTCATACTTCTATTCTGTCTTGGCTTCGGTATTCCGATGGCTTCTCTAAACTCATTCATCTTCTTTCTGAACCAGTTCACGTGAGAAACCCCGTCTATCTTGAAATCGAATTTACCGTTTTCATCCTGTTTGATAGAGCAGACGGAGTGTCGGGTATCAAAACTTCGGTTAAATTCGGAAGAATAGAGTTCGCCTTTTATCCCGACCTCCTTGAACTCGCACAGTCTTCTGATTATTCCGTCATTGAACTTCAATCGGTCACGCAGGAAGTTTATTATAGGCATCAGCTTCTCCACATATGGAAAGTAGCGTCTGACAAAATCCGCAAACTCCGACAGCTTGCGGTGCTGTTGCTCGTAAGCGTTTCTTATCTCCTGTATCTGCTTGGCTTGTTGCCGTTCCCGTTGTCGGGCTTCGTTTTCAAGTTCAAGGATGCGGTCTTGCAAATCCTCGTTCCTGCGCTCCAACGATTTCATCTTTCCACTTCCGAAAAGAGAGCCCACACTGCTTGCAAGGGCGGTTGCCGTATCGGTGGCTGCGTTTTTGAGCTTGTCGGTACGGATTTCCGCTTTCACCTGCTTCAGTTCCTCCTGCGCCTCGGCTTTCTTCTCCTGCAACAGTCTGGTTTCAGTTTCGAGGACTTCATTCTTCTTTTTCAAGTCCCTATAATACTGCATGGTGGTGGTGTGCCGTGCTTCCGAACCCCGTACCCCACGCTGCAATCCGTATTTCGCCATCACCCTTGCGTAATTGTCGTGGTAGGCGACCAAGGTCTGGCGGTTGAACAGGTCATCGGCACACAAGCGGACGGAATTTGTTTTCTTGCGGTACTTGCGCTTACCGTCCGTTTGCTCTTTCTTGGCTTTGCGCCTTTCACCCGTCACGATGGGAACAACGGCTGCGTGGATGTGCGGAGTCTTCTCGTCCATGTGCAGATGTGCGGCAACCACATTGTCTTTGCCGAATGTGGCTTGCAGCCATTGGATGCTGTCGTTGCACCATTCATCGAGTTCTCCTTTTTCCTGTATGTTCATCATGTCCTCGTGCGTACCCGACAAAACCACCCGAACGACACGGACTTGGTCGTGTGTGATTTTCCGTCTGATGCCTGCCGTGTTCAGTCTGTGGGCAATCGCTTCATCCCTGCCGTGAACGCCATCGGGGTATTCGACAAGCACCCTGTTCAGATGTGTCCTTGTCGGGTCTGCGTTTTTAGGTATTATCTTTCTCTCTATATGGTCGGACTGAGTGGTGTCCGATGTACCCTTTGCTTTCTTAATGTCCAATGAAAAATATCCCATTTTATTTCTATTTTGCGGTTATCGTTATGTTTCTTCTCTCTGCCTGTGGCATCGGCTCACAGGGTTTATTATGCAAATGAACCCTTGCTGCACTCGGCATAATCCAAACGAGTTTGGCTTCTGCTCTCGTTTGCACAGGGTTTCCAAAGGGATTTCCCTTTGGCTCGATAGGGTGTTTTTAGCGTTACGGAGTAATGCGTGAAGAAAACGCCCTATTGAGCTATGGTATTTCTGTCTAAATACCTTTCGGAAAGCAGACGAGCACATTACAGATGAAATCCCCCTTTCTTTTTCGGTGGCTGCATCATCCGCCTTGCGGATTGGACTTGCTTCTTCTCCTTTATCGGCTCTGCCGATTGGGACAAGGGCTTACCGCACAGGTAGTCGTTCAAGTCCTTATACTCACGATAGTACATTGACTTGTCAAGCAGCCGTTCCCCAAACTTCTCTTTCAGCTTCTTGCAAGTGTTCCGTCCTGCCGTGTCGTTGTCAAGGAAACAGCCGACTTGGGTGTAGGTCTCCAATATGCTTTCCGCTTTTGCAAGATTGGAAACGGAGTTCAATATGATATAGTCCTGTGTGTCCAATCGCGGGTGTTGCGGATTGTTTTCTACTCGGATGGTAAGGAATGAAAGGTAATCCATGAACCCCTCGAACAGGTAACACATACATCGTTGTCCGCCCTGCTGTCGGATATGGGTGATATCTTTCGGGGCGACACATCCCTTGAAGTATCTGTTGCGCACTTCATATCCTCCTGCCATGTTCGGAAAGCCGATGGCAAAATAGGGTTTGTCGGCATTCATAAACCGAAGCTCCCTGCATTCTCTTTTGGCAAGTCCGATGTTTATTCCCCTTTCTTGCAGATAGGCTATAAGAGCAGGGGAGGACAATTCTCCAACCTTTAATCCCTGATAAGTACGATTGTCGGAATGCTGTCTGCCAAAAGAGAACGATGCAGGGCGGATGTATGCTGTCCGCTCCTCTATGCGTCTCAACAGATAGGCTACATCTTCCGAACGGTAGAGTTCCGCTGCCAATGCGAGGATGTTTCCGCCTTTGCCGATGCCGAAGTCATACCATTTTTCAAGCTCGGTGTTTACCTTGAACGATGCGTCCGTTTCTTCCCGTAACGGTGATTTGTACCACAGATTCCTGCCTTGTTGCTTTACAGGCGTATAGCCCAGACTTTGCAGATAGTCTGCCAGTTTGATTTGCTTTACATCTTGGATTGTCATATTACATACGGTTTTGAAGTTGATGAAAATTTGTTGATTTGATGAATTGTCAATGTAATATGTTTATATACAGCCTCGTAACCTCTCAACATCTTCTCAACAAACCGCTCGCCAAAAGAGAAATCCACAAACGGGTGTCGGTGGTCTCTCAACTTCTCTTTTGGCTTGTTGAGATTTTGTTGAGAATGTATATCGTTTATTGTCAGTGTATTTATACCCATATTCAACAATTCAACAGAAAAATGATAGTATTACAGGGATTCGAGTTGCTTCCTTGTGACGGTGTAGAAGCGTCCCACCCTCTTTATCGGCTCATAGTGACAACTTCTGTTGTAATTGCCCTGATAGGTGGTGTAGGTAAGCCCGTTTGGTGCAGGTGTCAGTTTCCAGCACTCCTGCACCACCTTACGCACTTGGTGCTTTTCCGCCTTTACCTGCGAGTGCACCAGCAGTACGACAAGGTCGTTAAGGCAGAATGAAACGCTATCCACATCCATTGCAACCATAATGTCAAGCAGCAGTTCCGACATCTCTATCTCCAGCCGATTGCGGTTGCTACGGATAATCTTCTGCAAGGCTTCTGTATGCAGCAATGTGGGGTTGAACCACATCCGGCTTTCCTTTTCGGTGGACAGTTTTCTGTGTTGCAGGAAATGGAGAAAGGCGGGTATCTCCGCTTTCAGCTTTTGCAGGAAGTCGGTATCATCGGACTGCAAGCGGTCTATCTTGCGCACCCAATAGCGTGTTTCCCCTGCGTCTATGATTACGGGCAGATGCTCGTTGTTGGAACACAGCACGAATTTGGCGAAGAACGCAATCTCATCACGGTCTTTGCCTTTGGCTTCCACCTTATAGGAAAGTGTGGTGCTGAGGTTCTTCAACCGCTCGCTATCCTCCCTGCGGTTGAGCAGCACCTCATCCACCACGATAAGGAGCTTGCCAGCCCAGTCGGAATTGAACTGGCTGCGGAAATCCTCGTTGGTGTTGAAAGTCACATTGTTCTGAAAAAGGGCTTTCAGAAAGTTCAGGAAGGTGCTTTTGCCCGTGTTGCGTTCTTCCGACACCAACAGCAGGATAGGCAACTTCTGAATTGGTTGCAGGTAGAGCAGTTGCAGATAGTCCATCCCCAACTCGTACTGTTCCCCGAAGATGTGCCGTACCAAAGATTGGATATGCGATAAATCGCCCTCCTGCGGTCGGTGGTCTATCGGTTCGTAGAGGTTAAGGAACTTGCCGACCACGGAACGGTAGCCGATGTGTTCGGGTACTGTGCAGAAGCCGTCATACTTGGGAACTCTGCCGATGTAATCCTTGCCGTAATCCTGTCGCAGGGTCTCGTTGTTCCATGCGATGCGTTTCCTTATATACCCTCCGTTCAGTTTGGGCTGCTCCACAATCTTATAGAGCGTTGTCCCCACTCGGATAAACTCTTCCTTTGCCATGCCGCCATCCGATGGCGGTCTGTGGCTGTCCTGTTGTTCGATAGCTGACATAATCAAATGGTTTTAAGTTTGAAAATTACCAGCTGCAAAAATATAATCAATTATCGGATAGGTTGTTATGCAAAACACGGCAGAATGGTGACAAATAGCCCCCGAAACAAAAACTTTCAATGGTTTGGGACAGGAAACGGGTTGTGCAAACGGAAAACTCCCGAAAAGCGAATGTCGGATTACGCTTTTCGGGAGAAAAAATCAGAGCGTCTGTCGTACTGACTTAATGAATTACTGACTTACCGAGTGAATTATGTCAGGCATTCAGCTACGAGAAGTATTCGGATTTGGATATACCGTTGGTATTCAGCGAGAAGAAGATGCTTGTTTTCTCTTTTCGCAGGTACAGTATTTCAAGAACGGCATTGCGTACCCGTTCCGCTCCGAATGTGCCGATATGGAAAGCGAGGGTAACTATCGCTTCAAGGTTGTAAACCTCCATACAGCAATTATCGGATACCCGTATGCTTCGCCTTATCCCGTATTCCCTTAAAACTCCGCTCTTGCAAAGAGCCTTCAGCCCTGCACGGAATGTCGGGGCGGTTACTCCGAACAGGTCGCAAAGTTCCCATTCGCTCATGGCGGTTGCGCTAATGTCGGTCGGCATGATGATGTTGCCGTTACCGTCTGTTGTTATGATGCTTCGTTTCATGGCTATGCTTGGTTATGGGGTTACACTTCCGAACGATGCGTTCAGCTTGTTGCCGAACATCGTCAGGTCATTGTCAAGTTTCTGCGTGGTTATCTTCGCATAGATTTGAGTCGTGACAATGTTCGTGTGTCCCAGAACACGGCTCACGCTTTCAATGGGCATCCCCTTGCTAAGAGCCAGTGTTCCAAACGTATGACGAGCGCAATGGTAGGAGATTTGCTTCTCTATTCCGCATTCCGCCATTACCTTTTTCAGCTGTTTGCACATCGTCCAATAGTTGATTTTCCCGAAAACCAGCTTGTCTTCCGACAGATACTTGTACCGTTCGATTATCTGCAAGGGAATATCCAGCAGCTTCACTTGGAACGGGACATTTGTCTTGTGCCGTTTCGACAATATCCATTTCTCACCATTCACCTCCACTATTTCATCCGTTGTGAGTTCTTTCATATCCACGAAAGACAAGGCGGTGAAACAGGCGAAAATAAACAGATCCCGCACCAATGCGAGGGTGGGGTTGTCAAACTCGTGCGCCATGATTCTTTTGATTTCGTCCTCTGTCAGATACTCCCGTTCCTTAACATTCGGGCTGATATGGAACTGCGCAAACGGATTTCTCGGTATCAGTCCGTTATAGTGCGCACGCATGACCACCCCTTTCAGCCACATGCAGTTCAGCCAGATGGTGGCGTTTTTCAGTCCCCGTTCAGCCGTAAGATAAGCCGCAAACTCCTTGATGAAGTCGGGTGTAAGTTCCAGCATGGACATGTCCGTCCGTCTGTAGAATGACTTGATAAAGGCTGCGACATAGTTCCTTGCCCTTACCATGACCTTGTACGTGCCGATGCTGCGGTCTTTACCGACACGTTTCAGGAAGTTGGCGCAATCCTTGTCAAAAGCCTTTATCAGTGTCTCATACTCGCTTCCTACCCCTTGGTAGGCATTGCGCACCATTTCAGCCGTTACGTATGCCTCTCGGTCGGATATGCGCTGATAGTGCTTGATGATTTGCGCCTTGATGTTGTCCAATGCCAGATTGACGTTCCGTGCTTCGGCACTCTTGCCTTTGGCTCGGTTGCCTTTCGCATCCCAAAGGGTTTTCGGGATGGTCTGCTTGCAGCTGAACTGCGCCACAGTACCGTTGATTGTCACTCGTCCCATGATGGGGACAATACCGTCTTTCTCCTTGCTGCCGTTCACGTAGAACAGCACTTTGAATGTACTTCTTGCCATACTCGTTTTTTTTGTTTGCAAAGTTAAATATCAACGAGTTAGACCTTGATATGCAAATCGGTGACAAACGGTGCAATAGCATCTCCCATATGTTAAATCTTACTCTTTCACGGGTAATGATTTGCAAACCATTCTTCTTCTTAAATCCGCTTTTCTTTGCGTTTTCCGCTTTTTCGGCTTGTCATCATTTGACACCGTAACAACTCTGATATTAAGTCGTTTAGCGTCATTTCACCCGTTTTTCGAGGTTATTCCAGAGATTTTTTGTAACTTTGCCATTGGTTTATATAGCTATGTGTTGCTTGTTTGTATTTGTAATTCATACTATAATGATACAACAAATTTTGTTGTTTACCAACTTCTATTTTTAATTTAATTTTATCGAACTTACGACCGTTATTTAGGGCAGGTTTGAAATAATTTTAGTTGAGGAATATATGGGGAAAATACAAATTTTACAAATTTCCGATATTCACTGGTTATCCATTCCCGATGCAATAGACGATTACAGTTTGATGCGTCGTGAGTTTTTGGAAGATATAGAAAGTTTTTGCAAGAATGGGAATGGGAACTTTGACCATTTGTTAATCTGCGGAGATATAGCTTTTAGTGGTGAAAAAGATCAGTATACAAAAGCTCAAACTTACATTGAAAATATTTGCACTAAAATCAAACTTAAAAAGTCGGAGGTGTATGTTGTTCCTGGCAACCATGACAAACAAAGGAATGCAGGAAAACCTGCATTAAGAAATCTTATCCAATCGGGATTGGCGTGCGAATCAGCCAATGACAAAATGTTCTATGATCTGATGAAAGGGGATATTGAAACATTTCGCGATCTATTCGTTCCTTTTAAAGAGTATCGTGATTTCAGCGCGGGTTATGATAGTGTGGAAATGATGATGGACAAATGTATCGAACGCAAGGAAATAGACGCAGACAACGACCACACGTATTGGGAGGCTATAATATCCGACAACTTAGACGGTTATCAAGTTCACTTGTACGGCTTTAACACCTCTTTGAGTTGTGACCAATATGATTGGGACGATTGGGAAACAAAGAGAAATGGCCATAAGATGTTTTTGCCCAAGTTCGCTTACAATGGTTTTCATAAGAAAAAAGGGAAACACATCTATATTTCAATGATGCATCATCCAACCAAGTACTTGGCTAACGGAAGTAAGATTGAGGAAGAATTTGATAAGTTTTTCCAACTACAGTTTTATGGGCATGTACATATTTCTAATGCTTTCCAAAATGCTGATAAAAGTACTGTTAGGGTATTCTCTGGAGCCATGCAGCCTCCAGGCGCATTAGACAAAAAAGATTGTCAATATTGCCCTGTTTTCAACATTGTAGAATTATCTATCAATAAAAATATGGATGGAAGAGATTTTCTGCATATGAATCTCAGAGTAAACCGCTGGAATGACGCAACGAAGAAGTTTGAAGATGATAAGAAAGCGTCCAAAGAGTTTGATATAGAAATAAACGCTAATCCATCCCGTTGGGAAAATGCTCCAGCTCCCGTACTGCCAAAACTGCCTGATGGCGTAACTATAAGGGATATACGTGTAAAATTTGTGAGCAGACTTGACACCAAACGTATCATCAATAGTGTTTATCACGGCTTTTTCGATGAAACACAAACATCCCATACGAACAATGTGAACTTTCTGAAAAAGATTAATGAAGACAATAAATGGATAGAGTTATGGAACAAAATGAAATAAATGAAGAGAACGTATTAAACGAACTTCTCATGCAAAGTGGACTCATTATACCTTATAATAAGAGTTTTACTTTAGTGATGGAAGAAAGATGTAGAAATTTTATTGATGAAAAATTGAACTTTGATGTTTTTGCAGATTTGGCTATGAACTACACAAAAAACAGTTGTCCAGACCTGTTAAAAAGCCATATATGGGAACTAATTGATGAAAACGAGAAACTTTCCCCATGCGTGTGGAACACATTGGTTTTTTACATTATCTATATTGCTATTATTGATAAAGAGGATGAGAAAGAGAAAGCCATCTACTCCTGTATGTTGCAAAATATCCTCGTGCAACGTAAAGGACATTGGGAAGAATTGAGATTTCCATCCTATCTATTGAAACTATATGGTTTCATGGATGCATACTTAAAAAACAACGAGGTCGGTAGTGGCGACTTTCCCAATGATTTTTTAGGAAAAATGTTTGGTGACATTAATTCACTAAAGACAACTCTAAATACAGAGGAAGAGCAGAGGAAGCTAAAAATCATAGGGAAATATGCTTGGAAACATCACTTGGAAGAAATGATTAGGAATGGAGAAATTCAATATCAAGATCCATACTTGAAAGCTATGGTGTTTCTTCAATATTTATTCGAGAATCGTCCCAGTGTATTCATTCATGACGGTGTGTTTGAACTTATTCGAGAATCCAAATTCCTACAGAGTCAGAAAAAAGAAACTTTGGACAGGATACTTGAAACCATAAGGGATGCAGAAATTATTAACGAAGAGACTGAACGGTCAAAGTCCTCAGTCATATTGAGACTAATATCTGAAGAACATATAACAGACGACACATTCCTTCAGGAGAAATTCACTCCAAAAGAATTCTTTGTCTGTGTGTATTACGAACTATTGTTGGAATCTATACTGAATTAAAAATGGAAAACAATAAATCAGCCATATTAAAGGGAAGCGAGCAATCTCAAGAATCCATTGTAGGGGTTAATACAAGTGAACTTCTTGCAACAGAACCGAATCTTGCCGGCAGGTTTTATTCAGACGCCTTGGACGATTCGCAAATAAACGGCATCATCCGTTCAATCAATCCACATCTGATAACACTGATAGGCTTTTCTGAATTTGGAAAATCAACTTTTGTCGCTTCGATGTATCATAGGGTTATGACGCAAGGACAAATAGACGGATATGACTTTTATGATTCTGATACTTTCTCTGGCTTTGAAAGAAGAGCATACATACGAGATGTGGGATTAAAGCTTAATAAGAGGTTTAACAGAACCACCAATACGGAAGGATATTTCTTAAACATGTATTTTAAAAAGGGAAATGAAAAGCTGCTTTTGGTGATTTCTGACAGAGCCGGTGAAACTTATAGAAATGAATATACGACCAATGCAAATGCTGTAAAAGCAGACAAGTCACTTATCTATAACAAACATATCGTGTTCTTTATAGATGTTTCGGCTTTAATAATAGACAAAAATTACTTGGGATTTAAAAGTAAATTCAACACCTTAATTTCAAGGTTCTATAGTGCAGGCGTATTTAAAAACGAGAAGATTATTGACGTGATTTTTAACAAGATAGACCTATTGAATAAGGAAGATAAAAACGTTTGTCAATTATTTGAATCAAATGCAAAAGAAATAATACAAATGATAGAAGAAACTTCACAAACCAAAATCAATAAGCAATTTAAAATCTGTTCGAACAATATGGAGAATAATCATGATTTATACGAGGTATTTGATTATTTCGTAGAAAGTTGCAGGCTTATAAATATTCCTACTCTCTCTGATGTTGATTGGATTAATACAAAAATTAGGGAACTATGAAACAGATGAATTGCCTATTGGCTGGATTACCTGACACAGGAAAATCAACTTATATTGGTGGGTTGTGGTACAACCTGGAAAACCAATCCTCGAAAATGAAGATGAAAGCAAGCCGGGAGTTGGTTGATGACACACAACATTTGGAATCTTTGAGTGACAAATGGTTAGAAGGTGTAAGGGTTGACAGAACGACAGAAGACAAGTCATCCAGTGTAGAACTGAGGATAGAGCAGAAAGACAACGGAAATGTTCTGAACATCAACATTCCCGATTTCTCCGGTGAAACTTTCCGCCAAATCATCGAGATGACGAATAGTAAGGACTTGGACGACTGGTGTGAAGCTGCCGATACCCTGTTTTACATGGCAAATAATTTAGACCCAGGACATTTTGAAGATGATGACAATATAGGCACAGTTGAAGGCGAAAAGAAGAATGATGAAGTGCCACCTTTCAATTCGCAGAAAATGTCTGCATGTGCGCAAAACATTATGGTCTTGAAGTATCTTTTGGGAAGAAAGCAGTTTAAGAAAATGATTTTTGCCATATCATGCTGGGATAAAGTGACTGGAAATGGAATAAATCCTGAAAATCCTGAATCTTGGTTGAAGAGCCACTCACCAGTTTTATACAATTTTCTTAAAGACCAACAGCCTGATAGCCTAATTATTGGCATAAGTGCTCAAGGGCTTGACTATGAAGGAATAGACGATGATGCTGTCATCACCAACAAAACCAAATCCGGGGAACGTGCTTTTGTGGAGATTGGCGATGAAATTAAGTATGACTTGTCATTGCCGCTATATATGTTAATAAACGAATGATGGTTATCGAACAAACACTTCATGGATACGATATGGGGCATGGGCTGTTGGCTTCCTCATTGCCAAATCTTGCCCCAGAAGACCAGGCTCTTTTATTCAAGTTGAGTGATTGGACTGGCTTCCATGTCTTGAATGCTAATGAGGAAGATTGCTATCTGACAGCCTACCCCCTACCCAGCAAGAAATATTATGCCATAGCGAAAACATGGTATGCGGATGAAATGGAAAGGTCCGGATGCGTGTGGACACATACATTACTGATACCTATTGACGGCATATCGCAAGAATTTGATTTCAGAACAATCATTGATTTATTTCACAGACCCAATAACAAAAATTTCTCTGATTATAATTTGTCGATTGAAATTGAGGACAGAAAGATGAAAAGTTTGAATAAGAACTCTGTTTTCAAGAACTTTGATTTTTTATCAATAATATTCTTGTATACATTTCTGATTTCAAAAAATAAGGGTGCTTGTTTGAAGATTGAGCGTAGTCAGTGTGAATTGCAAGAACTGATCTTATCCTTTCTTCAATACCTCCCTGTAGAATATCTACAATATACGTCGCTATGTACAGGAACAGATACCCCAAGGAAATATGAAAACGAATTATTTTCTTTGCAATTTGTTACTGGGGGACGGGCTGTGTCCATAGACAAAGATTCCCCATGGGAAGGGAAAGTAAGTGAAGAAAATTTCAATGAAGGAATTCGCTATATTATAAATGAATCTTTAAAGAATGATGATGAAACCCCGTATCTAATCCGTCTGTTTTCCAAAGATATTGGAAGCAGTGAAAATAAGTTTATTTCTGTTGCCAATCTACTGCGTCTACTTGATGCAGCAATGACGCATGATGTTCACACTGAGCGTCCGGACTATAATGATGTTCTTTATTATATATTTACAGCATTCCCAAAATCACAAGATGGCATCATCGTTAAAGATAATTTTCTTAGCGAACGTGTAGTAAAGTTATTCTGTTCGGAAAGTGAATTCTTATATGATGTCGTCACATATAAGGGCATGGACAAAGCAAATATGGCTTTGATGAGCTTCACTAAACGGCTTCAGAATCTGAAAGATGATGATATATCTGATTTCTATAGTTTAGTTAATGATGTGGCTTCCATAGAAGAAATCAATGATGCAACTATAGAAATCCTCACCTATGCATTAGAGCAGTTGAATCAGCAAACCATAAATCCTATCATTGAATCGCATTGGGAGACAATGTTTCCCCTAATTTCCAAAGACAAGGATTTTATATTAAAATGTTATTGGCTAGACTTTAACAACGAGCATTTCAGCATTTTCTTCCGCTCATTAAGTTTAGATGTGGCGGATGGAATCACGAAGTGGAATGAATTGCTTGACAAGATACTTTCTGTTAACTGTGCAACTGAAGAGGAATGGGCTGCTTATATAGTAAAGCATGCGGATGATTCAGTGATTAAGATATTGGATTATGCCAATGTAAAAGATGTGCCTCAAAATCTCTTGCAGGAATGCAAGTTATATGTAAAAAAATGTCTACAATGGATAGAACACCAAAGTTCATTCGGCATCAATACTATACGTTTTGTATCCAACACTATAAAGCCATCATGTTTAGAGGTGAGACAATCACATCCTTCTATGTGGATGGTGTATCTTAATTCGGATAAAGAGGGATTGGATTATACTTATTATAGTTTCATTTTTTCCCTGTCATTTAATTGGCATGATGAAAACTCGCTATTGTTCTTATCTCATTCATTTGATAGGATTTACATTGCGTTAAGTAAAAACATATTCCCTCAAAAGGAATGGGAAAGGATTGAACCTTTCACTGAAGACCGTGGAAGCATCTTTGAGTGGGACAAATGCAAGAAACTCTGCGCAGGAGTTGCGTCATACTTGAAAAGTAACGGTTTTGATAAAGATGCAATAGATAAAATATCGTCCGAAGAAAAAATAAAAAAGAGATTGCGTAAAATGTGGTAATTGTGTTCTATTTTGTTCATGTTTTAGGCAACTCTCCACAATGTTGAGATATGTTTAAAAATGAATGACTTTAGAAATTATTGATAATGAGAATTCAATATAATTGCTGTTCGCTAAAAAATATGTCAAGGAAGATTCAGCTGTTCGCAGTATCCATAAACGGATATTTTTGTTTGCCTGTCAGTATCATCTAACTGGTGCAAGTCCTTAACGAGGGACATTCTGTAAATACTATAGAATTAGCCACCAATTATTGCGAATTAGTCATCCATTGAAAAGTATATGCTAACGAGATATTTTTCCAATAGAGTATACCGGTAAGCATTTGGTAAACTACAGGTATTAAAACCTTTATATACAACAATAGCGACTGTCACTATAAACCAAATAGTTGTAGTCGCTATTGTTTTGTTGAATCTGTATATTGCAGTCAGCTCTGCAAAACATCCCTTCATTCTATCCTTCACATTATTTACAAAATCAATCCTGCATTTCTCTTTCTTACAGCAAATCTAGCCCCCTGCCTTTGGATTGAGCAAGGCCATGCCCCGTTGGGGTTGGCCGGGAAAAAATCATCCTCGCTTCGCTGCGGTATTTTTTCCCGCCAAGCCTTGCACAATCCCGGCAGGAAGCAACCTTGCACGTAAGAAACAGAAATACTGGCTCCAAGAGCCGGTCATGTCTAACTGTATAAAAGATAGCAAATATGAGAACAGAAGTAAACCAAACGAGAATTAACGGCAAGTATCCTACAGGCAGCGTATATTATTTCGGAATAGCATATCCTGTGCGTGAAGTGGACGGATATAAGGTTTCCACGGAACGGCTGGAAGCCAGACTGGAATTTGACGGTTCTTTGCTGATGGAAGCGGCCGGAATGCTGGAAGAATTCGCCTGTTTCCTGAGCGATGAGGACATTCACGCACTGAGTGATAAAGAAATACTTGAAATCATCCATTCATAAAACAAAGTAATATGGAATATAAAATCGCCATTGAAGAACTGCTCCGACGTGTAGTGACGGTGGAAGCGGAAAATCCCACACTTGCCGTATATGAAGTGGAGGAGGAATATAATTTAACAAGACACGTACTCTCCGAAAATGACTTCATCGGTGTTGATATCGTGTTGGCTCCCGAAGACAAGGAGGCGCAGGAATATTTGAACAACGGCACTTTCCGCAGTTTTGTCGAAAGACGTTTTAGCATCCATTCAGCGGACTTTCCTTTGATAGACAAGGTCCGTTTCGTATTCGGCAGCATGGACAACGCGATTTATGAATTTAGCAAACGGGCAAGCAAGTCCTCTTCAGAAGAAAAGGAAGTCTGGCTACTCTACCGTTGCGATGCCTGGCTCAGCACGGCCAGCATGGAACTGGTCGCGCCCTTTTCCTCCAAGGAAGCCGTGACGGATTACCTGACAGGCAACCGCAAGCGCTTCCGGCTGACGCAATGGGACCTGGACTTCTTCCGGGAAAACAACCAGACCCAACGGGGCGGCGCCAATTACATTGTTTTCAGCCACAGCCTCGATCCCGCGCCCGAGCCCCAGCCGGCTGACACGGACGATGCCTTTTACAAAAAGCCTTTCCGCTATGGCACTACCGTCCTGACCCGTTACGACCTTGAAAACCTTTCCTGCCCGTTCTGTACAAAGGATACGGATGATGAGGCAATGCGCAAGATAGTCCGCCGTATGCACCGGAAGATTAACGGACGGATAAACGGCAATGCCGGTGAAACACCGGATATGGAACCAATCCGTTTGGAGGAGATGGACGAAGCGGCGGCGCATTTTAATGTCCCTTACTATGAAGATTTGCAGGAATGACAATATAATTAAAACAGGCAAATATGAGTTATCAGATAATTACCCAAATGGTTTATAACGCCCATACCCACCAAATAGAAACGTGGCAGCATTCCAATAATGTATGGCCAAGGATTGACCACTTCCGTGCGTTGGATGTAAGGACAGACGAACAGCTGTTCCGCTTCATTACCCTGGTGGCGGAAGGCTCGTGGCAGACACGCAAATGGCACAAGGAATTTGAAACGCTGTTCCGGGAATACCCCGAACTGCGCATGGATTCCTACCGGGATGAACTCAGGGGCAAATCCTGGCTGGAATATTGCGCCATTCGCCGCAAGTATAAGGAACTTGCCTGGAGCAAATGCGGGGAAATAGCCGCACGTTTCAGGCAGCTTGTCAAAATAAGGCTAGAAGAAAAATAACGGAAGGGCGACCGCAAGGCCGCCTTTTTTCATTTATGCACTTTCATACACATCATGTACGGGAAATCAAATCCTGCCGTACACAGGTAACTCTGATGAAGAAAAAACTGACAATGGAATTGGTGAAATCACTGATGGAAGAATCCTATACGCTGGTATGGACGGATTACCGGGACAATCTTGACGGCAACCGCGACCTGCTCCAGGAATGCCTGGATAAGAGAAGTCCGGAACCTCTTTGGGAAAAGGCGGAAGAATGGTGCGGAGATTCCGAATGGGAGGCGGCCAAAGAGATTATGGAAAAGCTCAAGGAAAGATGCGTCCTTTTCCATGATTCCGATGAGGAGGAAGTGGAATCTTTCTTTGAGGAACACGATGATGAGATACGGGGCGAGATTTATGCCCGTGATGATTCAGACGTTTTGATGGAGCTGATCAAACATACGGATGACATTCCGGTCCGGGTGGAGATGCTTTCCGATTATGACTGCATCAATTCCAACTGGTGGGAATCACAAGGAGGGTACCGTTACGAGGAGTCCTATTTCGGTGACATGGTGGACGCCTTGAGGCTCAATCCTGCCAGGGTAAAGAAGATGCTTGTGGAAAAGGGCTACACGGTACATGGCTGCTTTCCGAACAGGAAAAGCCGTGACGGTAAGGAACAGGTGACCTACGAACATTTCTATCAGGAACTTATCAATTCCTGTTGCGGTGCGAACTTGCTGACCTATATCGGGAAAGTAAGTCTAAAAGACCTATATGACATCGGATTCTCATTCAAGGAAGTCATTATTCCCAAAGGTAACTATTGCGGCATATTCAGTTCCATATACGGTGGCGGCAGCCTGTTCGGAATGGAATTGCAACAGGATGTAAAGTTGGAACTGAAACCAAAAGACCGTTACGGTTTCCGCTTCAGACTTGACAACGAAAAGTCAGAGACCGAATGTTCCATTCAACATGTATATGGAGCATGTGACTCCTTCTTCGGTGAAACATTGAGGATTGTCTCTTGACCAATTTGACAATCATTGTATAATTCTCAAAAGCGGATAAAATGGAAAATAAAACAGAGCCAAGACGGACAGGAATGTCCGAAAGCAGACAGTGCTATTTTGAAGAAGAATTGTATTGTTCCGGCAACAGCCCTCTGCAAAGTACCCTTTGCGATAAGAAACTGGAGGAAATAAAATCCGGTTATGGTGACAGTGAAGTATGTATGGGTGAAATGCTGGCATCCGTACCGGCGGACGGACTGACAGTGGAAGAAGCGTTCTATCTGTACATACGGGCCATGCAATGGGCTGAGGGAGACCGCTTTTTCCGCTGGACATATGACAGGAAGAAAGAACTTTTCTGAAGTGAACTATATATAACCTCAAATAGAAGAATTATGAATTTTCAAGCAGAAAGTGCAGTTTCCAGTTTCTTCTACTATATGTGGAATGCCTGGAGCCAGGAAGAGTGCAGAATCGTGTACGGAAACATGTCCCGTCATTTTTGGGAAAAATGGTGCCTGTTGTCTGACAAAGGCGTATTCGGCGCGGCTGAACGCTTCTATGCGGAGTTGTCGGACACATACCGGGAGCCTTTAGTAGAACGGGCCGTCAGCCTGTATGACGGCAAATCACTCCGAAATATGCGGACATGAACCCCTGACATTCTATTTATATTTCTCTTTCTTATAGCAAAGATAGCCCCGTGCCTTTGGATTGAGCAAGGTCAGATTGGCTGGGAAAAAATCATCCTCGCTCCGCTGCGGTATTTTTTCCCGCCAAACCTTGCACAATCCCGGCACGGGACTACCTCGCATATAAGAAACAGAAATACCGGCTCCGGGAGCCGGCCGTATCAAAAAAATGAAAAATATGGAAGCTGAAAAGAATCAAGAGAAAACGGACAGAAACTACCTGTGCTATTTCGGAGTCAGGTATCCGGTCCGGGAAGTGGACGGATGGCATGTATCCACAAAACAGTTTGAGTCTGTGCTGAGACGTGACAGCCTTCTCCTTATGGAAGCGATAGACATACTGGAAGGTTTTTTCTATTTCCTGGATGAAGAACTGTTCCATTCGTTGAGCGACGAGGAAATATACAGGCTTATCAACAGGTTATGACCGATATGAAAACGATAAGATAAAAAGCCCGACAGGACTTATGTTTAACTAAACCAACAGAACAATGATGACAACAACGACACCGAAACCCCGTGAAGGACAAGTAGCGGGCTTTCCGAAAGAACAGGCTGTCATGCTCACGGAGAGCAATGCCTATCGTGCGAAAAGCATCAGAAGGACGGGGACGGACGAAGCTCCCGTCCTTTTTCATTTCCGGAAACGCTGTATGGGCATGCATTCGTATGTGCATACCATAGAGGCGGCAGACGGGACAGAACGGGAAATCCGCCCGTCAGATTTCAAGGACTGGGAAATTACCGGATGCAGATATCCCGGCTATCTGGAAGACCTGTATGGCAGTGCATGCAGCGCCTACCGGTGGAATTCGTTTGACCCGGAAGAGCGTGCCCAGACAGACATCTGCCGCCATGAGGAGCAGTTGTGTGCCGACCTGACTTCCATTCCCGAAGAAAAGCGGGAACAGTATAAGGAAGGCTACCGGAAGCGCCTTGCCGGTTTGTTCGGCAGCCTGTCACGGTGTGCGAGCCCGGCTGTGACCGGACCGGCAGGCTTCGACCGCCGGAAACAGGAAAAGGCGGAGCAGGCCTGCCAGAACAGGCAGGAGGAGTTTGAAAACTGGCGGGAACGCTTCCTTGCCGCCATGAAGCGGATGCAGGAGGAAGCCCGTCCGGAAGAGGAGAAACTGGAAGCCGCCTGGAAAAGCCTGAAAAGAGACATCGCAGACAGTGTCCGGACCATTCACGAACTGGATACCGGGAAAATCCGTGGGTATAACCGGGCGCTTTTTGTTAGCAGCATCCTGAACAAGGTAATGACCTACGTCAACCGGGGTGAAGTGGAAACCGTACAGAAAGCCGTCGATTTTATCCGTATCTGTAACGCAGGCGTGAAGAAACCGGTCATTACCCCGCGCAACCGTTTCTTCCAGTTCCCCGAAATGGCGGTCCGCGTACGGGAGAAAATGCAGGCTTCCAGGCAGGAGGAAAACAGTGAAATCCTTTTTGAAGGAGGCAGGCTGGTGTGGAACCGACAGGCCGACCGGTTACAGATCCTTTTCGACGGCATCCCCGACGATGCCAGACGCAGGGAGCTGAAGTCGAACGGCTTCCGCTGGTCCCCCAAGAACAAGGCGTGGCAACGGCAGCTGACCATGAATGCAGTGCGGGCGGCAAAAAGGATGTTGAACCTTCAAGACGTATAAAATATGGGCAGTAGCAAAAAATATGTGGCAGATTCCCGGTATTTCCGGGGAGATGTCCTGACCGTCATGTCTGACGGAGTACATTGTGACGGTTCCGGACACACCCTCATGGAATTGCGTGAAAAGGAACGCAACCCGTACTTGTGTGCTTTCGGGGTGAAAGAGTTGCGCAAGAAAGGACGTATCTATATGGAATCTCTCTGTACACTGTTCAGAGAAATCTCCCCGGAACGGTACGAGGAACTGTCGTTTTATTCAAACATCCGTAAAAACCGCAATAGTTTCTTTGAAGCGGAGCCTTATTATTGGGAGTTGCATGACTTTTATTTCAAAGTGTCCGGCCGGTGCTTTACCGGTATCCGTCCTGTCAACCTGCCCTACGAAGAACTGCAGCGTCAGATAGGCGAACATTACCGGCGTGTCACCTGCAGGCCGGTAATCCGCAAATGGAACATCGCCGTTTCCGGAACGGACGGGAACGGCGGAAGAATGGGCACCGCTTATTTCTTCGTGACAGACAAGGGCTGCCAGCGCTTCATCTGCAACCTGACCGTATCCGGAGAGGCGGAATCCGTTCAGGAGGCACGCAAGGATGTTGCCCGTATCCTCCGAAGCCTGCGCAGGCATCATTTCACTTACTATGCAGGAACGGAAGGCATCGATGACCTGGACCGGTTCATGGATTATATGGAAAAGAACGATTATACCTTGCTGTCAGCCGGGACATTCTTCCAATACCCGATAAACAGGGAGTCCGTCACCTTCACGGGAAAAATTAAGGAAACAGGCAAAAGGTTCCTGTACCGTATTTACGACCGTGAAATTTTCCTGCACCTCTTGAAGCGCCTCCGGGGCGTCAAGAGAGAAACGGAACATACGGAACGCATAATGACCTGAGTGTGATTAAAACGAAAGCCCTGTCCAGCCGGATGGGGCTTTCGTAATTCTAATAATGATTGGAAATATAAGATGAGAAAATTCAAGGAAAAACAGGCAGTGTACTGGAACGACCCTGCCGGAGAAACATCAGGCGTCTATGAGGTGCTTGATACGAATGAAGAATATAATGCAGGAATAACGGAAGCGGAAATTCCGGGCTTTGACTCCCGGGTACTGCTGATAGGGAACGGCATGAGTGAAGCGGAAGTTTATGCGGAAGAACTGTCCGTCATTGACCCGCCGTCGAGTGAAAGCCGGGGCCTGGTCCAAAAGGACATGGAGAACGGTTTCAGGAGGTTTGTCCGGAATAACGGCTGCAAACCGGATTATGCCGTCTGTTCCATTGCCTGGAATGACGGCGGCAGCTATCCGGAAGTCAATATCCGGCTTTCGGAAACGGCGGATCCGGACACGGACGACAGCTTCTTTTTCTATTGCAACGGACTGGAAGGCCTCAAGCCACTCGCTTTTCCCGGTCTGGAAGAGTTTTACATAACAGGCATCCTTCATTTTGAGATTTTTGCAGGAAATGCCAGGCACAAAAAACAGAAGATAGAATGTCATCCTCATTTCTTGCGGCAAATATAGTCGTTTGCCCGACTGACCGGGCAAGGCGGCCCCCATGGGGCTGGTTGGCTGGGAAAAAATCATCCTCGCTCCGCTGCGGTATTTTTTCCCGCCAAGCCTTGCGCGGTCCCGGGTCAAACGCCAACATTTGCGACAAGAAATAAGAATGCCTGCAAGCAGGCAGATGTCTCATTAAAAATTAGAATATATGATTACAATGAACTACAGACAAATGCTGGTTGTATCCCTATGGCAGTACAATCATCATGCGAGCGAAGGACTGACCCTTCCGCTTTTTCAGGAAACTTTCGGGAAAGTCTACGGACAGCACTATTATGAGAAATGGACGCTTTACTTCAACCGCAACCTGTGGGACATGTTGACCTATTTCAGGAGCGAGGAGGAAAACGGGCAGAAATTCTGTGACATGGTGGCAAGGCAGGTAGAGCTTTACCTTCATAACCGGAAACAGACAACCCTCAAAAATTGAAGGCTATGGCACAATACCCGGTTCCCAAAGAAATACAGCCCTTGGCGAAGCTGATGACGGATTTTGCCCATGCCTGCGGCTATGACCCGCTGACCGTATTCAATGATTTCCTGACATTTGTCATTCACGGTTTCTCGCCCGGTGCGCCACCGCTCAAGAGTTGGAAATACAAGCGGCAGCAGAATGCCGCATTCATGGGCATGGTGCGTGAATGGGTGCGGCTCATGCAAAGCCGTCTGAAAGAAGATGACAGCTGGTATGACCCCTTCGGTGACATTTACATGGCGTTCTCTTCCGCCGGTTCCAAACAGGCACAAGGACAGTTCTTCACTCCGGCGCCAATTTGCGAACTCATGACCGCATGTGCCGGTACGGGAGAACATCAGCCCGGACAGCGGATGGGAGATCCGACCTGTGGCAGCGGACGCCTGCTGCTTGCCTGGCACGTACGCAACCTCGGCGGCTATCTGGTCGGTGAGGACATCAACCGCACTTGCTGCCTGATGACCGTATGCAACATGCTGGTTCACGGTGGTGTGGGTGAGGTTATCTGGCACGATAGCCTCCAACCTGAGAAGTTCAACGACGGCTGGCTGGTCAATCCGGTGCTTACCCATACCGGCATCCCCACTATACGCAAGATGAGTGAAGAAGAATACCGGAAAAGCCGGGAACTTCCTGTAAACAGAACAATAAATTCTAAAAAATGACAGCTATGGCAACAATCATTATTGCCCGGATCTGCAACTCATGCGGCTGCACTCCGGAAGAAGCGAAGGAGTATCTGGACGGTGAAATACGCAACTTATTGGACTATAGGGATGCGGATGACCTCCGTGCGGAGGATTTCGCACAGGCATGCGACAGCCTGGGTCTGGAACATGACTTTATCCCGTATTTCATCGAACGGCTCAGTATGTGTTGAATTTATGAATAATCCATTATTAAACAGACAAATTATGAAAGTAAATGCAAGCAGCGAACTGAAATCCCGTCTGGCCCATGCGGCAGAAAACGGGAGCGTCATCGCAAGGGACATCCTTGCCGAATTGAAGAAGAATGTGGATGTCACAGAGATTGTGCGGGGATTTTGCAACCATTTTTCCACCAAGCGCAAACGGACATCCTGCGACGGGTTCCAGAAAATCCGCATCGTGTTCACCGCCTGTAACAAGGACCTGTCCAACGGGAATTTCCCGGACCGCAACAATCCGCAGGCGCCCCTGTTCCCGGAAAACCGGGTGGATATGGAGCCGTCCACGTTCATCAGGCTGTTCAAGAACCTGCCGGAGTATCCGGAAACAGACATGGCCTATTTCGCCAGCGCCATCTGCGTGGACAGCAAGGTGACCGTGCGCCTGTTGGAAGGGATGCAGGACATTTATGAGGCGTATGACGGGGATAATTATTCCCCGATAGCGGACGATACGGCATCAACCCTGCACAATTCCTGCATGCGTTATCCGGACAAGGCACGCAATGCCGCGGATTTCTATGCCAACTTCGCCGGGGCGAAAATCCTGGTGGCAAGGGACGAGAGCAACAATGTGCTCGGACGTGCCATCGTGTGGGAGCATGTGCGCTGTCCGGTTAATGATTACGGGCTGGACACGGTTTCACTGACGGACCGGATATATTCGTCCCATGCGTTTGTCATAGGAATGATGCAGCATGAGGCACGCCGGAACGGGATCCTCCTGCGCAGAAAGTTCAACGATTATCACCATACCAAGGAATATGTGGCATTGAACAGCCTGCAAGAAACAGGCATTGTGGCAGGGCAAGAACTCCAACTGGCACTCATCGTGGATGTGCCGGCTTTCCGCTGGCATAAGAAAGGGGTGCCTTATATGGACACGTTTTACAGCATTGCCATGAAAGCCGGGAAAATAGAACTGAGAAATTATGAAGGGGACGGGCAGATTGCCACCTGCCGGAATATTGGGGGAAGCGCCGTCCGTACAATGCAGGTATGTCCGGGCTGCGGCAAGATACACGGCGGTTTCGGGAATGTTTTCTGCTCCTCATGCAAGTCTTCCCTTTATGCCAGCACCGTTTTCGGTGAAGTGATCAAAGGTACTGTACGGGATTACAAAGGAGAGGTTTATCCTTCCGTGCTGTTCAAGAAAGGCCGGCCGATCCCGCCGTTCAGGACTTATTTGCAGCTGGAGAAACTTTTCATCTCATAAAGGCTGTCGCAGGCGTATATCCGCAAGGGTGTACGCCTGTGTCTGATGTGTCACATTCAAATACTTAATCTTATGGAAAGACTGGTTACACTCTATAATATAGCTTCCCCGTCGGGGAAGGAAAAGCCCATGCTCCGTTACCTCAAGGCGGAGTTGAAGCGTATGGGCATTTCCTGCAGGCAGGACCGGCAGGGCAATCTTTATGCCGTAAAGGGCCGGGCAAAGACTTATCCGTGCGTCGTGGCGCATGTGGACGAGGTGCACCGCCACAGGACAGGCACTTACGGGGCACACGTGGTGGCGGATGCCATGGTGATAGGTTACGACCATCGCCACAAGCGTGTGACGGGCATCGGTGCCGATGACAAGAACGGCATCTGGATCTGCCTGAAATGCCTGGAGGATTTCAAGGTGATGAAATGCGTTTTCTTTGTCCAGGAAGAGAACGGCTGCATAGGAAGCCGGGGGGCGGACATGGCTTTCTTTTCGGACTGCCGCTTCGTGCTCCAGTGCGACCGATGGGGGAATTCGGACTTTATCACCCGCATACATGGCACGGAACTCTGTACACGCGACTTTGTCGGATGTGCCGACCTCCCGAAATACGGCTACAAGCCGGCCGAAGGCGCCACGACGGACGTGTATGTGCTGAAAAGAAGGGGACTTCCGGTTTCCTGCGCCAATATCTCCTGCGGGTACTACGAGCCGCACACGGACCGTGAATATACCATACTGGAAGACCTGTACAAGTGCTACCGTTTAGTGCGTCATATCATCGTTGCGCACAAGACGGTCAGCGTCCATTCGCCGGAACCGGAACGATGCCCGTTTCCCGGATATTATGAAGCATTCGGCATCAGCGGGTACAGCGAGGAAGAATACCAGCGGATGGTGAGGTGGTTCAAAAACGGCTGCTCCCGAAAACCGTTGAAGAAAGACTTTATCTAACAATATTAAAACAAGAATCATGATGGAAGCAACATTGACAATGCCGGCAGCTGCGCCGGTACAGAAGCAGCAGGGACTGAATCAGGTAGTGATCAACAAGGTACGGCGGATGGTCGAAGGCAGGCAGCCGGATGTGATGGCCGCCATCACCCGCCTGCTCGAAGAAGGGAAAATTGCACAAGATTACATGGCCCCCATCGGGGTCAGCCGCAGAAATGGCGAACAGCGTCCTGTCGTGTCGTTCAAGGCGGCGGACCGGGTACAGCTTTCGATGCCCGAAGGGGATTTCAGCCTGCACGCCAATGCCATCGGCCAGGTTTCCGAAAAGATGGGCATCCCGGCCAAATACCTCCGCGAACTTTCGGCGGGAGCCGCATGGCAGAAACAGTTGTGCGCCACCATCCTGAACGAGCATTCGGGTTGGACGGAACGAACGCGTGTGCTGGTCCGGGCGGTAGGGACCGAGGTACGGGGCATATTGTCCGATTCCTACCGGAGGCTCAATTCGGTGGAGATCCTGACCGCATTCATCCGGGAAGCGGCAAACCAGGGGGCTGTCGTTTCAGATGCCTACATGAACGATACAAAGGTCTGGTGTGAGACCATCCTGCCCGCTCCCATAGAGATTCCTACCCGCAAGAACGGTACGGTCGTCATCTTTGCCGGGGCACGTTTCTCCACGTCCGATTACGGAAACGGTTCGGTGGACATGCGTTCCTTCCTGCTCAACGGGGCATGCCTCAACGGGATGGTGCGTGAGTCCGTCATGCGGCAGGTACATCTGGGAGCGAAACTGCCGGACTCAATGGCCCTTTCCCAAAAGACTTACGAACTGGACACGCAGACTACCGTCTCTGCGGTTTCCGACCTGACCAAAGGGCTGTACAGCCGGGACACCCTTATGCAAAAGGCGGTGGAGATTCAGGGAGCCGCTGAGGTGGATGTGGATTTCGATAAGGAACTGAAACAGCTGGTACAGCGGGGCGCCTTGCTGAAGAACGAGGGCCGCGAGGTGGAAAAGCTGCTGATGAACAATAACCCGGACGACGGGGTGACGGGCGGTGCCACGCTTTGGAAACTGACCCAGGGCATCACGGCATTCGCACGGGCACAGCAGCCGGAACGCTGCCGCGAACTTCATGAGATTTCCGGCCAGCTGCTGAACCGGGTAAAGGTGAACTGAAAAACGGATGCGGAAATGAAAGCCGGGGACTTTGCCACGCTGGTACGCCCTTATAAGGGATACCGCAACATCGAGCTGATCAAGCACCTGCCGTACACATGGCTGGTGCGTATCTGCGGAAGCGGATTGGAACTGGAAGTTTATGAGGACGAATTTGTCCTTGATTGAGTATAAACCTTATAAAGAAAACGGGTATGAAAATTTTATGTAGCCAAGAGCACTACGACAAGGTGGTGCAGTATGCCGAATCCATCGGCGACACTACGCTTCAAAGATGTCTGGAGCGGCTGAAGAGTTGGGAAAAAAATCCGAACCGTCCCTGTGAGATTGAGTTGTATTATGACTTTGCTCCTTATTCGTTCGGTTTCAGAGAGCGTTACCCGGATGGCAGGATTGGCATTGAGGGCGGACTGCTCTATCATGGCAGGCCGGACCAGTCCTTTGCGGTTCTGTTAGAGCCTTTTCACGGATGGAGCATACATACCTGATGTTGTAGTTGTAGCATAAAAAGAATCTCAATTTTGAACTGAAATCTAAAAAATGCAACATTTTTAAGGCTCAATTCAAAATTGAGATAATATTTCAAAACCAATTGTCATTATCAAAAAATAATCAGTTTTCAATAACAATGTTGATATTAGTTTCAATACAAATAATAACGTTTTGTATTCATGTTAAAAAAAGGAATGTTTTTTTACATTAATAACCTACAATTTAGTTTGTTTCCGGAAGAACTTTGTCAACATCTATCGGTATATTTATATAATGTACATCTTTTTCTTCTGAATATAGTTTGATTCTTATTGAATCATTTGAAATCATTCTCCGTAAGTATTTTATTTGATAATTTGATAAAATAGAGGATGAGACTTTCCAAATAGAGCTTGTCATACTACTTGATTTTTCATCAATAATGTTTTTGAATATTTTTTGAAACTCTTCTTTTTTCTCCATAGGATGTCGTGTTAATATTAAATATTCTTTTTCATTTCCGGGAGATATGTAGCTGTTATTATCAACATAGCCAATAATAGAATCTTTATTGCATATATATAGTAATCGATAATCCCATCTTTTGTGATGTATATCGAAATGTTTCACATATCCATAATATGAAGCTGAATTTGCAAAAAGATTACTATTTGTTTTATTCCTTATAATAATCTCAATAGGAAAATCAATCCATACTACCTTTTCTTTGTTGGAATTATAACCAAATGTTGGGAATCTCTCAGAAACCTTCTGAACAATCTGTTCCTGAGAAGCTAATCCCATAAAAGGAAAAAATACTATGATTAAAAAAAACGTATCATATGTTTTCTGTAAAAAATGCTCTAATAATAGTAATTGCAATTTCGTCACGATCAAATGTATAACAGAGCATAACAATATCTCTATCATATTCTGTTTGTGACATAAATGTACGCTCAACTTCATTTAAAGAATTGAATTTACCATTTAAAATGTCAATAAAAACATCAACAGATATATTGATTAATTTATATTTATTCTCATAAGGATCAATATCTGAAACATAATTTCTAACGGTCCATAATCCTTCTTCTATACAATGGTTTAATTTCTCCAATTCTGCTTTTTCACAAAACTCTTTTATGTCTTCATCCATATCATCTATAACCAGTTTTGCAGCTACTGCTATAGGATAATATGGACCGACTAAAGGTAAGGTCATATCTGAAACAGATTTCCCCTTAGTCAAGACCATATTGACAATGTCTTTTGTATCTTCTAATTTGTCTGCAGCATTGAGAACTTTACGAAAGACTTTTAACCCTTTAGCTATTTTAGTCCCTTCATTCCTTGTTATAAAATATTCAAATGCATTATCTTTAAATCTGTCTATATCATCTTTTAAAACATCTTTTATTGCACTTGACGCTTTTCCTGATAATTCTCCCAAAGATAACTTTTCCCCACTTCTAGAATAAATATACGGTAAATTATCTTTTCCATATGAATTAACATATAAACATTTTGGACGTATTTCAAGGTAATCTTCTTTCTTGTCAGGTAGCCGTTTCTTTACATTAGGGTATTCTTTCACTTTTATGTCCCAATATAGAAAAGCTTTTCCTCCATTTTGTAACAATTTATCATTCCACTCTTTATCCAGTTTAATAGAAAAGACAAATGAATCAGTTGATACCCGTATAGTTTCTTTTATAGTTCCATTAAAAGTTTCTTTTTGGGAATCGTATAAAGATAATAACAGAGTTTTTCCTCTTAAATCTTTTGTTGCTAATTTAAATCTCACAGTTTCTCCCAAATAAGCTTGTACTATTTGTTTCCCTTGTTCATCTACCCAGTATCCATTATTTATTTCTGGATTTATAATATTGATGTAAGCGTGTCCTAGGACATTGGAATTTTGTGCACGAATCTTTACTCTCGCCATATCACTCAAACTTAAAATTTTCAAAAATCAGTGTTTTGTTTTTATTCATCATCCCAGAGCATTTGGCATGTCGTTCTTTACCATCTTCACATAAAACAAATTCTAAGGATATTGTTTGTTCTGGTAATTCTTGATCAAATGTGACATATAATGTAACAAGATTGTTTAGAATAAAATCCCTTTGCTTGTTACCATATTCATCAATCCAATAAGCATCCGTTATGAAGATTTCTTGCTTTTCATCATTATTCACAACCCTTGGCTTCACGCTAATATCCGAAACTTTCCACACTTTCTCTCGCGGTTCACAATTCATACGTTTGAGGATGCCAGGTGACAGGAGCACAGTCATCAGCATGGGCATTTCTCCTGTGCACAAGGTTTCTTTCAAACTTATACAATAGCAATCCCAAAAACGGAATATGTCCACGATGTCATCTCCTGTGGCAAATTCGATTTCACCGTTTGCCATATTACCTTGGAGTAGCCATTCATAGAAAAAGTTGTCATGATCGGTCGATTCAAAGGTCAGTGCAATCAAATCCCCCTCTACAGGAAGATACTCTACGGTGCCAAGTTTTTGACAGACCTCCATATGCGCGGCAATAATCCGTCCGATATCAGGACGGTCACTGTGGGCGATATGGCATTCATAGCCGTAGCATGCCACATCTCTTTCTACACCATTTTGCATTCTCAGAGTCACTTGATAGGCCATAATATCTGTCAGGTATAAGTTAGCTGGATGTTGGCAAAAGTCTTTGCAACAATTATTTTCTGCAAATATAAAAAGATTGGTTGGTATAATTGTGTGGTAATCAGAATTTCTTTCTATGTTTCAAAACAGGATGCGGGAAAGTTCGCAACAGATTTACAGTAGACTTTTCAAATAATCGTTGAGGTCCTTCCAAGTTGAGTACTTAAAAGATTCATCTTTCACATGTCCCCCGTATGTTTCCCTGAGATTCTTCAAGGCGTCCTTCCCGGCACGGTCATTATCCAGAAAACAACGGATTTCCTTGTAACCGTCCAAAAGCGGCACAGCCTTTGCCAGGTTGGCAACAGAGTTCAGCACGATATGGTCACAGCCCGGCTGAAAGCCTTCAACACCTTTCTTCTGTAATGTCAGGAACGACAGGTAATCCATAAACCCCTCAAAGAGGCAGCACATCGGCCTTTTCCCTTCCGGTTCCCGGATATACGACACGGCTTTCGGGGAAATGCAGGCCTTGAAATACCGGTTCCGTATCTCATACCCGCCGTTCATGTTGGGGAATCCGACCGCGAAATAGCGTTTCCCGCCCAGTCCGTAACGGATTTCCCGGCATTCCTTGCGGGCTGTTTCCGCCTCGATGCCCCTTTCTTTCAGGTAGCGGTACAAGGCAGGCGATGCCAGTTCCATCACTTCCACGTCCTGAAAAGCCGGTTTCGGCTTTTCCCGTTTGGGGAATGGGTCGGTCATAGGACAGGCGTGTGGAGCCTGGCTTCCTATTTGCCGTAATAGATAGGACACGTCCTTTGACCCGTACAGTTCGGAGGCAAGGGCAATCAGGTCCCCGCCTTTTCCGATGCCGAAATCGAACCATTTATTGAGGGCCGTGTTTACCTTGAACGATGCGTCCGTTTCTTCCCGCAGCGGCGAGCGGTACCACAAGTTCGCCCCACATTGCCGCACCGGGAGATGTCCCAGCATGTGCAAATAATCTTCAATGCGTATTTGTTTGGTTGTCTGTATGTTCATAAGGATTTAAGTTAACCGTTATGGAATGAAAAATCCCCCGGAAACTTTTCCGGAGGATTCAAGCTACTGAGGTAAGGGTTCATACAGCAGTGCCAGTTCCATCCGGCGCCGCCTTTCGATGGAAGGGATGACCCTGCCTTTCCAGCACCGGAACGACAGGTACTCCTGCCCAATGTCCCGCTCCCCTCGTTCCAGCTTCCGTATCAGTTTGCTTTGGGGCATCTTTCCGTATCCCAGGAGCCGGTTATGGCCGACCTGATAGGCCAGCACAGCCAGCAGGAGGCTGTCCGCCCCGAAGCGCCGGAAGAGGGCGCACCGTTCCAGCAGGTCTTTCCTTAGCAACGCTTCCCCTTCCTCGCGGCTCATCCCGTAGGACAGCTGTTCACCCGGGAGGATGCGGTGCCCGTAAGCGATGTACGGCGCCTTGTCCGGTCCGTGCCAGCCTTCAAACCGCATGACCAGTCGGATGGCGCGTTCAAAAGGAGGCAGCCGTTTTAGTCCCTCCATATCCTGCGCCGCCAGCAGGCAGGGAAACAGCCCCAGCAGGCAAAGGGCGGGTATGGCTCTTTTCATCCTGCTTACCATTCCACCACCTCCACATCCAGCGTGCAGCAGGGCGTGCCGCCCTCATAACTCCATTCCCGTCTGCTTACGGCCAGTTCACACTCTTTCAGGAAATCCCCCACACTCATGCTTTCTGTCCTTTCGTTGCGTTCAAAGCAATGGCAGGCGGGCGTTTCTTCCAGCACTTGCCGGGAGAACTTGCAGGCAAGCCGGTCCGCGTTTATGCGGAGCCGGTCGCCGATAGCAGGCACGGTCACCGCCTTCCGGGTCAGCAGGACATACTCCGGCAATCCGGGTATGTCGGCATACAGCAGGATGTTCATTCCGTGCCCTCCTCTCCGTTTTCCGTTCCTGTCCCGGCAGGCTCCGTCACGCTTTCTTCCGGAGCGCCGTCCTCCGCATTGAAACTGAAGCTGAGCTGGCAGACGGCCCCCCAGTTGTTTTCAAAATAGAGGTCGATGGCTTGTGCCTCATCGCTGCTTTCCGAAGTGTAGTACAGCCTGAATTTCAGGTCTTCCAGCAGATAGCGGTCGTTGGGTTTCAGTGCCGTGCCGTCCGCCAGCTTGAGGGTGCCTTCTCCGTCGGGCTGGAAATACCTCAGCGTGTAGACGGTGCCGTTGAATTCCCCTTCAGGAATGATTTCCAGGCGGATTTCCGCCGTTTCCCCTTCCATAAGTTCATCCGTTACCGGCAGGGCTTCCACGGTGAACGGGTATTCCTGCTGCACCTCCGGCCCTTCGTCACAGGAAGCCAGGCAACATACCGCCGCTGCCAGGCAGCAGGCGGCTCTCATCCGGTCAAATGTCTTTTTCATCATTTTCATCATTGTTTCTTGTTTTCAAGTAGGGTTCAGAATATGTATTTGAGGGCGATTCCGTATTGGGTATGGAAATGTCCGGCCGCACTGCCCCACAGGATGCGTTCCCGCAACTGGAAAGCCAGTACGGTGCAGTCGCTCAGGTAGGCTTCCGCTTCGAGGGTCACGAAACCTCCATAAATGAAGGATTCGCTTTCCTGCAGGACAGCCCCGTCTTCCAGCATCCGTTTCCCGCCGTTTACGCGCTCATACCCCAGCAGGCCCGACAGTCCGGCGTTCAGGAACACCGTCTTGCCCGGTGTGGACAGGAAATTGTAGTAGTATCCCGCTTCCCCCGTATATTGCGCGAGCGGAATCCGGGTTTTCCGGTAGGGATAATGCCGTTTCATCATCCCGATGCCGTACATCCACTTGTGGCCCCCTTTGCCATAGGTGAACAGGGCAAGCGAGAAGGCATAGCCGGCATCCTTCCGGTTCCTTTGCGAATAGAATCCGTCCGCCATCTCCGCTGACACCTGTATGCCTTTCATGCCCGGCAGGCACCGTTGGGCTTCCGCCCGTCCTGCCAGGAGGACGGACAGAAGCAGGGTTATAAACAATACCTTCCCCTTCATCGCACACGCAGTTCATTAATGGTCTCAGCCTGTACCAGGTCTTCATTCTCCAGCTCGAAGGTCTGGTGACGCCCGCCTTGTTTCTCGTACATTTCCACGACCAGTTTCTTCCCGTCGGGTATCGTGAATTTCGGCAGGGCGAACACCGTGCATTCGGACTTCCTCCCGTCCACACGGGTCACGTAGTTGTAGGCCCGCAGCGGATAGACCACCTGTTCCTGCATGGCGGTACGCTTCACCAGTTTCTTGTCCGCTATCTTGAAAGTCACGAAATCCACATCGAAGGGCACGTGCGAGGTGTTCTTTACCTGCGTGTGGAAATAGAGCAGCCCGCTGTGGCTGTACAGCCCTTTCAGGAGGAACTGTACCCCGAAACGCTTGCACCCGATGTGGCGGATGCGGCGCCTGTCGCGTTCATACACGGACTTCATGATCAGGCGCACCAGGCGGGGCGACTCGTTGTCCAGTTCCGTCAGGTAGATTTCCATCGCGTTGTTCGGGCGGTTCACCGTTTCCCCGTCATGGATGAAGTCGCACATCTCCACGTTCAGCAGCAGGGGCTCGTCCGCGTACTTCACATTGAAGCTGTAAAAATTCCCGTCTTCCGTAATCACGCTCATGTTCGTTTCCTGCCGGAAGTTCTTCGTGGTGGCCTTCACGCGGATCACGTTCTCCGCGCCGTCCGCCTTTCCCGCTATCAGGTCCGTGGACCCCAGGTCCACATACCTCACCGGTGAAGGGAAGATGACGTGCACCGTTTTGTCGTACGTGATTTCCAGCCCGTGCGGGGGAATCATCCGGCTGAATCCGATCTTGCGGCTCAGCCCTTCAAACCAGTCGCCGCTGCTTTGCTGTGCCTGCGCGGCGTTCATGCCCAACAGGGCGACAGTCAGAATCAGGATTTTCTTCATAAATCTGCTTGTTTGGTGAATAATCGTTTGTTCCATGTCCTTTGGTTCTCCTTCATTATATTATTGTCCGGGCGGGTACAGCAGCACCCGGTGTCCGGCTTTCAGCGTCACTTTCACGCGTTGCATCTTTTGGGTGACGTATTGCGACACGCCCCGTATCACGCCTTTCCCCAGGTCGGAGGCGATCTGCGCTCCGGCATCCGTCGAGATGTTGATGCTGCTGTTCATCGATCCTCCCATGTTGGCGGCTATCTCGCGCAGGGCATCGTATTCCATCGAGTTCGGCACCGCTATGCCCTGCTGCCCGTCGGCATCATACACTTCCAGTTCCACGGGGATGACTGACCCGTCATGCTCCACGGTAGAGATGAGGATGTCCAGGCGTTCCCCCTGCATCCGTGTGCCTCCGGTCAGCACCGTCCCTTTCGGGATGAGCCGGTCGTCCACCGCCATCGGTTCCAGCAGGCGGATGCGGAGCGTCTGCCCGTCCGCCACGGTCTGGGTGCCGTGCACGCAGGCGGCGATAGTATTCCTGGCCGAAGCGAGCGTCTTTCCGACCGGCGTGTGGAACCCCGTGTTCCTTTCCCCGGCAAAGGCCGTCGCACGCTCCTGGTCGTCTGACGGACGGGGAAGGGAGGATACCACCTGGTGCCGGACAGCCGTCACCGGCCTGGCCTCCGCCTTCCGCCTTTCCGTTGCCGGACGGGCCTGTGCCGTCTGCCCTCCGTTGTAGCGGGCGGCCAGTTCGTAGGATTTCTCCATCAGTGCCAGTTTCTCTTCCATCGAGTATTCCGGGGAAGCCTCCGGCTGCTGTGCCTGCCGCCGTTCCAGTTCCGCCACGCGCTTCCGCAGTTCCTCCTTCTCCCGGTCATAGGCCGGCTCATAGAAGTTGTTCAGGGTGCGGTTCATGTCGCGGTAGGCGGCGGACGGCGAGCGGGCGGTTTCCTGCCCGGCTGTTTTCCGGGGCTTTTCCGGAGGCAGGTCGGGCAACCGCACCGTGTCTGCCTGTTTCCGGTCCAGCAGCGAGGCCATCTCCCGGTAGGTGCTCCTGCGTTCCTTTTCTTTTTTCTCCAGTTCCTCATGCTCGTAGGCGGCCACCTTGCTCTCCTGCATCCGGGAGTCTTCCGGCAGGGGAATTTCGGTGTTGAAGCCATTGCCCTGCCCGGCCTTTGCCTGTTCCTTTTCCGAAGGGGACAGGGCCAGCCAGACGCACCCGGCGCAGAGGAGTACCAGGACGGGATAGACGATGTATCCGGCCCGTTTCCGTTTCTGTTCTTCAGTCAGCGGCTTGCCGCCTTCCTTGGGCGGAGGCAGCTTCAGCAGCGTCCTGAGTTTTCCGATGTTCATTTTCATGTCTGTTTTCCGCTTGTTCTTTTTCGTTCATTTTTTTGATTCCGTATGTGATGCCGATGGGGCGGATGTGCTCCACCTCCGGCCCGGGACCGTCCCTTTCCCCGAATCCCTGCAGGGCGGTGCCTACGGTGTAGACGCATCCGGCAAGAAAAGGCAGGAACAGGGCCAGCAGGACGGCGGCCCGTTGCCTTTCCGTCAGCTTCCGGCAGGACATCCGCAGCCGGATGTCCGCCCGTTTCCAAAAGTTCCGCCGCCTGTTCATCGTTCCGCGCTTCTGAGGTCCCTGTTTTCCAGTATCACCAGATGTTCGATGATGAACCCGTTGGGGTTCGCGTCCGAGCGTGAGGTGTTCTGCAGCTCGCATCCGGTCACCAGCGAGCGTTCCGTCACGTTGCTCTCGCGGATAATCAGCTGGCGTGCGTAGGTCTTCACCCGGTAAGGGTACACGGAGAAGTCGCACGACACGCTGTCCACCTGGAGCACCTGGTTCACGTTGCCCGATATCAGGCGGTTGTAGTAGCCTTTCTCGGCGAAGTCCGTATAGTACCGGTAGGCGCTCCGGTCGGCGAGCTGCAGGGCACGGTTGATGTTGTGCTCGATGGCGTCCTTCTGCGGCGAGAGGCCGAAGAAAAGCTCGTGGAAACGCCGTACATGCTCCCTGGCCTCTGCGGGACGGTTTTGGGAGAGGTCCTGCGAAAGGGCGAGCATCAGCGACTTCCCGCCGTCCAGCACGTAGATCTTTTCCCGCTGCTTCTCGGCGAAGCGGAACGAGCTCCACAGGGCATAGCCGGTGACGAGCGTGCAGCAGCCGATGAACACGGCCAGCATCAGGCGGATGCGGCGGAAGCTTGTCTCAATGTTGGTCAATGACTTGAATTCCATAATCTGTCTTTTCTTGGGTTATTTCCCCCGCAGCCTGCCTCCGACGTTGCCGAGCGCGGAGCCTGCGGCTCCTGCAGCCAGCCCGCCGCCTTTCACGGCGCTGCGGTTGATGTTGCGGTTGTAGTTCCCTCCTCCGCCTGCCTGCACGATCCATCCCGCCACGGTCGGCACGGTGAAGTAACCGATGATGCCTATCAGCATGAAGATGATGTACACGGCATTGGAGTTGTCCACCGAATAGTCGGGGTTACTCTGCAGTTCCAGGATGTCATTCTGGAGCATCAGCACCTGTATCTTGGCAAGCATGCAGCTGAACAGGTCGCTCACGGGCAGCCAGAGATAGACGGATATGTACCGGGTGAACCATTGGGCGAGTGTGGACTGGAACCCGTCCCACACGGAGAAGGCGAAGGCCACGGGGCCGAGGATGGAGAGCACCACGAGGAAGAACGTCCTCACCGTGTCTATCAGCAGCGAGGCGGCGGCGAACAGCAGTTCCAGCAGGCTGCGGAATGCGTCCCGGATGTTCTTTTCGAGGTTGTACATCCCCACTTCCATGTACATGCCCATCCGCGTGGCGGCGTCCCCGACAGACCATCCCAGCTCGTCCAGCTGCCGGTCAAACTCCTCGTCGCTGACCAGGTAGGCGGTTTCGGGGTTGCGCAGCATGGCTTCCCGCTCCAGCTTGTCCTTCTGTTCCCGGTATTTCTCCATGTCCATCGTCTGTGTCTCCAGCATGGAGTGCGTCCCCTGCACGATGAGCCCCAGCGTGTTGTTCAGCGTGCCCAGCACCAGCGTCGGGAACAGCAGGATGCAGATGCCGATGGCGAAGGGGCGCAGCAGCGGGTACACGTCTATCGGTTCGGCCCGCGCCAACGACTGCCATACGCGGACGGCCACATAGAACAGGGCGCCCAGCCCGGCAAGCCCTTTCGACACGGCGAGCATGTCGCCGCACAGGGGCATCATCTCCTCATAGAGGCTTTCCAGCACGGTGTGCAGGTTGGTGAAGTCGATTGAAAGCAACGTCATGGGCTACCAGTATTTGGCGTCAGCTTTCCCGTAGAGCCGCATCACGCGGTCCAGGTCGTTCTTCTTCCGGGCACGCAGGAAGCTGACGGCGATGTTGCGGTTCGTGTAATAGCCCACCAGATTCCGGTAGCGCCGCATGTTGCGGTAGCATCCGTCCACCACGTCCATGCGGTCCTTGTCCGTCATGGAGAGCGTGCTCACGTTGATCACCTGTTTCAGGTCCTGCAGCACGCCGTTGCTCTCTTCCAGCAGCTTCGTGTAGCCGAAGGCGATGGCGTCCAGTTCCTCCGGGGAGAAGTTCTCATCGTCCATCATCTTCCCGAAGTTCGTCACGTAGATGTCCGACACCTCACCGGTCATCAGGATGATTTCCTGTACCTTGCGGGCGTCACGCACCAGGTTGTTCACGCTTTTCAGCGCATCGTAGTAGCGTTTGGCCTGTTCGTAGATTTTCACGGTCTCTGCAAAGCTCTCCGCCGTGTTCACGGCCGTCTTCGAGGTGTGGGCGATGTTCTCCGCCATGTTGATGATGCCCTGGGCAAGGTTCCCGGGATCGCTCACCACCCACTGTGCCTGAGCGGCGGACGTGCCGAGTGCCGCCGCCAGGCCGAATGCCAGGATTTTTCCGTTCCTCATGGCTGCACCTCCTTCCGCACATAGTCGCCTCCCGGCGAGAAGGTCAGCACGTCGGCAGCCTCGTTGTAGGCCACGTCAATGCGGTATCCGGTATTGATGAAGAGATTCCCGTCCTCTTCCACCAGCAGGTAGGTCTGCGGTCTCAGGCGGCGAGTCTTCCCGCTGCGGGCGAACACTGTCACCTTGTAGGAATCCCCTTCCCGGTAAACCAGCACGTCGGGTTTCCCTTCCACGCTTGTCCACGGCCCGCACAGCTTTTCCGTTTCCGGCCCCTTGATGTCCGCACATCCTTGCAGCATCAGGGCTGCCGCCCCCATGAGGCAGGCGGCCAGCTTCGGCAGTTGTTTGTTCTTTTTCATGATTGTCTCTGTTTTTAGGGTAGTTTCTTTTCATCGCGTCTTTTTCCGGCAAGGCGGCGCACGGCAAGCTCCAGGTCGCCGTCCAGCCCGTCCGCCAGCCGTTGCAGTTCCAGCTTCTCGGATTCCTCCGTCGTGTACACCAGGTACTCTTCTTCGCTCACCTCCGTGGCGTACACGGCAGAGCGGGTGCCTCCCAGCCCGATCCATACCTCGCGGTAGGCGTTCCCCGGGCGGTTCGCCTGGTTGATGGAGAGGATCTGTCCCTTTTCCTTGTCCGTCAGCCCGAGCAGTTTCTGTATCTGGTCGAACTTGTTCATGTATTTCCGCTGGTCAAGCAGTATCTTGCAGTCGCTGTTGTTGATGATGGCTTCTTTCACGATGGGCGAACTGATAATGTCGTCCACTTCCTGGGTGACCACTACCGCTTCCCCGAAATATTTACGGACGGTCTTGAACAGATATTTTACATACTCGCTCATGTTCGCCGACATCAGGGCCTTCCAGCATTCCTCGATCAGTATCATTTTCCGGATACCTTTCAGCTTGCGCATCTTGCCGATGAAGGTTTCCATGATGATCAGCGTCACCACCGGCAGCAGCACCTTGTTTGAGGAAATGTTGTCTAGTTCGAAGACGATGAACCGTTTGTTCGTGAGGTCCAGCTTCTGATCGGAATTCAGCAGGAAGTCATAGTCGCCTCCCCGGTAAAAGGGTTCCAGCACGTTCAGGAAACCGTCGATGTCGAAGTCCTTTTCACGTACCTTCTTCTCTTCCATCATCCGGCGGTAATCGTCGCGTACGAACTCGTAGAAACCGTTGAAGTCGGGCCTCAGGCTCCGGTCCTGCGTGATTTTCCGGATATAGGCGTTCACCGCGCCGGACAGGGCGACCTCTTCCGAACGCCTCGGCGCCTCGTCCTCCCGTTTCCAGAGGGTCAGTATCAGCGTCTTGATGCTTTCGCGCTTCTCCACGTCGAACTCCCCGGAATCGGTATAGAAGGGGTTGAAGGCAATCGGGTTATCTTCCTCATAGGTCAGGTAGATGCCGTCCTCGCCCTTCGTGCGGCGGTTGATCAGCCTGCACAGCCCCTGGTAGCTGTTCCCGATGTCCACCAGCAGGATATGGGTGTTCTGTTCATAATACTGCCTTACCAGGTGGTTGGTGAAGAACGATTTCCCGCTTCCGGACGGGCCGAGCACGAACTTGTTGCGGTTCGTGATGATGCCCCGCCTCATCGGTTCGTCGCTGAGGTCCACGTGCACGGGCACCCCGCTCTGGCGGTCTGCCATACGGATGCCGAACGGGCTGGGTGAACTGCGGTAGTTCGTCTCTTCCGTGAACAGGCATACCGCCTGCTCCAGAAAGGTGTGGAAGCTTTCCTCGGCAGGAAAGTCGCCCGCATTGCCGGGGATGCCCGCCCAGTACAGCACCGGCACGTCGACCGTGTTGTGGCGGGGCGTGCATTCCATCATGGCCAGCTGGCTTCCCATATCGTTCTTGACACGCCGCAGGCTTTCCCCGTCTTCCGCCCAGGCGAGCACGTTGCAGTGGCAGCGCACGGGCAGCACGCCTTTCGTGTGGGCCTCGTCCAGGTACATTTCCACCCATTCCCGGTTTACTGCGTTGCTGCGGCTGTACCGGGAGAGGGAGAGCATGTTCCGGGCGGTCTTCTCCATGTCCTGTAGGACTGTCCGCGCGTCGTCGATGAAGACATACTGCGAATAGATGTGGTTGCAGGGAAGCAGCAGTCCTACGGGGGCGGCGAACGAGAGGCGGCAGTCGCTGCGGTCCGTGGACATCCGCCCGTAGCGCATGTCGGTGCCCACCTTGCCGGGGAGGTCGTCTGCTGCGGAGAGGGTGTGCAGGCACAGCCGCTTGTCTCCGATGCGCATCCGGTCCGGCTCCAGGCAGATGTCTTCCAGCACCGTTTGCCCGCCTTCCGGGGAAAGGGACAGGTAGCGTTCCACCAGCCCCGGACGCTCTTCCGTGCCCATGATTTCTTCCGGCGGCAGGCGGCGCAGGCGCACATGCCCCGAGTCGTTGACAATCCGTTCGAACTGTTCCACCGCCTCCATGAAACGGGAGGCGGCCTCCTTGTCCGTCACTTCTTTGGGCAGGATATGCCCCCGGCACAGGGTGCTGAAGTCGCTGTTCCGGCGGCTCCGTTCCCGCACAGTCTTGGTCACGTAGAGGTAGCAGCGGTGGTTCAGGTAGGGACGCTCGTTGAAGTGGCGTTCATAGCTCCGGGCCAGGAAGCTCATCTCCCTGCCTTCCCAGTCCGGCCGGTAGCTCTCTTCCGTGAACCAGTCCTGCTTGCACACGATGGAATAGTCGGGCAGCACCCGGATGGCCTTCACCCACACGGAGTGGATGGTTTCGTATTCCCCCGTCGCCACGGTGTACACCTCGGGCAGCGTCACCTCGAAGGCGACCGTCAGGTCCGCGTCCTTCGACACGATGCAGCCGTGCTCCACGGCAAGCAGGGGGAATTTCCGTTCCAGTGTCTCGGCTTTCAGTATGTTTCTCATGGCTTTCTTTCAGGGTTCAACATTCGGAATATCTTTCTGCGCCGGATCAGGTAGCGTGGATGGCGCTTTTCTGCCAGCATCTTCATCAGTCCGTGCTCGCCGAACCGCGCGTTCAGCCGGAACACGCCCCAGGCCAGCAGGCTGCCGGCGAAGATGCCGCCCAGAATGCAGGTCCATTGCCCCGCACCGGCGAGGTACAGGACGACCACCGCCAGCAGCACGGCGGCGAGCCCGCCCGCCAGGATGAAGAGGTACATGGCGGTCAGCCCCTTGAACTCCACCTGTTTCCCTACGCCTTTGTTCACGTCGTATTCCATAGGCTCAGAGGAAGAAGGAACGCAGGATGGTGGCGGCCACAATCAGGAAAATGCAGGCGAAGAACCAGCTCGCGGCGGTCTTCGACGTGTCGGGGTCCCCGCTGGAAAACTTTCCGTAGGTTTTGATGCCGCCCACCAGACCGAGTACGGCGCCGATGGCGTAACACAGTTTCGTCGCCGGGTCAAAATAGCTGGTCATGAGGCTGGTGGCCTCGTTGATGCCTGCAAGTCCCTCGCCCTGGGCGAAAGCCCCTGCTGTCACTAACACGCTCAATGCGGTAAAAAGGATTCTTTTTCTCATGCTTGAATCGTTTTTGGGGTTACACAATTGATTTCGGTGCAAATATAGAGGCGGAGAATGTGGCATGGTACAGGCGTTTCATCACATGGCGACAGATGTCTTCAGGTGTCAGCCCCAAAAATGATTCAGCATCCTTTATGCTTTATTTTAGCTATCAGAAACCATGCTACATGTAACATTATAAATGCCCCGTTCGGATTTCCAATCCAGGGTTTTGCAGTGTAAGATAAAAAGCATACCTTTGCATCGCTAGAATCCGCCACGCTTCCCGCAGACCAGCGTACCAGGGCGGAACTTTTTGTTTAAGGGCTGTCTGTTCTCTATCAGAAAAATAATGCCATAGGCAATGGAACGGGTTGAAAACAACGCAGTTTCAGCAATTTTGCCAGACAGGAGTTGTGCATTTGCCTGAATTTTAATAGTTTTGTATTTCAAAAATGAATTTGTATGGAAAATAAAAGCAAATATATAGGCTGGTTTCAGGTACGGAGGATGTGGGGAAGGCTTGACCTGCAATGGGAAGGCATACATGATGATGTGAATATCCTTGTCGGTATCAACGGCTGTGGAAAGACGACCCTGCTCAACCTGATGTCGGATTACTATACCGGACAGAAAATAAAGAAAGGGATTGCCGAATCCGTCAGCGGCACAGCCATTGGCAGTCCGGTCACATACATCCGTTCATTTGATGTGCCTGCCAACGCGAAGAAAAAGACGGAAAGCATGTTGCTTCAGGAACTCAAACACGTCATCAACCAGAACGGGGAAGGCACTTCGTTTTTCGATTACCGGATGAAGATGTTGAACTATCCGGACAAGGCGGAAATGATTCAGAAACGGATCGACACTTTTTTCAAATTGGTCAATACCTTATTTAAAGAAACAGGCAAAGAAATTACAATAGACCCGCAAAGTAATGCCTTGGTCTTTTCGATCCGGGGAACGGGAGGAAAACTCGTGACGAAAGAGGGTGAAAATATAGTCGATTCTGAAGGGAACGTGATTTATGTTTCGGATGAGAAAATCCAACTGGACCAGCTTTCTTCCGGCGAAAAGCAGATGCTGCTGATCCTGACTACCGTTTTCCTTCAGGAAGAGAAACCGAATGTATTGTTGATGGACGAGCCGGAAATCTCCCTGCACATCAGCTGGCAGGATCGTCTGATCGAATGGATACGGCAATTGAATCCGTATTGCCAGGTGATACTGACCACCCATTCCCCGAATATCTTTGCCAATGGTTGGGAGGACAAGATTGTGTTCATTCAAGATTTGGAGCGGCCATGATGGAAGCGGACAAGCGTGACTTTTATGCCAAAGCGGCAAAAGGGCTGGCGGCATCCGCCAGGCTCTACAACGTAGATGCCGTGGTTCATGTGGAAGACACGGACGACATCTGGTTCTGGCAGCAGTGTCTTTCCCAATACCGCACGGGACATTACAAGTTCATGCGGGCAACGACCAATGAGAAAGGCACTTCCACGACCGGATGTACGCAATGCTTGAAGTACAAGGATTTTCTGTCACGACGGTTCTTCATCTGCATAGACAGTGACCTCCGTTATCTTTCCGGTGAGGACTTGCGGGCGGAAAAGGGTATCCTGCAGACCTATACTTATTCTTGGGAAAACCATTGTGCGTTTGCCGGCAAATTGCAGCAAGCCTTTGATGAGGTGGAAGGAAGAAAACCATTTGACTTCCACTCTTTTCTGGAAGGATATTCCCGGATCGTGTACGAGCCTTTTCTGTTGATGCTGCATCAGGAAAGGGAGAATCATCCCCGTTTCAAACGGGGCGACTTTCACCGGTGTGTCGCGCTTCAATACCGGCAAGGGGATGAACTGGGCAACGGCGCGGCTTTCCTGAAGCGCCTGCAAGAAAATCTGGCTGCTGAAACGGTGGACATGGCTGCGCAATACGGGTTTGACGTTGGAGTGGAGAGGGGCCGCTATGAAGCTTTGGGACTGCGGGAAACGAATGCATACCTGTATGTCCGTGGCCATGACCTCTACAATGCATTGGTGTCCATCGGGAAAAAACTGTGTGAAAATACCGGGGTAGATTTTGAACAGAATGTCATGAGGTCGGCTCTGGCTTTTGGGCAATACGATGAAATTACCCGCATCAGGACAGATATCGGGAAATTGCAGGAACTGCCCTTGTGACAGGAAGAGTAACAACGCCCGGCACAGACCAGACCCTCATTACAGGTATGAAGCGGCTGTGCCGGACGTTTTTTATTTGATTCTTTAGAAGCTGTTTTGAATTTATCGTGCGATGATTTGGGATGAGTTTTTGAGGCATTTTCGCTTCTGTGATGAGGAAGATAGCGGGCTATCTGACGAAGAACAGGAGCGAAAAGGACCAAAAAATCGCCCAAAGCACACACGAAAACGGGTACATCAAGCCAAGAAAAACTTTTTGGAGAAATTCAAAACAGCTTCTTATTTACGCTATCAGTGTTTTCCAATCCTTTCTGGACTCATTTTTAGGAGGAGTGCCGTGCCTGACCGGCTTCGGATTCCCCTCTTCATCCAGATACCGTCCCATCAATTCCTCGATGACCTCCTTATTTTCCACCTGCGCCTCAATGACCGCGAACATTTCCGTTTCACGTATCGCATGCAACGTAAGGGCGGCACGGGACGACTGTTCCTCGTTTTCCCTGGCCCGGTTCCGGTTGAACAGCACGTCGGCCATGTTCACCAGGTCCGCCTGTGTTACCGGTTGCGACACGGCTTCCGTGGGTATATTCATAGCATCCAGTTCCTCCTGTTCCTCTTGCAACATGCGCATCCGTTCCAGGTCCAGCGTACATTCCACGTCCTCATCCGGCGTTTCTGTTTCTTCGCCGATAAAATCTTTCTCCAGAGGCAGGCTCAGGAAAGGGGCTCCCGTTTCGCCCGTGTTCTCGTCTAAATAGACGGACTGTGTACCGCCCATCACATCCGGTTCCGGAGACGCTCCCGGAACCGGTGTTTCTTTTTTCTCCGCTTGGGCGGAGGAGGAAACGGCATACAGCGCATCACAGATTCTTTTGACTTGGCTTTTCGTTTGCCATACTTTATATAAGATATAGGCGGCACAGGCCGTCCGTACCGACAGATAGATTACTTCTTCCATTGTATAGGTTTTTGAGTGGCTTTTTCATTATAAATCCCATTGATAATTTCTTCATACTGCTTTAGGTGGTCTGAAAGCACGTTGTTCACGAAAGCGGGCACCGACAGGTCCGGTGCGATTACCGGCAGTACACCCGCGATGGCGCGGTACAGCGCATCGTGGATGTAGGTCTGCCGCCGGGTGCCTTTGAGACGTTCCGCAAGAAAGCGTTTCCGGTACGCTTCCTGTTCCGGTGGTGCCCCGTAAAGGGGTTTCATTTCCTTTTCCCCGTCTTTTGTGTCCTTCCTTTGAGGCGAAAGGGATGCGCCGTTGTCCGTCATTTCTTCGAGGGCGGCCGTATCCCCCGCCACTACCCGTTTGAGGACATCCTCGTCCACATCGTATATTTTACGGTTTCTGTTTGCCATAGTATGCTGTATTTTTAGTCAGTAAGTCCGAGTATCGTTTCCAGTTCGTCGGCAAGCAGGTCGATGTGGCTCCCTTTCAGCAGGGAAGGCGAAGGAGGGAACAGCGTGCTGCGGAATACTTGGCCGTCCGTGCAGATGCCCCGGTTGAAGCGTTCTGCCTTCGGCAACACGGTTTCCAGCGTCTTCAGCTTCAGGTGGCGGAAGATTTCCGTGTAGGCGCGGTAAAGTTCCTTGGACACCCGGCGGTCCATGCAGTTCCAGAACAGGCGGATGTCCTTCAGCGGGAAACTGTCATTGCGGGAAAGCAGTTCCCGGATGGCAAGCACGAAGTTCATGCTGCTCTGCATGACCATCCGGTTCTGTGTCACCGGCACGAACAGATAGTCCATGTTCACCAGGGAGCGGAATACGCCTGCGGCATTCACCGTTCCGGGCAGGTCGGTCAGCACAAGGTCATAGGAGGTTTCCGAACGGTCCAGGAATTCGTAGGCGGTCTGCTTGGCGTCTTCGGGGGTGGAGGTCAGCACGGTATAGGCTTTCCGCTCGCTTCCCTCGAACTGCTCCAGCAGCTTTCCCTGGAGCTTTTCGTTCTTTTCCACTGTCTTGATGTCCCATTCCCGGATGTCGCGGATGCTGTGCTGCGGATAGTCGCAGTCCACGACCAGCACGTTTCTGCCTTTCCGGTAGTGGAAATAACTGGCAAGGAGTATCGTCAGCGTGGACTTGCCGACGCCTCCTTTCTGGTTGCTCAAGGCAACGAACAAAGGTTCTTTCTTCTTTTCCATTGTATTTTCTTTGGATTGATTGGTTATGCTTGCAGATAAGGATTGCCATACGGAATGCCTTGCACCAGTACCTTGCTGCATACACAGCGCCCATTGCTACAATGCAGCATATACGATAGGGCACTGTATATACGCCAAAGTGTATGGTATCAAAGAACGCATGGCAGGATTGTCACCAATGCATCCATGCAATATAATATGGAATACATCAGGGCCATACTTGCAGGAGGCAATGCAGGGCGTTACAGGTTACAAGGCATTGACATATCCGATGCACCGTCATACCTGTTGCATCCCTGTATGTACTGTGTTACGGCAAGTAATGCAACGGTGGCTGTACCATGTCACGATACCTGTTGCAAGGCTGCACTCAGAATTTCACATCGCCCAGCTTGCGGTGAAACAGTTCTTCCAGTTCTGCCCCGTAGGTTTTCAGGTGGTGGGCCAGCACATTGTCCAGGAAGGCGGGCACGGTCATCCCTTCCTTGACCATGGGCAATATGCGGGCAAGCAGGGAGTAGGTTTCACAACTGATGTAAGTCTGCTTGCGGTGCACGGTTTCGTTGCGGTTCAGGAAGAGGTCTTCATAGGTTTCCTGCATCCGCAAGTCTTCGGCTGTGTTTCCTTCCCGGTCATCCGGAATGGCACCGAGTGTTATTTGCTCTACCAGGATGGTACCGCCGCTTTCCTTTTTCCGGCACAGGCTTTCAAACAGGCTTTTCTTCTTTCTCATAATTTCTTGAATTTAGGTGAATATTCGTTTTCCGGTTCGCTCTCATAGTACGCGACAGGGCAATGTGTTTCGTGTGGCAATGCATCCCGTCCGGCATTGCCGCATACATGGCATCCATGCAATGTTGGAAGCAAGACATCCCTGCTATATTTTGCGTATGGCGGTCCGTATGGCAGTACATGAACGGATGCATAGCACTGCATGCCCCCTTGCGTCACGTCAAAAGTAGGAAGTATTTCCGTCCCATGGGTTATCAGTGGAATGCTTTGGCATGATACGGCATCGGATGTCTTCACATGTCATGCAAACGGCTGTTTGACAGCCCGTTAAAAGGAACTAATTTTGCACCGTGAACCATGACGGAAGAGAGAAATGCGCTTCACCGGCCTGCCATGCTCCGCAAGCGTCGCACGGCAATCCGGCGAAGGCGGATTCTCTGTTCAAACGAACAGAGCAAGTTGTGTCTTTGTCCGACAGAAATGCTTCTGCCCGACAAAGACCTCCGACCCGCCCGGAGCGGGCGTTTTTCTCCAAAGTCGAAAACAAGGGAAATATATGGGTAAAGACACAAGGACAAGAACAGGCAGGAAGCCAAAAAACGATCCGGCGGACTACAAATACAGCTTCCGCCTGAATGCGGCGGAGAAGACGAAGTTCGACAGACTGTTGGCGGAATCGGGAGCCAGGGACCGCACGCTTTTCATCAAGAAGGCCGTCTTTGGAGGCACACTCAAAGTGGTGAAGGTGGACAAGGTAACTATGGATTATTACGTCCGATTGACCGAATTTTACAGACAGTTCCAGGCGGTGGGCAACAACTACAACCAGGTGGTACGTTCCATCCGCAACAACTTCGGGGAAAAACGGGCGATGGCTTTGCTCTACCGGCTGGAGAAGTCCAACCTGGAACTGATACTCGTGTGCAGGAAAGTGATGGCGCTCACCGAAGAATACCAGCGGAAATGGTTGCAAAGATAAGCCACGGGGCAAGCCTCTATGGGGCGCTTGCCTACAACTTCAACAAGGTGGCGGCAGGTACGGCACAGGTTCTTTCAGGCAACCGCATCATATCCGACCGTCCGGACCAGCCGGGCGGGGACTTGCGGCTGGCGCTGCTCTCCTTCGAGAACCACCTGTTGGCGAACCGGCGTACCGAAAAGCCGGTCCTGCACATCGCCCTCAGTCCGGCACCGGAAGATACGCTGACGGACGGACAACTGGAAGGACTGGCGGCAAAGTACATGGAAAAGATGGGCTATGGCAGCCAGCCTTACATCGTGTTCAGGCACGGCGACACGCACAATCCGCACATCCACATCGTCAGCGTATGCGTGGACGATGAGGGACGGAAAATCAGTGACGCTTACGAACACCGCCGGTCCATGACGGCCTGCCGTGAACTGGAACAGGAATTCGGCCTGCGCAACAGTGCGGAAATGCAGGGGCGTGAGTTGGGAGCAGAACTGAAGAAAGTGGATGCTTCGGCAGGTGACGTGCGCCATCAGGTAGGCAGCACGCTGAAAGCCGTGCTAGCAGGTTATCGCTTTCAGACCTTCGGCGAATACAGCGCGTTGCTGTCCACGCTCAATATTGAAGCGAAGCTGGTGCGGGGCGAATACGGCGGCAGACCATATACCGGCATCGTGTATGCGGCAACGGACGATAACGGGAAGGTGGCCAGCCCGCCATTCAAGAGTTCCCGGTTCGGTAAACGGTTCGGGAAGGAAGGGTTGGACAGGAGGATGCTGGTGCATGCGAAGGACTTCAGGGAAGGTCGGTGGGCACCGTCCATACAGCGGCAGGTGGCTGAAGCCATGCGCAACGCCCGCTCACGGGAGGAGCTGGTCAGGATGCTGGACAGGCGGCATATCGGGGTAGTGTTCCGCGAGAACGCGTCCGGCAGGATATACGGCGTGACCTTTATCGACCGTGACCGCCGTGAGGTGTTCAACGGCTCGCGCATGGGCAGGGAGTTCTCGGCAAACGTGTTCAACGAACTTTTCCGTTGGTGGGAAAGCATTCCAGCCTCTTCGCGAGTGAATTCTTCCGCCGAGCTTTGGCGCAGCCACCGTCCGGAACAGGGCAGCGTGCTGGAACAGGCGGCCGGTATCCTCTCCACGGAGCAGAATCCGGCGGTCGATTACGAGGAGGAGGCTTTCCGCCGCCGTATGAAAAGGAAAAAGAAGCGTAAAGGAAGGGGGATATGATAAGTTACGGACTCATCCCACATCAGTCCCGGACTGATGGTACATCAGTTACGGACTTATGTAGGATAATGCTTAGCTTCATCCAGTCTGTTCTTCTGACAGTTCAAGAAACAGAACCATTATTCAACCATACATGAACTTATGCAACAGGAAGACGATTTGAGGGCACTTGCCAAAATCATGGATTTCGGCAGAGCCGTGAGTATATTTCTATTGGTGATACATGTCTATGTGTACTGTTATCCGAGTTTTTACCACTGGAACCTGACATTGGAGGTGGTAGACAGGATATTGCTGAATTTCAACCGCACTACGGGAATCTTTAACTGCATCCTCTGGAGCAAGCTGGCGGTGGTCCTGCTGCTGGCCATTTCCTGCCTGGGCACGATAGGTGTCAAAGGGGAAAAAATTACCTGGAAAGGAATCAGTGCGGCACTCTTCGTCGGGACGGTGCTGTTCTTCCTCAACTGGTGGCTGCTGGACCTCTCCCTGCCTCACGGGGCGGTCACGGCTTTGTATGTCTTTACCCTCGCCGTCGGTTATCTCTGCCTGCTGAAGGCGGGCTTGTGGATGAGTCGTCTGTTCAGGCACCGGCTGATGGAGGACCGCTTCAACATCGAGAACGAGAGCTTCATGCAGGAAACCCGGCTGATGGAAAACGAGTATTCCGTCAACCTGCCTACACGTTTCCGTTACGGGGGCAGGATGCATGACGGGTGGATCAATGTGGTCAACCCCTTCCGGGCCTCCATCGTGCTGGGCACGCCGGGGTCGGGCAAATCCTATGCGGTGGTCAACAGCTATATCCGCCAGATGATTTCCAAGGGCTTCAGTTGCTACCTGTACGACTACAAGTTCGATGATCTCTCCACCATTGCCTACAACACGTTGCTGCATAATACGGACAAGTACAAGGTCACTCCCAAATTCTACGTTATCAACTTTGACGACCCACGCCGCTCGCACCGCTGCAATCCCATCAATCCGGAGTTCATGACGGACATCTCCGATGCGTACGAGGCAAGCTACACAATCATGCTCAACTTGAACCGTACCTGGATTGAAAAACAGGGCGACTTCTTCGTGGAGTCTCCGATTATCCTTCTTGCAGCCATTATCTGGTACCTCAAAATATTCAAAGGAGGCATCTACTGCACGTTCCCTCATGCCGTCGAACTGTTGAACAAGCCGTATTCCGACCTGTTTACCATCCTGACTTCTTATCCGGAGTTGGAGAACTATCTTTCCCCCTTCATGGATGCCTGGAAAGGCGGGGCGCAGGATCAGCTTCAGGGGCAGATAGCCAGTGCGAAAATCCCCCTGACCCGTATGATTTCCCCGCAGCTCTATTGGGTGATGACGGGCAATGATTTTTCGCTGGACATCAACAATCCGCAGGAGCCCAAGATTCTCTGTGTGGGCAATAACCCTGACCGCCAGAACATCTATTCCGCAGCCCTGGGGCTGTACAATTCCCGCATCGTCAAGCTCATCAACAAGAAGGGCCAATTGAAGAGTACGGTCATCATCGACGAGCTTCCCACCATCTACTTCCGCGGGCTGGATAACCTGATAGCCACCGCCCGAAGCAACAAGGTGGCTGTCCTGTTGGGCTTTCAGGATTTCAGCCAGCTCAACCGGGACTATGGTGAAAAAGAGTCCAAGGTCATCCAGAATACGGTAGGTAACATCTTCAGCGGCCAGGTGGTGGGAGAAACGGCAAAGACGCTTTCCGAACGCTTCGGCAAGGTGCTCCAGCAGCGGCAGTCCGTTTCCATCAACCGTCAGGATGTGTCCACGTCTATCAATACCCAGCTTGATTCGCTCATTCCGGCATCCAAGATTGCCAACCTCTCGCAGGGTACCTTTGTCGGTTCGGTGTCGGACAACTTCGGCGAGAAGATTGACCAGAAGATTTTCCATGCCGAGATTGTTGTGGACCACGCCAGGGTCAGTGCCGAAGAGAAAGCGTACAAAAAGATACCTGTCATCAACGCTTTCAGGGACAAGGACGGCAACGACATCATGTTCCAGCAAATCCAGCGCAACTACGACCGCATCAAGGCAGATGCACAGGCGATTGTCAATGAGGAGATGGAACGTATCAAGGCAGATCCGGAACTGTACAAACGGTTGGGGCTGAAAGAGAATGATGAAGAATCTAAAGATTAAAATGGTATGCTATCACGCTATTTCAACATATCATTCCTTAATTTCGTAAAACTCATTTCTCCATTGTCATAAAGGTCTTTTTGGAAAATATCACATTTGATTTTTTCAAAACTATAACCAAAATGTTGTAATGAATTTGCCATCATTTGAATATGTGCATCTGTATAATCAATTTTCATTTCCATCCAATGCAATGCAATTTTTATGTGAGATTGGTAACGCTCCTTTAATTTGAATAATTTGACAAAATTTTCATAATCAGGGTCTTTGCATAATATTTTTAGTTCAAAATCTTGAGGGTGAAGTACAGGTCTGATACGTCCCGGATTTGTACCTTGTTTGGTTATAATATGAAATTCTGCATTACTGTCAAAGTCAAAATTAGGGCTTGTCGGGCTTAATTTTTCGCATGGAGCGCCTGATAAGTCTCCTAATACCTTTGTTTTTTTCAACTTTTGATTGCAGATTTGACAACTTGGTACGAAGTTAAACAAGGAAAGCGAAACCAATCTGCAATTAGATTTGGGTAGCACATGATCAAGGTCAAAGTGATGTCGATACTTATAATTAGGTTTAAAAGTCTTTTCATATTTATCTGGAGCGAATTTTGTTTTTAATGCTTTAAAGTCATTTTTACTATGAAATATACGCGCTTGCTTAATCTTCTCAATGGTATTATCTGATTTTACCTTTAATTTTGCTTTTAATTCTTCATCAGATGCAGTATTCAAAAAATAAATAGCATCTGCATCAGGATCTATTTCGAATACATTAATATAAGCCATGTCACAATAATGGCATGATGAGATGCTGAAGCCATTTTGTGGGTCTTTGAAAAACTCAGCTATTTCTTGACTCCAGTCATCATAATTAAATAGTGTTTCTAAACTACTATTCAATTTTTCTCTTATGGATAATGACCAATTCATAAACAAATTGTACCATTGTACTAATTGATGAAAATTTCCAATTAGTATATCCTGAATATTTGCTGGAAATTGTTGTAGTTCAACATTGGTTTTTCGCAAACTCTCCCAACTAGTTTGCATTTTCGTTAGTGTCGGTTGAAAAATTTGCATGTAAGTTTTAAGGATATTCCTATTTTGATATGCTACTTTTCTCATTTCTTCTTTTCTAATTTGTCCTTCAATGAATTAATTTGTTCTTCATGATAACGAATTTCATCACGAATCTGTTCTTCTTGTGACTTATGCAATATTCGTTGCTCCAATTGTTTGTAAATTTGGTTGAAATTACTACGAATATATTCTTCACCTAAATGATCTATTGTGAACTTAATATGGTCTTTTTTCTCCACAAATATTCGCTGTTGCTTATTCATATCATCCTCATAATACAGATCTAATATTTCACGCAGTTTCATTTGTATTAGATCGCCAATAGCATATTCTAGGAAAAATCCATTTTTCAATAAATCATAAATGTTGGCTCCTAAAGTTGTACTCGTTTTTTCATTTGTATATTCTTCACTTTTATCCAGAAATAAAATATTGGTTTCTGGCAAATCTGATAGAATAAATGGTGAATGTGTAACGATTATAATGTTGATGCTACGGATATTTGTTCGGTTGATATGGCACATGGCTAAGCGTTCTAACAGTCTTTTTATGTACTGTCGTTGATATTCTGGGTGATAGTACAATTCTGCTTCGTCAAATATCAGATTGATATGGTGATAACCTACTACACGTTTGCCATTTTCACTCTTTATGCTGGCGATATTTTTTATATGATAAAATATGTAGCTTAAACTATACAGCATTTGTTTTTCACCGCTGCTCATGGATTGCAAGGTGATTTCTTGACTATTATCTTTTTGGTCCATCCTTTTTGTATCCATTTTCCGATAAACAACTTCTGTGATAAAAAAGGATGGTGCCAGCAATTTCATCATATCATCATAAGTCTCGTATTTTTTACCTTGCAATAAATCTTTGTCCACATCCAAACAGTCTTCACCTTTTAGATACGTATGTTGAGTAAGATAATTCAAGCATTGATGAATTTTCAAGGTGATATGGCTATTCGAATTTTCGGCTATATCTTTGATGACATTCAATAAATGTTGGATGTGACTTTTGTACCACGTTAATATGTTGCTTTCTTTTACATACATTCTTTTACTGCCATCTTTGTTAATGACAGGTCGTTCATTTCCAGTCCTACTATCAATCATCATTTTAGGTTCCTGCATTTTCATCAAAGAATCCCAATCTGACATTTCTTTATAGTGAGGATAGGTAGAGCATATTTTAAGTGTTTTATATGCCAGATAGTACAAAGCTATTTCATCGCGTTTGGAATCATTTTGCCCCAAATCAATGTTCCATTTGCCAATAAGAATTTTCTTCCAAAGTTCTTCTATTTGAGCGATAATCAGGTCTTGTCCATCTCGTATTTCATTCCTGATAGGTTTCTCCAATAGTTTTTGTTGCTTTAACTCTTTATATTGTGGATTGAATTTATACTTGTAGTATATCGGTTGATATTCATCCAGAAATTCCTTCCCTTGTGAATGAAACATAAGAGATAAAATTTCAATCCGTTGCTGTGCTAAGCTGTTTTCATTATTTATGTCTATCTGACCCTTGTCACGGAATGGAGTTAATACCAATGGAATATAATAGCCATCGTTCTTGTGGAATAAATAATTGAGCCAATCACCATCGTTACTATTATCTTTTGGTCGGAATTTTGAATTGAAGTCCGAAGGATTAAATGCATAAAGACTATAGTTTACGCTGATTGTGTAGAAAAATCCATTAAGTATAGCATCCCGTTGTTTTTCAGTCAATCCATGAATTTGTATTTTTTCGGGCTGTCCGTCTATTATCTCATAATAGTCTGTACCAAAATCATTGCATTCTATGAATTTTTGCACTCCGTCCAGCTCAAAATGCAGCCGACCTGAAATGCCTTGGGCATGCCCAATTTCGTTGGTCTCGTCCAGCCCTTTCCTCAAAAACGTATTTTCAGCAAAATTATTAATGATGCGATACAAAATATCCAATAATGATGATTTGCCGGAACCGTTTTTCCCGACTATTGCAGAAATGGAAATCTTGGGTAAATCTTCATTGATTCTGTAATAATCTTGTGGACACCCGTCGTCAGAAACTTCTGGGTATGAATCCTTGGAGGTTCCTATATCTCGTTTGCATTTAATAAGAGGATACCATCCTGGCTCTAAAGCCTTTCTTACATCACTCAAAGTATCTTCAAAAATTTGAATCCCAATAAGCCGCAAGGGCTTTGTAATGTCTAACTTTGCTGGCATATTATATATCTTTTTAGCAACGAATTTAATAATATTTTTTGGCATCAAATATTCATCCCCCATATCGGATCCACATTCTGGTATTCCGGTCGGGGAATGTTCGGATCGCCATTTTCATAGCATTCCGCAGTATAGATATACGCCTTGCTGTAAATATCCTTTATGGCTTTCGACATGCAGTCTATGTATCCGCAGTTAATCAGATAGCGTTCCAGTGCCATATAGAACTGCTCGGTATCATTCTGCAGGTCATCATCCAGGTAATACAGCCCGGCAACCATCTCTTTATATGCATTTCCTTCCGTATGCATTTCTGTTGTTTTTCTGTAATACATCAGGGCCATTTCTGCCGGATAGTTACTGATGATATACCGCAAATTGGTCGGTTCAATGACCGACAGGATATGGTTATAAAATTCGGTGCCTAAAGTTCCGAAATCGGGCTCAAGTCCTTCGATTCCGATTTCACAGACACATAATTCCAAAACTTTTTTGATAGTCTGCATGTTCCTTCTTTCTTCCATGTCAGTCAAGGGCTCTTCCATAGAAATGTGGCGGGATGTGATGAAAGAGTTTAGGGCTATAAGAATCTTATTTTGTACAGCCTCTTCCGCGTCCATGTATTCGTATGCGAAATACAGGAATTTGAAGATTTGTGTCCAGGCAAACATCATCCGGTAGATTTCTGCAATATAACTGTTTGTGTGCAGCAGTTGGTTGGTATTGGTCGTTAGTACGGACAATATCCGTTGCAAGCAGAACATGGAGTCTTTCAAAAGGAATTCAATTAATTGCAATTTATCTTTTACAGTCAGGTAATCTTCCGTCATGCCGCATTCTTCCAGATTCATGCCAAACAGTTCCAATTTATTCTTTTTCAAAGGCTCTTTTAAGAAACGGGCGAATTTCTTATAAAATACAATGGGGGTATCAGTCCTGTACCTTATTTTTCGTTGTCCTTTGGCTACATGATATTCCATTAAATCGATGCCGTCAAACAGATAGTCTATGAACATATAGTTCCAGATGGCTTTCATGCGGGATTCCACAATCAGTTGTTGGACGGTTCGTTCTATATTGTAAGCAGATGACAGACGGTAAGAATATAGTTTTAGTATGTTCAAAGTTTCGGCCTTGCTGAAATCTTTAGGCATTAATGAGGGTCGGTATTTGAAGTGTCGGTAAATATATAGTTTTAGTTCCGTGGAAAGCATGATGATTTCTTCTAGATCCGGATAAAGGGAAAGCTTTTCCAGGGAAATGTCTTCGTATGGTTTCAGAGAGAACAATCCTTTTAGGTCTTGTATCTCCGCTATACTGATATTCTCATTGTGGGCATAGAGGTATAAAGTGGCTTTTCGTGTTACCACATCAATGATTTTGCAGAGATATTCGGACAAGACTGGTATCCGGTGGTCTGTATGCGAAGGAAGCATTTTTTCTACCATGATATATCGGTTCAGCAGGCACAGGATTTTCTTCATACTGATAGAGGCGTCTTTCAGGAACGAACCTCTTTTATAGTATCTGGCGGCTGCCCAATAATACAATATCGCTTTTTCCAGTGAGGTCAGTTCCTCCATTCGTTCAAATTCTTTATTGCTGTCAGATAATTCTGCCAGTTGTTTTAAAAAGTCCTCTGTAAGTTCCGAATCTTTCCCTGAGCAGCTGAGCAGCACATTGCCCATGCCGTCCAATGTGATGGCTATGGTCTGCAGATAATTGGGCCTGAGAGAATAGGTCTGGGGAGACCAGTTAGCTTTTTTTAAAAAAGCACGTACTTTGGATACCTTATCTTCAATGTTCACTTTTTCCCCGAAGAAATATTCCAGCAGGATATGCATGCTTCGGTTGTAATACCGGCAGGAGAAGCAAGGAACAGAACATCCTTTTTGGAGCATTTCTTTCCGATGTCTGTTACATTTATCAACTTTGAAGTAGGACAAATTTTTCACATAAGATTTTTCAATGTTCCAGTTCTTGAGGAATTTTTTTGTATCCTCTTTATAGGATTTCAATGGCTCATCATCCAGTTTCATTTTGTCCACAATATCAATGAGACGTTTTTTTATTCTGTCCCATTGTTCCGTGTAATCCACATCTTTCCATCCGGCGATATCGTTGCCTAAATCGCTCCATAATATTCTGTTGATAACGCGTTCTATGGATTGTTGTGTCTTGATGTTTAGTCCGTTATCCCGGCAAAATTCTTCAATGTCGGTGTCAAACTCATACCCCCAGAAATAAAGACCGGTCACAAATCGGTCTGAATTACGGTTGATGAGTCCGTTTTTGTAGTACAGGATTTCGGCAAGTCTCCTGAAGAAATCCACTAGAATGATGAATTTGTCTTTGGCATTGGTCACTCGATACAAATAACGGAATTCCGATTCTGCCACATCCACATTGGCTTTGGTAATTCCTCCCAGTTCGACTTTCTCCAATACGAACAGCTTGGCAAGGATAGCTTGGTAAACAAGCCGAAGGTCTTCCAAAAGGGACAACCGGAAAATCAGGTTACTTTTCTCTGGAGTCAGAATTCGTGACAGACCGGTCACCAGTTCGTCGCCTTGCATTTCATATTGGTCGGTCAAATGTTCACGGGTAGGCAACAGCTGGGTTTCTATCTCTTTCTCGAAATTTTTCTTTTCTTCAATCTCATCTTGTTTGGTGGCGAAATAGTTGGGATCTATCCCTTTTGGGGTACCTGTTTCATGTTCTTTATAGAGTACATATTTTTTATCTCGCCAGTCTTGTGATTTTTCCACACGGAGTTTAAGCCCTAATTTCGCTTCGTCCACATACCTGAAATCAATCAGCATGCAAATCAGTTCGTAGTAGATAACGTATGCGGAATTGTTGGTTTTACGGTGCTCATAGGTTAGCCCTAGCTTCAGCATATTCCGGATAAGGGGAAGGATGATATCTCCCGAAGCCATTTGTTCAGATGCCTCTTTCTGGTGAAGCAAATCTTTCAGGTAGGCTATGCTGTTCCGGTATTCCAAAGCTGAATCCAGATAATTTTCATCCGTCATTTGCAAGTCACCCAGTACCTGATGGATTCTTGATAGAATGATGGCATAATGTTCATAGTTTGAATTCGTCTGCTTAAGCATATTGGAATAATGCACGAGCATACGTGTGAAATGCTTCTTGACTGAAAGAGACTCATCCAGTGTGAAGTTGAATATAGCGGCTATCTCTTCTGAATATTTGGAGAATATGGCAATTTCACTGGCTACACTTTTCCTGAATTTAAAATTATACAGTCCTGATGGAATGTTGGTCATATGGGTATGCACCATATAGGATAAAATCGTATGGATGAAGGTGCGCAACTCTGGGGTACGGTACACTTCCAGCAGTTCGGGTGCCTGCTCCAGATTTCTCCAGGAAAAACTGTAGCTGTGGTATTTATAGATATGATTCATTAGAAACGATGCGGATATCAATAGTTTGTCGCCGTATTGGCTGGCATTGTTGATGATAGCCTGCATGATAGGATAAGCCATATAGAAGATAAAAGCTATTTTCCGTTGATTGACATAATTGAAGGTCAACACATAGTTCTTGCTTGGATGCTTACGTTTGTCACGTGTTTTCCATCCATAGATATAAGGGGATTTATTTCCTTTGCGGTATAGGTTATCTTCAGTCCTCACATACATGCGGAAATAAGAAAGAATTTTCTGTGGTGACCCATTACTGATATGGGTCAGATAAATGGAGAAATAATGCAGGAATACGATTCCTCCTTTCAACCGCCATTCTTCTGCTGCACTGGAAGAAGGATTATCCTTTTCAAGCTCACGTAGGTACCTGTAATACCATTTCAACGAAGGATATTCAGGGGTGCTTATGCCGTATCGGTAATATTTTTCTTTCATTTTGTTCCGCAGATATTTTTTAGGCAGGAGCATTTTGCACAGATATTGTTCAGTCATGGAGATGACATTCATTTGTGTGCGGTTTGATGTCAGAAAGCTGTCCACATAAATTGCACCGCTAAAAACGCTGCTTATGGCAAATTCCCGGTCAGACAATCCGGCAAGGTAAGCATCGTACAGCTCACGCCCTGATATGAATATGAATTTGGCGCGTGCTGTAGAAATAAAATGTTTCATATTGGCAAGGAGGCGGAGCACATTGTCTTTCCTTTTGCGGGAACTGGAATCCCCGGAAAAGCCATTGGCAGTACCTTCAAATGTCGCGAATAGCTCATCTTCTGGTTCTTTGTTGCTCATCTCCGGATCTATCTTGTCCAACTCATCAAATACGATGACAAACTTGAGCGTATATGCGTTGATAATGCGGTCAAAATGCGATAATATGTCTATCAGTTCGCTTTCTATCTCGCGTACTTCCGCAATTGGATAGTTTTTCTTCCTTCGTTTCCCGAAAGTGATGTTGATGAAACCTTGGCTGCCTTCGGCTAATGGGGGCGTTTCTTCGTCAATTACGGTATGGATTCTGTCATTCAAAGTATTCAATTGTTTTCTTATCCATACATATTGCTTGATTCCTGGAATGAACAAGAACGTAATTCGCAGTAGTTTTCTGATGCATAGATAAATTAGAACAAAACAGATTATTTTGAAAAGAATAATATAGCCATTGCTTGTTTCTTTTAGTTGTATGAAAAAGGTTTTGAGATAAGAAGTAAGTGTTTGAAAGAAACCGGGTTTGCTGTTTTCTTGTAAGTGGATAAAAGACACCTCTCCTTTGGCTGCCATATCAGAGGCATTTGCAATATGAACTTCAGAAGTAGAAGAGGATGGGGATATTTGTTGTTCATAAATCTTTTGGACTACCTCTTTAATAGGGCCGTTTAATTGCTTCATGATTCCCAATGTGGCAAAACAACATACTAAAATGTAAAAATATGCGGGCAGAAAATACAGATGTTTGTTGGAAACGAAATTTTCCACCTCTGCTTTTATTCGTTTGGCTATTAGACACAGTATGTCTCTTTCTGTGAGGATTTCATGCCCTAAATTGATTTGGATGGCTATTCGCTGGGCCGTTTTTCTTCTATAATCTTTGAAAATGATTTTATTCAGGCGGCTACGCTCTTCTTTGTCTATTTTTCGAAGCCTGCCACAACATTCTGCAATGCATTCCTTTATAGATTTCCCTATATCACTGGTGCTATTCTTGCGCCATTCTCCATGCTGGATAATGTGCTTGACGAGACCGCAATACAAGCAAAAATATCCCCAACAATATCTTATGTGATATTTTTTTACATAGCAGAAAATAGAGAGCATAGCTAATGCTGCAAGCCCAATAAAAAGGTAATGAATATTATCAATAGGCTTTATTATGAAGAGGGAACAAAATAAAGCAATGGTTATCAAATGCAGTATAAAGAATATGAATTCAATTTTACTGCTTCTCCGTCGTTGTCTGGTGATATCGTATAATGCTTTTTCAACAAATGAAGATTTCCCCATCCCCCTATATCCAGCCACTAAGAACGAACCGGTTTTGTCTTTATTCGTAATCCAGTTCCTTAGCCTGTACAAAATATCTTCTCTTCCAATAAAAGCTTCATGAATATTTTGCTTATTCGTAAAACGTCTCTCTCGTAAAAAAGGCAGATAATAGTTCAAACGCTTGGTACGTGATGAGTACCGGTCAAAAGGGTTGGCATACTGTTGTTTCATAGTGCTTTTATATCTTTAATTGCGATGCTTTTCCTAGTAAGTCGTAAAAAAATGATTTTAATGAATCTTTGTAAAAACTATTTATGTCTCCTGCATCTATATTTGCATTAATATCATCAATAACATCATCAAATTTGAGGTCTTCCTCTGTTTTTGAATGGTTTTCCACATCTTTTTGAATGTTATTTATTTGAGATCCTAATATTTCAATTTCTATTTGGTTTTTATTTATGTCTTGTTTATACAGCAAGCAGTCATTATAGCATTTTTCTAAAGTTTCAGCTTGTTTCTTCTTTAGTTGGCAAATTTTCTCATTATTATTTACTGTGTTTCTTTGGTTTTCTTGTTCTTCTGAAAGAATCCTGATTTCTCCCCGAAGTTCATAAAAATTAGTCAGAGTCACTTTTTGGCGGTTTAAACAGGCTGATTTTAAATTCTGTTTCCTATTTTCAAGATATTTCACATCCTCTTCTTTGGATCTTTTTTCAAAGTTTAAATTTGCTGATTTTATTTTATCCGATATGGATTTTTCATATCTCATCAATTCAATGGAACATTTTAACATAACGGCTTCGATTTCTTTTGAATTGCGAAGCTTCCTCTTGAAAAAAGCAAACAATAAAGAAAAGAGGATCAATAAGTATCCCCCTAGAACTAATCTATATTTATAATTTGCAGAATAGTCTATAAGACTAATAAAATAGTGAAACAATGAATTCTGTTTAAAGCCAACTGACATTAAATGAAAATGATCACATATTATTCCATAAACCAATAATATCACCCAGCATAGGACGGCACAACCCAAAACAATACATATTGTTGTAAGCCATTGCACAGGAACTCCGCAAAACAAAGAATGTTCACGAATGTATTCGCATATTTTTCTTTCTCTGTATTGCTTGAATTTCTCAAGAGTATTAATCACATCTTTCATCTTGTTTCAATATTAAAGTTAACACTATTGCTAGATAGGGAGATAGACAAATGGAACATTAGTTGATTCCTTCCATATTAGCCTGCCTCAATAAATACCGACCAATCGGTTTGCAAAAATACAAAAAAAAACACAAAACGCTCAATATGTGAGGTAAAAAAAGACACAACCTTTTGACAAGTCGTGTCTTTGACTACTGTGGATAGATGATTTTGCAGCATCTCATTTCGATACATGCGCTGATTACTAACAGTGTTATCTCCACTACATCAAGTGTACCCGTACTGGGAGCTCTACGATTGGGGGTACCTATTGTTTTAGAGGCAATAAACCTGAAGTTTAAAAATAATTGGTCTTGTTTTCATTTAACCATCCCTCATAGACCAAGGATTGACAGGTGAATATCTGGCCTATTGTCATTTCAATTCATCATTGCCCTCTTTTTCTTCACTTTGGAAACAAAGAATGGGAATGCCAACATCATCATTATTATCAGACAGAATAAGTCTTTTTGATAAATCCAAAAAATCAGAAATCCCATCAGAAGCTCTTGAGGCCTTTACATATCCATATTGGGATTTATTAAATACAGATTGAAATGAAATTTCCAGCAAATCCCAAATCATTTGTGACCAGCTGTCTCTGGGGACACACTTGACAAAAGTCCGTCCGGTTTGGAATTCAATAAAATCTACCAATTGTGAGGCCAGACATTTTGATGCAACGAGTATATCATTGGGCATGGCACACCAAAACGGTGTACAAACAGCATTTCTATCTATCAACAAATACTGGGCACCTGCCGTTATGGCTTTAGGTATTACGCTTCTTTTCCTTCCGTTCAAGTTATTGGCTTTTCGATATATGAATTTAGGCCAATGGGTATATAAAAATAGCTGATGCTTATCATTATAACCAATTTTGTGATGATAAATACTGTCCGTATTTCCATTCAGTTTCTTGGCTTGTAGTAGCAAAGCGTTATATGTGACTTCTGTACCGCGTATTTTTTTATATACGATGAGTAAATCCCCTATTTCAGGATCCTTTTTGTATCCTAACATTCTTTTCTCGCAAAATTCTACAATAGGTTTTTGATGGAGGAAACACCCGCCAACCTTGAAATTCAATGTGGGAAAAGTATGGTTGAGTATAGCTTCTAAGTGAGAAGGTAATTGATTAACGAGTGCTGCTATGTATGCAGGTTCATCAGGATTCGTAAGTCCTTTTATGCACTGCTTCAATGCATCCATGATTTCTACCTGCAATTTGTTCCTTAGATATGCTTCCATATAGTATTGTATAAACAGTTTTTACATCTTCTTCCTATAGTTATAAACTAAAGACACATAGACTTTATCCCAAACCCCACAACAATCTCCACCACCTCTCCATGCTCCCTCACGACCTTCAGCATTCGTGCTGGAATACCATGAGTGAAACAACAGCGGATAAATTCTATCCCGATAAACACGCCCGTATCCGAGTTCCCGGTTCCATGTTGCTCTTTGTTTCGGAAGGTTACTGTCCCCTCCATGGTTTCATGTCTTCGTTTCCGGTAGAGGGCTTCTTTCTGAAACACTTGGGTGATGTTGTTTCGTACAATTTCCACTTGTTGTCCTCCGTTTTGCAGAAAGTCTAGATAGTCTGCCAGTAGGTCTTCCGGACATCCGCTTTGCGACAGGGCTGTTTGGAGGTGTTGTATTTCCATTGGATTCATAAGCATTTCTTTTTACTTGGCAATAATCAGTTTTTTGTCTTTGATGATAAGCGTGTCTTTCCCGCCGTTTTTAATCAGGCTCACATTATCCAGGTCTATCATGCTGTTGGATATGGAAAAGTCCTGATGTATTGTATCGTTCCGTAGGAAATGGATGTCCTGTTTATACAGGTTCGGAATAGAAAAGAACAGGGCTATGATTCCACCCATGCAGCATATCATTAATAGGGTAAAGGTAACAAACCAGCGTTGATATTTTCTATCTTCTACCACCTTCACCTCAACAGGTGAAGGCTCTTCGTTGATTATCACCTTTTTCTGGTTACACGTCACACGGCATCTCAAGTTGGGGAATTCATGCAGGCTGAACAGGTCCGGAACTTGTTGCAGGAATTGCAGGTATTGCTTGGTTTCCATCAGCACTTCCAACTCCACTGTTACACGGATAACACTCCGCTTTATTATCTTGGGCTTCCCCGATGCGCCTGCGGGCTTGGCTACATTGACGGGGCGGATGTCTGATGCGCCTGTGTCCACGCTCATGGCAAGCTCCACACCGGTGCTTCCCAGCGAGGGGGCGTCCGCCGGATGGCTTCCATAAGGGGACGGGGGCTCCGTTCCCTCGTATTCCGCTATCAGGTCTGCTATTTCCCGCACCTCGGTCACTGTCACGTTCTTTGCCTCTGCATTCACAAAGTTTTCCACTTTGGCTTTCATCCTGTCGGTCAAGAAGGCCTTTATCTTGTCTTCGCTTTTCTTATGGATAAGGTAGCTCGGATACTTCTTGGTGAAGCTCCGGGCTACGTTTTCCATATAGTCCATTGTATAGTCAAAACCATCAATGATGGATATGAAAAATACAAGAGATGTATTTATTTTTAAAACAAAAGAAACCATAACTTTAATCCTCCAAATATTTACCTTTATTACCTATTATTTTTCTTAACCATTCTGGTGTATATTCTTTACTTCGCGGGAACTTACAATAAAAATTGAAAATCCAATCTAATTCTTGAAAATAAGCAGGTATCTCGTTGAAATTATCATAATTAAATTCCAATTTATAAGAATAATTCTTTTCAATAACCATTTTCAAGGAAAACCATGCTCCTTCCTTAGGATATTGCATATACATTTCTTTTCTTTTCAATCTGAATTCCCTGCATATATCAACAACATTCATATGTCTAATCCTAATCTTTTCTCCTGTAGAAGAAAATACATTTAACATACTACTAGTACATGAAACAAATTCGACATTTATATAGTTCCATTTTATTTCATCAGGAATCTGTGACAAAATAATATTTTCAATATCATCAAAAGATATTCTCCCATTCGCACTTACTAAATGCAACTGATGACGAAAAGGTATACTAATTAAATGTTCTCTTTTTTCATATGATGGTAATATCAAATACTCAACATCAGGATTTTTTAAAATTCCCCTTACCATTTGTATATACCAAAGCCAATATTTTTTTCTTTCTTCTACAGAATTGATGTCATTATTGACAAAAGGGCTTCCCCCTGAAAATATAATTTCAGCCAAAAAATCAGGAGTCCAAACTTCAAAATCATAAACATCATCATCAGTATAATCATCCATATCCCAAATAAAGGACACATCTGTTTCTATATTTTTACACAACGACAACAATATCCAACCAATGGCATCAAAATTATTAAGAAAATTTTTATACTTATCATATATTTCTCCAAAATATGATTTACTGTATTTGTTATTATATAAAAAATCTTTAGATTTTAACAATATATCATTAAATATATCATTTTCGAATACACTAACATTCATTTGAACTATTTTAATAGCGCATGTATAATAAATTTTATTAATAATATTGCTGCTATTAATTTTTCGCATCAATTGAACCCGACTATTTAATGATAAATGCCCATTTGCATTTTTATTAATTTCGTCATTCAACAAAATCAAATCTTTTTCTATGTCCATAATTAATAATTTTAATCATTATCTATAACACTTTCATCTTCATCATTTTTTGAAGGAGTATATATCTCTGTTAGCCCAGGAGGAGTGGTTATATATATAGTTTTATTTATTTCGTTAGATAGTTTTTGTATAAATTTCTTACAACAATCACACATTTTTCTGTTTACACCAATCGCAATATCTGTATTTTGTATCACAAGCATTTGTTTTTCTGCATGCGATGCACTACTACTACCAGGTAGTCCATTATCTAAAGAAGAATTTTCATGTAATTTATGGTTTAATTTTAGAGCTTCTTCTATAACTGATAAAACAGGAACATCAACAAAATTAGGGACCTGCTTTCTAAATTTTTTACTGACCCTTTCTTTGCTATATCCGCTAACTGTAACTATTCCATCAGAACATATAGTTTTTCCCCTATTACTCGGAGGCAATAGTAGGTTTATTTTTTCAGCTCTTTTCCAAGCCTCTTTAGATTGAGTCTTTAACTCTTGCTCTTCTAATTCTTGTTTTTGTCTTTGATTTGATACTGAATTTGTCGTTTTATTATTACGCATCAGAAATTCATCACTTTCAATGGCATTGAAATTTATATGTGTTAAATTTTCCGACACCTTCCATTCCTTCTCCCTCGCCTCCAGATTATTCCTCTTGATAATCCCCGGTGACAGATACACGGTCATCACCATCGGAGAGTTCACGGCACTCATGCTTTCCTCTATCTTCAAGCAGAAGCAGTCCCCAAACCGGAAAATGTCCACAACCTCACTTTCGTTATAGATGAAATGGATTTCTCCGTAGTGCATGTTTCCTTCATTCAACCAGTCATAAAAGAGCTGCTCGTCACCGCTGCATTCAAACATGAGCATGATCAGGTCTCCTTCAACTGGTAAGTATTCTCTATTACCGGTCTTTTCACAAGCCTCAATATGCAGCTGTATGATTCGCCCCAAATTCGAATCGTCACAGTGCCGGAGATGACACTGGTAGCTGTAATAGAGCAACGGTATCTCTTTGCCTTTTATTTTCAATATTGCCTGATAAATCATAACTGTAAAGTTTCAAATGAACGATTAGGGTAACAGCTCACGGCTGATCCAGTAATAGGTCTCTCCGTTGGATTTGAACGATTTGCCGGCTGCTTCGTCCAACATTTTCTTCTTTTCCTTGAAGTATTCAATCAGCATGTCCAGTTCCACGTCCGTAATCATATCCTTGTCTTTCAGGTCTTTGACCCGATAGACCTCAAAGAACGGGTAGTCCGCCGGGCAGGAGGTAAACCGCTGCAAGGCTTCCGATATGGGCATTCTCAAAAAGGTCTTCCTCTTCACCTTGCAATACTTGTCCGTGTTGCGCTCGGACAGGAAATGCCGTACCAACTTTCTCCGCACACGGCGGGTAGAGGCATATTCCGGCACGTTCAGGCTGTCCGTCTTCACGTGTACGGTGGATTCTTCGGTATCTGTTTCGAAGTAGTCGTTCGGGCAGTCGCAGATGTCCACTTTCGCCTGTTTTTTCTTCTTGACGGCCTCGTATTTATAGTCCACAATCAGCTTGGCGGGTTCTTCCACATATTTTCTCAGGCGCTTGAACTCGTCTTCGTTGGCAAGCAGATAATACTCCAGTGTCCGTGATAGCGAGTCTGGTAACACGACAGGCTGTGCCGGCAGGTTCCAGGCTGGTTCGACACCCGGAAGCACAGACAATATCGGTTGCACCCCTGCCTGGCGGATGTGGTAGTAGTCCGTCATAGTCGAGTCCGCCTTATACCGTTGGGTTCCCACTTCGTCGAATGCTCTTGTCAGGCTGTTGCTCAGCAGGGTGTTGTCAAACTTCACTTGCAGCAGCATGGAATCCAAGGCGGAGGTCAGCCCTTCCAGTTCCAGCGATTCGTTCTTTTGCGGAAACACCAGCCATCCCTGTGTCATGCTCCGGTTGGGGAAGTCCAGGCAATAGGTATTATGGCCCACTTCCGCGTATTCGTTTTCATTTCGGACTTGTTCGGGATATACCACCAGCTCCCGTTTCTTTCGGCTGATGCGTGGTGCCGAGCAGTCTATCATGTTCCCGATTTGCAGCACAAAGTTGTTGAAGTTGTCCGGCTCTCCTCCGTAAAGCTGGAAACCCAGCAGGCGGCAGTTGTTCTTCACCAGTTTGTTCACCAGAGTAGAGTCCGCCCATTCGCTGTTGAATCCTTTGTCGCCGATGACGACCAGGATGTTTGTCTCATCTGGGCATTTGTTGAACTGTTCCACCCCGATTTGAACACCTGACCAGCTGCCGAACCGTCCGTATGTAGGTTTTAGTTGCTTGACGTTACGTGCCTTGGCGGAAAGGAAGTCAAGCAGCTCCATGTAGTCGGGAGTCAGTTTGCAGATGGGGTCTGTCGGGCTGTCCGGTTCGTTGAAGGTCAGCACGGCGCCGAACCTGAAAGAAAAGCTCTCGTCATTTACCAGTTGCGACTGCAATCCCTGAATGGTGTTCACTACGGCTGGAAACTGCTGGATGGTGTTCTCTTTTCCTTCCAGTACAAACATCAGGTTTATTTTCTGCAAGTCCTTCTCTATCTTATTCTTGAAAGTGCTGTAATAAATCGGATTTCCGTTAACATTCAGCACATAGCTTTCCTGTTTGTCAATGATCGGCATCGGAATATGCGTCCTGAAACACAGGCTCGTGTCATTCTCTTTGTAAAACAATACAGGACTGTACCATATTGCAGGCTGGCTCTCTGCAAATTCCAGTTTCTGCCTCATGTCGCCGGCCGACAGCTGCAAGGTGTCCTTTCGTTCCCTGTCTTTGAAGATGAGCGTACTGTCCGGCAGCGAGGCTATGTCTATATGGAGTTGTTGCCTGGCAGCGGTCAGCAGCCCTCTGTCTATCCATCCGACAACCGTCTGTCCTATGCTGTCGGCGTCAAGCTGCGGTTTGTTTGCCACGAGTACACATCCCTTGTCTTCCGATATTTTATAAGGGTACACGATACTGCAAAACGGAATCTTGCCGGCTTCCTGTGTCAGGTCGGTATTTTCAAACAGTTTCACAGAATCATTGGCAAAATACGCTGAGGGATTGGCCAGTGCCACGGTGTCGCTCAGCATGACCACTTGCTTGTTCTTGAATCCCGTGAGGACATCGGTAAATCCGCTCCGGGTCAGCAGCAGGTCGTTCTGGTTCATCCAGCCGCAATACTGGGCCTGTTTCCATTCTTTCAGCTTCCCGTTCTTCAGAATGGCGGGATTATATTGGATCAGTTTGAGCCAGTCCCCTTTCCGTTTGATGACCAGAAAGGCATCCATGTATTCCACGGCCTGCATCTCGTTTTTTCCGCTCGGACTCAGATAGCTTGTCCCTTGTTCCTTGGCGAAGACAATCCACGGATGATGCTTGAACAGCGACAGGCTGCGGGGGGCTTTCACTCCTTCCACCGAATAGTTCCGCACATATTCGCGCGGAACATTCTTCACCCGTGTAAAACGGTGTACCGGCCCGCAGGCTGTCAGGCAGGCAATGCTGAAAATACACCCTGTCTGAATCAGATGCGATATAAAGTTCTTTTTCATGGCTCGTTACTTTTTTGATTCGGAAAAACGTTCGTGTTGGGTCACCATCAGCTGCATGACGCATTCGTTGTTCAGGTCATCGCCCATATCGACAAACACTTCATCAATCACGGTTTTCTTTCGCGCAATGATTTTCAGCCCCTGGCAGTAAGAATAGAAGTCATTCTTTTTATGGTTGTTGACTGTGACGGCTATGTCCGGATTTCCACAGAGATATTTCTTCAGGATATAGTTATAATGGGTATTGAACGGTCTGCCGTCCACGATGGCCTGCAAATGTTCTCGGATATCGTTCCCGATAATGACAAGCACGTCCGTAGAGTCGTTTTCTGTGTACTGGGAAAGGATTTTAATCGTGTGCCGTACGGGGTATTGTGTGTCTTCCGTAGTCAGCAGCACTTCATATTCGCCTGGTTCCGAATAGGCATAGAGCGGATTTTGTTCTCGGGAATCAACGATTCCTGACTCGCCGAATTGCCACCGCCACTCTTTCGAGGGGCCGTATCCTTTGAAAGACACGATTTCACCTTGGAAAGCGCTTGCCGGAGCTTTCATTTTTACAAGCTGATCGCTCCCGTAAGTGTTTGTTTTCTTCCGTACGGTGATAATCTGCTTCTTTTCCAGCGAATGGTCCACTTGCAGGCGTACCTGGTAACGCCCCGGTTCTTTGAACACATATTGCCCGTTTCGTTCGTGTGATACATCCCCGTTGCCGAACTCCCAGAGCCATGAGTTTGCCCTGCGGGTACTGTCCGCATAATAGATAGGTTCTCCGACCTCCACTTCTATGGGGGTCAGTGTCATCCGCACGGTCCGGCTGGAGAAAAATATCCGGATCAGCACGGCAATAAGTATGCACAGCAGCATGGCTGCCGCTACAAACAGAATCTTTCTGGTATAAATCTTTCCCATGTCATTCATTTTTTAGTGCCTGAACGCAAGTCTTCTTCTTTTTTCTGCAATCCGATCTCGCATTCTTCCAGATTGGCTTTGAACAGTTGTATGTTTTGTTCGATACTCCACAATTGTTTTTTGTCTGCCAACCACATGGCGTAAAAGTCGGCTATGTGCATAAACAGCTTGTACCGTTTGTCCCAGCTGTTTCTTTCGTATGTGTTGCGCAGGTTGTTTATCAGGTAGTGGATATCGTCTTCTTCATATTGGGCATGTACCCCTGGTTCGAAGGTCTCGATTTTACGGAACAGGGAATCTATGGCCTGTTGGCTGTCGGCTTGTTCCTGTTGGAAATCTTTAATGCGGTCCATTTTTATTTTCACGAACTCCTTCTCTTCAAACATCTTGAAATCCGAATTCCACATGAATATTGCCAGGCAACATACCACGGTTGTTACGAAAAAGAACAGGAATACATAAATATGCCCCATCAGGGTCTCCCGCTTGTTCAGTGTTTTTTTATTGTCATTCATAATATGCAGTTTTATTTGTTGTTGGAACCGACATTCAGATTGCGACGTGTCTTCCAGTTGTCTTGGATACATTGCATCAGGTCTTTCTTTACCATCTCTTCCTGAATGCTCAGCAGGCGGATGGAGTCTTTTACACTCAGGAACATGTTGATGTTTCCCAGCAGTTGCTTGTAAAGCCTGCAATCCTTGTCATCCATACTTTGCATGTACTTCAACAGGTTCATTTTCCGCACGCTGACAACGCTTTGCAGAAGAACATCGTTAATCTGTGGCGAGGTGTTCATCAGCTTCATGTACTGATAGACCGAATCCACGCTGTTTGACAACGAAAGTTCTTTGGCATAGACATAGTCATACTTCAATGTCTGTTCCGTGATCCGTTTCACTTCCGTACTGGACGTTTTAAGGAAACTGGCAAATATGGCCACGGCAAGAATGACGCAACCTGTCAGGTAACAGGAAAATTTCAGATAGGCTTTCCTTACTTCCGTATTATTTCTCGGTTTCATATCGGATAGGTGTTTTATGGGTTACAAATAAGTGCTGATTCCTAAATAGGCTCCTTGTTCCGTTGGATTTCCCAGCTTGAACTGGGCGTCCTCCTGCTGTATGATATAACGGACTTGTATTTCTTTGTCGGCAGGCAGGAACAGGTCCATCAGGTCGCAGAGTATCTGGCGGTCAATGGTATCGGAGAATAGGGTCTCCATCTTCTGTGCTGGTAGCGGGCCGATTTCCAACAGCATTTGGTAAGTGCCGTCGGCAAAACGGTTCCCCAGGACCATGGTGTCCCCCAAAAGGCATTCTCCCAGTTTAGGGACAAGATGCGGGTCCGCTTCCACCACGCTTTTCTCACCTTTCTGCAGGCGGATAGGCACTCCGGTCAGCATGCTCATGCACTCGCTTATTTGGGAAGGACTGACGGTAATCTGTTCCATATAGGCAAGCATGCGGATAAGCATAATCGCCAGATGGACCGGCAGCAGTTTCAGCACCGGCCACTGGTCGGAGAATATGCTTACAAAGTCCGGATGTACGTTCATTTCATCGATACGTCGTTCCTTGTTTTGGAAACTCACCAGCATATAGTCCAGGGTTATCTCGAAAGGCTTGAAAAAGCGCCGGGCATAGAACTCTTCGTCCCGGTGGATCCGGATTTCATCCAGTATCTGCTCTTTGGAGCTTTTGTCGGACTGGTAGAGGTTCTTATGAAAAATGCCTTCAGGCAGTGTGTCATAAATACTCCGCCTGTTCACGTAGAGATACAGGTAATCTGTCAGGTCGTATTGGGAATATTCCGAGTGGGCATCATGGATGTCTTTCGAAAAGCCACGCCGTATGTCCCCCAATCTGGAAATGAGGGTGCGCTCCGCGTCGTAGCCGCTTTCTTTCAGTCCGCTGGCCACCACTTCTGCCTTGAAATCGGTGTCCGGCAAATTGAACGAATGTGGGCGTTCGTCAAAACATACGATTTTGTCAGTTTCTTCTGCCATAACTTTTCGGGTATTCAGGTTAGTCCAATATGTTCCAACGTGTCTCGCTGGATTCCTTGGGGTGTCTGGAGCGTTCGGCAACCACGATGTTCTCCTTGTGCTTGCCAATGTATTCAAGGCGGCTGAGGGTGGTCCACAAGTCATTGAACAGGTATAGGAAACGCTCTGTTGTTACCATCAGTTGGCGGATATTGTGATGGTCATACAGCAAGCCGCAATTTTCCCGCAACAGCCCTTCGTATGCGCCGGGAGTGATGCCGTTCCATTCATTGAAGTATTTCAACAGATCTTCTTTCTCCTCCTTGCTCATGAAACTCAGGCATACGTACAGGTGGTGGGCCAGTGTGGAGAATACATTCAGAAAACGCAAGGGGGAATAGTATTGTCCTTCATTACGGTAGGAAAAATAAATGTCGGATATGAAAAGCATGATATGGCGGCACAACATGCCGATGTTTGTGGCCAGTGCCGTTTGCTTTTCCGCATTTTCCACCTTGGCGAGAATATCGAATGAGGCTTTTTCGATGGAATCGACAAGCTGCCCGAATTTGGTGTAATAGTTCTTCAGGTCAGGATGGCTGGACATGCTGGTACAGGGAGGTATGAAGTTACCGTCCACTTCGCAGCGGTTGCCGTTCTTGCGCAAACGACCGATCAGCAGGAAGTGCCTGCCTAGCTCGCCTCCGTTGGTTTGCCCTGTTGGCAGTACGCTCAACGCATATTTAGGCAATGCGTTGGGTTGCCGCGGACTTAATTCCTTTTCATCCGGGACACCTGAAGGACGGTGCTCGAACGGATCAGCCATCAGGATGACGTCCCATCGCAGGGCTTTGTCTTCCATTTCATCGGCAGAAATATGGAAACTGGCCGTCAGTTCATCATTGTCTCCTGCGTCATAATCAATCAGGTATCCTCCGGAAGTAATGGCATAGCACCGTTTCAGACGGACTTCCAAAGTTCCCGTGACAAGTTCCGTGATGCTGAAATCTCCGGAAACGGGTTCCCCCTTCTTGAAGGGTAAAAGCCCGTAGTTGGTGCGGTTCAGATGATACGACTGGTATTCGCACAGCCGGTGCGTAAAATGGTTTTCCTGCTGGACGAAGTGTTCCTTCTTGACCGGCATGCCGTCCGCCCAGTTCACAAGCGGATAGCTGCCCCTTTTATTTTGATTTCCTGCCATAGTATTGCGTTTTAATATTCTTTATATGTTACTAGTTCATTCGCTACCCGTTTGGCGATAATCACATCATGCATCTTCAGCTTGTTTTCCGCAAGCGTGAGTTCCGGGTCAATATAGAACCTCTTTCTGAAAAAAGAGGATTTGGTATAGAATACCCATTCATAATATGCCCCGCCTTCATTTTGATAAACAATGGGCGAAGAAGGCGATTTGAGGTTGCAGTCATCAATCATGCGCTGGAACCATTGCCCGAAAATGACATCATCGGAGGCCTTGCCGGTAATACGTTCCGACACTGGGTCGTCTACCCTGCGGAAAATGTCCACGTCGATGACGATACTTCGTTCGCGGTTGATATACAGGGTTTCTGAATCGTATTCTTCCGAGTATTTCCACACTTTATAGATTTCTACAGGTATGTCGAAATAGCTTTTTACCGTCTGGGTATATAGAAGGGGAAATACAAAAGGCAGTATGCAGGTCGAAGCCCATACCCCGTATTGAAGTTCGTTGCAGAGGTTGAAGACGACCGAAAAAATTCCGGCACCTAACAGCACGACCGTGACTGTCATCAGGCACTGTATGCCGAAAGAGGGCATCTCCTTGCCCGAAGAAAACACTTTGCGCAAGACAAATCGGTTGTAATACCCGCCAATCCAGTATAGGATAACCAGCAGGATATAGATATAAGGCATGAAATTGTAGTCCATAAATCCGGACAGGCCGGGCAGGGCAAGCACGATACTGCACACGAGCAGATAAACAATCAGTCTCTTGTTGTTCAATAGTCTGTTCTTCCGTGCGACGAAATAGGCTGCTATCCCGAAAATTACGGTAAGCAGGGGCATCAGCAGATACGATGAAATAAGATGTTGGGTAACTGGGTCCATATGCTATAAGTTATTTAGGCTTTATTGTATTCGATGAATATCCGGTAATTGAATGTATCTGGCGAACAGGCTGAAAGCTTGGTTCTCAGATTGTCTTTCATCTGCTTCTCCTGTGACGGGTCGTCCAGCTTTTCTTTGAGAATCAAGTGTACCTCTTTGGTCCGTATCAGTCCTTCACTGGGCATCGGGCTGATTTCCACTCCGTTCTTAATTTCTGTACGTACCAGCAGCTCTCCGAGTTCTTTTTTACAGAAACTGATAATATCATTCTGGGTCAATACACGGCCATGTGAAATGAAACCGTATTTGTAAATGTCTATGCGTTCCCGGTTCTTGGGAGCCTGTTTGCCGCCATAGGTGGTGCTGACAAGCGCAAGAGTCCTTGGCTCCAGATAGGTGTTGGTATTGGGCGACAGATCCACGCCGGCTTGTATCTGGTTTCCTATCTCACAGTTGGTGGTCCAGTATTTGACGGTAACCTGGCCTTTACCGGTCAATTGGTCGATCATCAGGTAGTAGGGCGTCTCTCTGAACTCATTCATGTTATCGGCTGTTTGTTTCATTTGTGCCACCAGTTGCTCCATTTGGGTGGCAAGTGCCTGTAGCTTGATGCTCGAAACGGAACCGAATGCATGGGTCTCATCATCCAGCAGGTCCAGCAGATAGCATAGCAGTTCTTTGGCAGAACGGGAGTCAAACCGTTCGCACCCTCCTTTGCGGATGGAATACGTGCCATAGCCCGCCTTGGAATTTCCCTCCGGGTACAGAAGCTCATGATAGCTTTTCCCGTCCGAGTCTTTCACACTATGTACGGACAACAGGGATTCATGATTTTCCGTCCGCAGGGGAATCACCCTGAAAGTGTCTTCAAGGGTGCTCACTTGTTCACGCAACAGTTTGTTTTCGACGGGCACGATATTGATTCCCGCTTGCAATTCATCCATAACCTCAGCTGTGAAATGGGCGGGAAATTGTATTTTTAGCCAGACCAGCCTGTCCTGCATCTTTTCCCGCACGGCTTCCTTGAAACAAGGATGCAGTTCTTCAGGCAATGTCTCTTTGCAGGAATCATCAAGCGGGAAAGACTGCCGGACGCTCAGGAAATGTTTATTGTAGATTTCCATGATTTCCTTGTCTATGAGGAACATCGCATCATAGTTTTGGAAAAATGCACGGAAGGGATTATCTTGTATATCGTCCTTTTCGTAGATTCCCCGCTGCATGACAACCTGTTCTCCCTTGACGGACCATTCCGTACAGGGAAGCAGGAACAGGTATTCATAGCTTTCCGTAAGATTGGGAAAATCAAGATAGAAAGAGAAATTCCGAAGGTTGGTAATGGATTCGTCCACAGCCAGGCCGAGCCAAACGGTACGCGGAGTCATTTTGGATTCCGTACGGGCAATCATGGTTTTCTCCAGGGTATGGTCTATCCGGTACAGGAGACTATTGCAGACCATATATCTTATGTCGGCTCTATGTAGCAGTGTATCACATGCCGGATAAAACGAAATACTTCCTGTCGACAGCTTCCGGATCAGTGAGTCGCTTTCATAATACATGCCCGATTCCCGGGTGATCAGATAAACGGGTTCAATGGGAAAAGCGTGTACGATGCCGTGTGCGGGGAAGGGGGAGGTCAGGATACCTGGTGTCAGAATCCGGGCGGTCTTTTCCAGCAGCCTTGTTTCAATGGCGGTAAAATCTTCTCCCAGCATATACATTTCATTGGCCAATGCTTCCAGCAGGAGCTTGACGACGGGATCAAAATTTTCGGCTTTTTTGATTCCCCAGAAAGTCGCAGCATACTTTAGCATACGGTTCCTGATTTGTTCCTTGTTATATTTCTCTATGCTCATATACCTTGTTATCGGGTTGAAATGGGACCTAAATAAATCACATAATAAAAGCACCGCTTCTCTCCTGTGTGTACCAGAGTGCCATACACATATACCTGAACGCGTTTTTTTATGGTCGAAGTGCCGGACACACTGACCTGTCGGGTCGTGTCATCTATGGCGACCCGTACATATACGTTCATAAGACGCTTTTCGTATCGGGTGATTGCCTTCGTAATGTATTCTGAGAATTGCCCTTCCCAACGGGTATGGGAGACAATGCTTTCAAAATCAAGATAAAATATCTCACAGCCGAACTCCTTGTCAAAGGTATGCTCTCCGGGAGCCGTACTGATCAGCAACTCGATGAACTGGTCAATCGAATCAATCTCGTTGCACGAGGCAAGATGGTTGTTTCCCACATCTTCGTTCAGCAGGGCCTCAAAGTCCAAAGGCAGTTTGCAAAATTTCGTTTCCATATCCGTCAGCACCATTCGTTTTCAAATTCCTCGTTCGTAAATTTCAGTGTTCTCGCGGCAAACAGCAGGACGATGCTGCACTCATGGGTACTATGGTCTATTCTTCGCCGGAAACGGATGCAGTTGCCCTCCGTAAAGCGCAGGGCGAATGCGGCCTGCTGGTCGGGTTCGTCTTTCCGGTAAATCCGCAGGTCTCCGTCCTCGTACATCCTGCTGTACGAGGCCCATCTCAGCAGTCCGTCCCCCGGCATGCCGGTAAGTGTGCAGGTGACAAAGCCGCCGTATGCCTCACCCTCCGGCAGTCCGTCGCGGTCGGTATCGCGCTTGAATTTCAGGTCAAACTCCTCTACCGCGTAGGTCTCGTGGCAGACAGTCAGCCGCATTACGTACCGGTCATCCGGTACGGCGGCGTCTTTTCGTTTGAACAAAGAGGTAAACCAGTTCATGATTTTAAGTTTAAGTGACACGAATCACCGGCTTCCATTTCCCTGAAATGAATGGATAGCGAAGTCCGGCTTTCTTTTACTGTCGAATGCACGTCGAGTTCAAGGCATTGGGCGCCTCTGAAACGGATAACTTCCTTGGGCGCACCGCTCAAGCCGGAAGTGTTCATTACCTCCCCGTCTTTCAGGATTCTTGAATTGAACATCCATTCCAGCAGTTCTTCCGCAGGGAATCCCGCAATGCTTGCCCGCATCCTGCCTCCGTGTGTCTCGCCAGTTACTTGTCCGTTCGGGCGGGCCTGTTTCTCGAAGTCATACTCAAAGCTCAGCAGGTCGTATGCCTGCACTTCTTCATGCTCCGAGGGTTCGGCGGTCCAGAACTTGATATATGATTGTGCACTCATATCCTTATGTTTTTTTATTCTTCTTCACTCGTCAGATTGGTTTGCAGCATGGCGGTCAGGGTCCGTTCCTCATTCATGCGTGACTCCACGAACAGTACCGTGTCCTGGTTGTCCAGATGCTTGCGGGCGTAGGCACGCAGGTAGGCTTTGAATGCCTGCACCTTCGTCCGGTATTCCTCCAAGGGGAGGGCGAAGATGTCTTGCGTTCCTATCCGTTCCAGTCCGTATTTCTCCAGTTCTTCTTCAAATAGCTTCTTTGATGGGTCACTAGAGATTGCATAAATAATTAATGTTTTATATTGTATCATATTTGAATTAACTTAAATTGATAATAAAAATACGAGTAATGATAAACCCTAAATACATTCCTATTAAAATTAAAAAAAAAGGAAAAACGTACACATTGTATAATATATTTGTATTTAAAAATACGATAAAAAAACAGAGAAACATTACAACTAAAAACACATTATTTAGTTTTGAGAAAGAACGGTAAATCCAATCATCATTCTTCTCTTTTTTTAGTTTTTGATACGTATAAAAACTAGCAATAGCTCCTAGCAATAGAAATATACGATACACCTCTCCTGTAAAAGTATATGGATACAATAAATTTAATGATATCAGAATGATAACATATACATTACTTAAATCGTTATATAATATATTTTTTCTCATTTTAATCTTTTATTTGGAAATATTTGTTCAAAGTGTTCCTTTTGTACAACATTCGTATTATCTTTTGGCAATACTAATGCTTCTGAATATAGTTGTTCTATTATTCTTGCTATTTTAAATTTATTGATAACCGAAGGTTTTACCACCTTTTGTGACTTGGAATTAAAATATGAATATTCGCTTCTATTTTTTTTCTGCTCATTATATCTACTATTATAATCAACATTGTTTTCTATAAAAGTATTTTTAGTTGTATCTATAGAAGTTACTTTATAGTAATCCTGTATTGCATAAGCTAATCCTGGCAAGAAATAATTACCTCCTCCATTTGAAAAATTTTTAGGATTTTGTATTGGAATAGGTTCTCTCATTGTATAATGAGTTTTAGGAATTTGGGTTTCACACCATGGTCCAGGATAATGAGAATTTCCATCTCCTACATTTTTATAATATATAACGGCAGCAATATAACATAAACAACCACCAGCCCAAACAAATGGAAGTAACACATCATCTACAGTCCCTACTCCTGTAACATCATCTGCTACAATAACTAAAGATAACGCAGAAGTTGATTTTAGGATATTTTCAGGAGTAAACCATGAATCGTCTTGTTGTTCTAAATTTGTCTCATAAAGTTTAGAACTCGCTCTATATGCTTTAGGAGAAATATCCAATTTACAAACATAGCATGAATCATAAAAAATTATATTCTTATTATCTTTAGTTGGAACAGGAACATTTTCATAAAAAGCATAACCGCAATTTTCAACATATCCCTCATATAAATCTCCATTACTCAATAAATTAGCATATAGATCCAATGAAATAATATTTGCTCCATCTTTTCTTTGCATAGTTATTTTACCCATCTATTATCAAATTCAATACCATTCACGCTAACACTCTCAGGAGATAGAATTAGAGTAGTTGACAATCCTTGTCCCAAAGCCTCTATAACTCGTCTCAGATTGACACAGTACGCATTTGTAAACGCCACCTCAAATATCACCCCGGACGTACCGGTCTTGAACAGCACCGCCCCGTTCTTCTTTACCCACGGCTTGATGGCCCATCCGTAGATATTGCTTTTCACCGTTTGCGAAAGGACAATCATGATTCGCCCTCCGCGCACTTCTCCTTCCGGTTGGTTCTTGTTTCCGTCAACAGGCTGGTGGAAACCTATCTTGAACTGTTCTACCGCATATTCGTCGCCGTCAATGCAGAATATGACATTCACATCGCTGTCCACTTGTGGAAAATTAAAGAGTCCCATAGCATTATCTTTTTTAGAGTACCCACTGGTTTTCAAATTCCTCTGTACCGAACATCAGTTTCTGTGCCTGTACGGTCAGTTTGGTCGCAATATAGCCCTTACCCTGCCGGATATAGCTGATTTCCATATCCACGCAGGTTGCTTTCTCAAAGAGTATCTTCTCAAGCGCGGAGCCTTGGTTGTCGTGCACGACAATGGCGCCGCTCTGATATTTGCGCGCATCCAGCATCCACTGGATCATGTCCCGGTTGGGCAGGTGGGGATAGGTCACATAAAAGGTTCCGCCCTTGACTTCCGTCTGCACTTGTCCCTTGACATCTATCCCTTGGGCGAATCCGAACTCACAACCTATCAGTTGATAACTGTCCTTATACATGTCTGTCAGCGAGGTGGCTGCCAGATTGCCGATTTTTAAGAATACTGTGTATCCAAACATAGTGCATACAAAATTTAGGAGTGAATATTCAAGGTTAATTCGTTTCGTTCATCCAGGCCGACCTCCAGTGTCTTTCCCTGGCACAGTTCCTCTTTGATAATGAGGCGCGATATGGGTCTGCGCAGATAGTTACGGATTACACCGGCCACTTGGCGTGCGCCGTATTTGGGAGTAAATCCCTTATGGGCAAGCATCTTTCGGGCATCGTCACTGATGATGATGTTGATACCCTGTTTGTCCAGTAGTTTCTTGACCCCGTTGAATTGTATATCGAATATTTTCAATAGGATATCTTCGCTGATAGGGGAGAATGGGACAATTTCAGACAGGCGGGCAAGGAATTCTGGGCGGAAATACTGCCCCATCACCTCCATTATCTGGTTGGTGGTCGGTACATTGCCCGATTCCAGCTGTCTTGTCAGCCACTCGCTTCCCACATTGGAGGTGAACAGGATAATGGAGTTCGAAAAATCCCCTTCCTTTCCCAGCCGGTCATGCAGTTTCCCTTCGTCCATGATTTGTAGGAAAATGTCATATACGGAAGGGTGCGCTTTCTCTATCTCGTCAAATAACACGACGGCGTATGGTTGCTGGCGTATCTTGTTGACCAGCATACCGCCTTCCTCATAGCCCACGTATCCCGGAGGCGCACCGTATAGCAGGGCGGCAGAGTGTTCTTCCTTGAATTCGGACATGTCAAAGCGGATCATGGACTTCTCGTCGTTGAATAGTGTTTCTGCCAATGCCTTGGCGAGTTCGGTCTTTCCGGTTCCGGTGGGTCCTAGCAGGAAGAAGGAGCCGATAGGTTGCCCCGGCTTGTTCATACCGCTGCGGGATTCCAGAATAGCGTCTGTCAATGTCTTCAATGCCCGGTCTTGTCCGACGACCCTGCGCCGCAAATACTCCTCCATATTGAGCAGGCGTTCTTTTTCCTGGGACTGTATTTTACCGATAGGGATACCTGTCTTGCTGGCAACAACGGCAGCAACCTCATACACTTCCACCTGCTCTATTTCTTTCTCGGCAAACCGGAGAATGGCATTCAATGCGTTTCTCAGATAAGCTGCCAGTTCTTCATACTTCTGCAATTCTTGGACATTCGTCTCTTCTGGTATGACTCCCAGCAGGATAGGGCTTAGCTTGTTGTGCATCAGAAATATCAGGTCCCTCAGTTCTTCTTCCTTCTCTACAGGCTCCTTTTCCGCCTGCTCAATTTCGTTCAATTGGCCAAGCAGGATTTCCGCATCGTTCTTGCCTGTTTCATTCACCATTTTAATGGCGGAGAGTGTCATGTCCAGCAGCCCTATGGCAGAATCCGGCAAACGGCGGTCTTTCACATACCGTTTGGCAAGGCGCACACATTCGGCTACTGCGTCCTCGCTGATTTTTACATGGTGGTAGTCCACATACTGTTTCTGTACGGAGTGCAGCATCTGAATGGCGGACTTCATGTCCGGCTCATTGATTTGTATCACCTCAAAACGGCGGTTAAAGGCATGGTCCGGCTCGATGATCTTACGGTATTCGTCAATGGTAGTGGCGCCTATCACGGTCAGGTTACCGTGCGACAATTCGGGTTTCAGCACATTTCCGGCGCCCGAATTCCCTTGCCGGCTATCCAGCAATACATGGATTTCATCAATAAACAGGATAGCGTTGTCGATGCCGCGAAGTTCTTTCAGGATATTTTTCAGGCGGTCTTCAATTTCTCCTTTATAGGTCGCTCCGGCTATGAGTGAGGCATTATCCAGTTCAAAGACACGGGCTCCTTCCAGGAAGGAGGGTACTTTATGGTTCACGATATCCCACGCAAGCCCATAAACTAAAGCCGTTTTCCCGACCCCGGCATCGCCGACAATCAGCACATTGGATTTGCTGAGGCTGCCTAAAATCTCCATGATCATGCGGTTCTCGCGGTCACGGTTGATTACCGGATGCAGGCTGTTCGTCGCAGCAGCGGTAAGGTCCATACAGTATTTGGTTAAAAAGGAAGATGAAGATGAATTGGGGGACAGGACAGGACTTTCCGTCATGAAAACGGGAGGGTTGCCTGACGGCTCATTATTATATATGGAACGGATATCCTTTTCCAGTATGGGAAAGGATTTGAGCTGGTCGCTCGAAAAGGCGACTCCCGGCTTTGCCAGGGCAGCCAATACACATATAGGGTTAATATCGAACAGCCCTAGCTCTATGCGCACATCATCGGCAGCACGGAATAGGCTGCCAATCTTTTCCGAAGGCTTGATTTCTGACAGCTGGGTAGATTTCGGGCATTGCTCGATATGAACATCCGCCCATTCTTCCAGATAGCCCAAATCCTTACCTATACTTAAAATAAAATCTCTTAGCCCTACTTCCTTATGAAGTAAGGCTTTCAATAAATGCGAAGGGGTATAATACTCATTTGCATTTTCACGGGCCACTGCCTGTGCTATGTTAAGCGCAATTTTTATAGAATCATCAAGATTAATGAAACCAACTCCTGTATCCATAATCAATAAGATTTAAAATTGCGCAGGAGAACACCGCAAATATAAGGCAAAAAACGAAAATCCGCTACTTTTAGAGCGTTTTTTTTATGCCTGAGGGCATTTTTTCGAGAAAAATCGAAAATTTTTCCTAAAACGCTTTGTTATTTCAGCAAAATGCCATAAATTGGGCACCGAAATTAGAAGTCAAAAATGACGGGGCAACCGGTCATGGATGAGGGATAATTTCAGAATTAACATTTTTATTAACTTAAAACATTGAGAATATGGCATTTAAAGCGTCATTTAAGTTCTCGGACTCGAAAGAGTTTGATGTGTTGAGATGGGATGTCAAGTTCAACCGTGATGTGGATCCTAAGGGTCGTCCGGCATCTGACATCTATGGTGGTACAATTAATGTCGAGGTTGAATCAACTCCGGATACGATTGTACTGGACAAAATGTTCAAGCAGTATCAGCCTGTAAACGGAAACATCGTCTTCAAGAAAGCAGACGAGGATGCCAAGATGAAGGAACTGGTATTTGAGAACGGGTATATTGTGAAGTACGAGGAGGCACTGAATGTAGCGAACTCATACCCAATGACAATCAAATTCTCCATCTCTGCTCAAACAGTGAAGATGGCTGATGCTACATTTGTACAAGACTGGCCGGAAAACAACTAACCGTTGTTTCTAGTCAAATTCTTGGAGTGCCGGAATATACCAATTCCGGTTATTTCGGCACTCAAAAACATACCGACCAGTCGGATTAATAAATGGGAATTAAATAGATATTAATAAGTATGGGAGCAAGTTTTCTGAATTTGGTAGCCACCAAGGTAACCGTGAAGGGGGAAGAACAAAAATTCGTTTCTTTACGCCTTCATCAAGGTTTCAACCGGCATCACACGTTTACTATAATTGTAAACTATCTGTCGCCTAACAACACCTTTCAGCAGACTCCGGAGAAATTCATCAATTACATTGGGGAGACTGCCAATATTTCATTCGTCCACAAGCAGACCGGAGAAAGCTATGATTTCGAAGGGATTATCAATCAGGTGGAAATGATTGGAAGTGTGGGCGAAACGGGCGGAGTGGCTATTCATGGAGCAAGCCCTACTATACTGTATGAAAATAACAAGACACTCGACTCATGGACGGATCAGACCTTATCCGCCATTATAAAGGAAGTGACACAGGAGTACGGAAAAGTCAGTCTGGTCTCTAATCCTGAATATGATTTGCCTATCCCTTACATGGCACAATACAACGAAAGTGTCTTTGATTTTATGAATCGCCTTTCGGCCCTGTATGGGGAATGGTTTTATTACGATGGCGCCAAAACTTATTTTGGCAAGCCGGACAAGGAGGACGACCCTAAGAAGATCTTGTATGACGTGGACTTGGAAGAAGTAAGGTTGGTAGCCAATCTGGTACCGGGGAAATCTGCCAGATACGATTATGTAGCGCAGGAGAACAAAATACATAAGGCAGATACGCCCGCTAAACCGGAAGGAATGAACGACCTCCAGTCCATTGCTCATGGCTGTTCGGAAAAGGCTTACAGCGCCCGCACCACTTCTGCGGCAAATCCGCATATCACAGACAAGGCGGGATTGGACGAACAAATGAAAATTGTAAAAAATTCATCCGGTGCCGGTCTCTTGAATATAAAGGGGATCGGAAAAACATGCCGGATCAGGATCGGAGAGGTTATTGACGTGGCTTTTCCGGATAGGATGAAATTGTCTCCTTTAGGGAAATTCCGTATTACTGAAATCACCCACGAGGTGAATCGGGACGGACATTATATGAATAGTTTTGTCGGCATCCCGGATCAAATGACACATATCCCTGTGCCCAATGTGAAAATGCCGTTGGCATTGCCTGAGTTGGCAACGGTGGAGAAGAACGATGACGAAAAAGGACAGGGACGCGTGAAGGTTGTCTTTGATTGGCAGAAAAAGGGAAAAACGACCAATTGGATCAGGGTACAGAGCCCTAATGCGGGAACAAGCGATGCGGTATCCAAAAACCGGGGATGGGTATTTGTTCCGGAAGTCGGGGACCAGGTGATGGTCGGTTATGAACACGGCAATCCGGACCGTCCTTATGTAACCGGAGCCATGTTTCACAAGGACTCGGGAAAGGGCGGAGACAAGGACAACAAACTGAAAAGTATCATCACCCGAAGTGGAAACACCATTCTTTTTGATGATGAGACGGGAAGTATCACCATTATGGACCAGACTGGGAAACAGCTTATTGTTCTGGATGGGAAAGATACGATTAATATCATGGCAAAGAAAACGGTGACCGTCACCAACGAAGAAGAGTCGGTTATTATCATGGATGGCAGGTCTATCGGCTTGCAGTCTGATACGATTTCCATTGAAGGGAGGAAAAGCATTACACTGTTGTCAGGCGGTGAGAACATGATACTCAGCGGTGAAAAGAAGATAATCGGCAGCAGTGGAACCAATATCAAGCAGGAGGCTTCCAAAGGATATGACTTGAGTACTCAGAAAGGCACAGTCAAAGGTACAAACTTGTCAATCGAAGGCACAGCCGATGTAGCGGTAACAGGAGGAATCATAAAGTTCAACTCATAAAACCTCAGGATATGGGAGCATCTGCGTCTGTTGTACAGGAATACTTTAAGGCGGTCGATTATTGGGCGGATATTGCCGATAAGGAGGACTGGAAACTGGCTATATGGATTGCCGGACAGAACGATGTGGATTTGGTTGACAGGTTCTTGGAAATCGAACGCTCGCCTGTCGGACAGTTCGAGGATATTTTCTTCCGGTTTGAGACGCCGTATGAGGGAAGCGGTGATGAATACACCGAACAGCTATGGCAGGAATATGCCGGCTGGTTCTCAGAAGAAGTGGAGGAAAAATACGACATCATCAAGGCCTTGCGGCACGATGGACTGTTGAAAGAAGAATATGTCCCGGACATGTCTGTCGAACATACGGCAGCCAATCTGTGGAAAGAGATGTTGCGTTTCAAGGCATGTATATCCGGATTGGAGAATGCCTGTTTCTGCATCTATTTTCCTCTGGGACAGGAAAGGGGGCTTTCCAGGACCGAATGGTTCAAGAAGGTCTTGGAAGAAGGGATTCCGCAGGGAATCCGGTTAACGACCATTGACATGAAGAAAAACAGAAGTGTCAATCTGGATGAATCGCCGGCTGTAATTTATATCTGCCCCAAGTTCGATATGGCGGCGGCCCTGCATAACCGGATGGCACGGAGCGATACGGGCAATGACCTGATTGCACCCGAAAACCGGTTCAAACAGCAGGTGAGTGCCGTCATGGATTGCACGCAAAAACAGGATTGGAAACTGTTGGACAAGGAAATCCGGAAACTGCTGGATGTAGCCAAGGAGTTGAAGGATACGAATATATTGACGTCCGCTCTGTTCATCGCCGCTGAAGCGTGTTATGCGATTCGGGAATACAAACATAGCATAAAGTACAGCGACGACACGATCAGGGAAGCGGAAAAGGCGATGGATAATGGCGAAGCGGCTGGATATAGCTACTGGAAAATGGCAACTTCCATGAAAGCGGCTGTCCTGACGGCAGAGAAAAAACGGGAGGAAGCAATTGCACTGTATGAGGGACTGGCGGAGAAAGCTATCGGACAAAAAGATCCCTACTATGTCATGGAAGGTTATCGTATGTGTGGCTTTTTACGCTACGAGGAAGGCCAGCTGAATCAGGCTTTCGAGTATTTTCTGCTTGCTTTGGCAGCCGGGAGTTATCTTTCCGAAGAAATCAGACGGAACTCCACGTTTACTTATGCGGCATATCTGGCGCTCCACACTGGCAGGCAGGTACGTGCGCCGATTGATATGGAGGTCTTGGAAGGGCAGCTTCAGGAATGGCTGGGAGAAGATTGGAAACAACTGGTGGAGGGTCCGGCCATGCAGCAGGCAAAAGCCAGAAGAAAAAGTAAGATTTTCGGATGAGTGAGATTTACTAACATATTTTTTTAATTATAAAACAGATTAAGTATGGATTTAGGAAATTACGGAATAGGCGGAAATGAAGTGAAAATGGATGCCTCCGAAGGTATTGCGGAAATTCCACAGAACCGGACATTATTGGTTGAACAATTGACAAAGGACGAACCGGTAGCTCCCGAAGTGGTCATCGGTCTGACTAGCATTGACGAAGTCTTTGCACATTTCCAGCCGGAAATTGATATAGAGTTCGCTGATGCGGAAGGGGCTCCTGTTGAAGAGAACTTCCGTTTCCACAATGTGGGAGATTTCTCCGTGAAGAAAATGACGGAACAGAGTCCTTTCCTGTCGGGGCTGAATGCGGAAAAACAGTTTGCTGACAGGATGGAGAAGTCGTTACGGTCTAACAAGGTGCTGCAACGGGTTCTGGAAAACCCGGCTACACGCAAGGCGTTCGTCAATACACTGTCTATCATGTTGGACGAATTAAAGGAAAATGAGAAGTCTAACCCTGTAAATGAATGAGAACCATGAGCGAACAGAACACACAGAAGGAAACCGCAGTACAGCAACAGCAGGCTGCGGTACAAACCAAAAACTTGAATGCGGAGTTACAGGCTTTGGCAAAGTTCGGAGGTTTCAACGTCTTGGAATCTTCGGTGGACGGCATACAGAATTTGAATCCGGAACGTAAGGCACGCCGGAATATATTCCTTACTGACCGGGAACGGGCTAACGAGCGTAAGGAACTGAGAAAAAGGATTGAGATGTGGATAGATATGCTGAAAGACGGCAAGTCCATCAGCGAAATGGTGGATTTGTGCCAGAAAAAGTCTGCTGCCGTCTCTGACCTGCTCTCTCAAAATCAGCTGAAGGCGGTAGAAGAAGTGAAACAATTGGAAAAATCATACCGCACGGTCATGCTTTTCTACAAGAATACGGATGCTGACAAGATTAAGAACGTATCCATTGTCAACGCTTCCATGGCGCAGCTTACCGATTTGGACAATTCTTTCTTTATCGACGCTATTGCCGACGAGCTTCGTGCCAACTATGACCGTTTGGATTTACGTACCAATTATTCACTGCTGGTAATCCCCGGATACCTGGGTTCCAACAAGGTGGTGGAGAAATGGGCAAAAATAGCGCATGACAACAAGGTTATGATTTTCACTGATTTTGCAGACCTTGAAAAACCGGATGATGTGATTGAGATGTTCTTCGATTCCAATCTGACAGGTGGCGATGTCTATAAGTCCAATGTCTGCATGACATGCAACTATCTGGTAGGACGTGGACGCTATACCGAATTGGGAGAAACCGAGGACTTGCTGATTCCACCTTCGGCTGCACTGGCTGGCAGTGTGTACAAAACCGTGATGGCACAGGTCACTGCCGGAAAAAAGTACGGCTCTATGAGCGAGGTGGACAGCGTGGCTTTCAACCTGAAGAAGAGCGAAATCTCCGAAATAGAAAAGATTGGTCTGATACCGATGGTAAAGGAATACGGCAAAGTCATGGCTTTCTCGGCAAAGACCTTGTTCAACGGTGACAATCTGGGCTTGCAGACCTACTCGGTGGTGCGTGTGTTCGATTGGGTGACAAAGGTCCTGATGGATTTTCTCAACCGCCGTGCCTTCGAAAATTGGAACAGCAAGGCTGAAAGGGATTTGCGCGGGCAGATTAGCAATTTCTTGGACAGCATACAAGGTCCCGGACGCCTGATTGAAAAATTCAAGATCCTGCGCTTCGAGAGAGACCCGAAGCAGAAGGACCGTATCTTCCTCGACATTCACCTGACTCCCTATTTCCCGGCAAAGAGCTTTGTCATCAAGCTGGAGGGAACGAAGGGGGATGATGAAAATGAATGGAACAGCGATTATGCACAGGATGCATAAATGAGTATTTTTAGAAGTAACTGAAGGGTCCGGCGGGGCTCTTCAGCTACTCTCCTTTTTACATCCTAAAAAATTCTCACTATGTCAGATGTATTCAAAAATATAGCTGACGCCGTTGATAGCAACAGCGTCAGACGGGGCTTTTCCGACCTTTTCACGGCCTCGAAAGCGGCTCTGGACAGGCTCCAGTCAGGTCTGGCAGGAGCTCTTCCTTCCGTGCCGGGCATGCCTGTGGCCAAGTTCGGCGACCTGTCCGTAGGGATCGACACGCACCCCACGGTCACGCCGCCTTCCCCCGTCATGCCCGTGCCGCACGTGGGCAAGGTGTACGACCTCCTGGCCGACCTCATGGCAAGCCTGGCAACGGCCATCCCCCCGTCCGCGGGCGGCGTGGCAGGCGTGGCGGGCAGCATACTCAAGGGCATGGCCCCGTCCGTGAAGGTCCACGGCCAGTGGATCGCCCAGGCGGGCATCGGCATCGTGCACCTGCCGGCCTACGTCCTGCATTCCGCCCCGCTGGTCAGCGGCATGTCCGAGTCCGAGATGTGGATGGGCAGCTCTACGGTACTGGCGGACGGCGCCCCCTGTTCCGCCCTGACGCATCCGGCCCTCTCCTGCAACATAGTGGGAATACCGACCGTCCCCCGCAAGGGCAAGCCCAAGAAGGTAAGCAAGGCGCTGATGGCCCCCACCTCCATGCTGTCCACCATCACTTCGGCGGGCAAGCCGGTGCTTGTCGGAGGCCCGCCGACCATCGACATGTTCGCCCTGGCCCTGAAATTCGGCCTCAAGGGACTGGGGAAACTGTGGAAAAAGCTGGGCGACAAGTTCCAGGCACTGATTGACAGGCTGAGACAGAAAGGAAAGAACAGGCTGGCGGACATTCTCCAGCCCATCAAGTGCAAGACGTTCGGCGAGCCGGTGGATGCCGCCACAGGCAGGGTGTACCACACCAACGTGGACTTCGAGCTTCCCGGCCCCATCCCCATCGTCTGGGAGCGCACCTATTACAGCGATGCCGCTGTGGACGGGCCGCTGGGCTACAACTGGCACCACAGCTACAACCTGGGCATACGCCGTCTGGAGGAAGAGGCGTTCCTTTTCCGCCACGCCGACGGGCGTGAGTCCTTCCTGCCCGTGCTGGAACCCGGCGGTTCCTATTTCGACCGCAAGGAGCAGCTTCTCTGGACACTCGACGCACAGGGCTACCTGCTCACCGACATCCGGGGGCTCCAATACCGTTTCGGCGGGCCGGAAAACCGTTTCGGATACCGCATGGTGTCGGAGATTTCCACAAAAGACGGGTTCCGCATCCGTTTCGAGTACGCTTCCGCCGGACGCCTGTCGGGCATCATATCCTCCCGCGGCGAACGCCTGAAAGTGGAAACCGACGGGCTGGGCCGTGTATGCTGCGTGTCCATCCGGCAGGACAACGAGGAGGTCAAGCTGGTCCGCTACCGGTACGACGGACGGGGCGACATGGTGGAGACCACCGACGCGCTGGATGTCAGCAAGCATTTCGTCTATGCCGACGGACACCTGCTCGTGCAGCTCACCAACCAGGGAGGCATGTCCTTCCATTGGGAATATGAAGGCAGGGGCGAAAATGCCCGGTGTGTGCATACGTGGGGCGACGGCGGCGTGATGGAATACTTCATCCGCTACGCCAAGGGGTGCACCCGCATCCGCAACGGCGAGGATGCCGAGACCGAATACTACTACGGAGAGGACAGGCTCATCTACAAGATCGTGGATGCCAACGGCGGGATTACCCGCCAGCAGTACAACGGCTATCAGGAGCTGGAGGTCACGGTCAATCCCGAAGGATATACCCGCAAGACGGCCTACAACGAGTTCGGTCAGCCCGTCCGCATCACGGACGAGAACGGCGGGGACACGTTCTTGAATTACGACAAGAACCGCAACCTGACCTCGCTCCGCACACCGGAAGGCAGGGAGCTGTCATGGGACTATGACGAACAGGACCGTGTCGTCAGCCGCACCACGCTCAGCGGGGAGACGGTGGAATACACCTACGACGGCGGAGTCCTGCGCACCATCACCGACGGACAGGGACGGGTTTACACGCTCACCTTCAACGACAGGTACGACCTTGAGTTGTTGCAGTTCCCCAACGGGCTGTTCCGCCGTTGGGAATACGACGGCAGGGGCAGGCTCGTGCAGGCGGTGGACGTGAAAGGCAACGCCACCCGCTACGCCTACGACCGTGCCGACAACCTCATCCGCCTTGAGGAGCCGGACGGCAACGTGCACCGTTTCGAGTACGACGCCATGGGCAACCTGGTCCATGCCGCCGACAACATCCGTGAGGTCAGGTTCACCTACGGTGCTCTGGGCGTGCTGAAAAGCCGCGAGCAGGAGCGTCACCGCATCACCTTCGGCTACAACAGCGAGCTGCAGCTCCGCCGCATCGGGAACGAGGCGGGCGACAACTATTTCTTCGGGCTGGACGGGCTGGGCCAGGTCATTACGGAGACAGGCTTCGACGGCATCCGCCGCGAGTACGAGCGTGACGGGGCGGGACGAGTCACACGGGTGAACCGTCCCGGCGGCAAATGGACCGAATACCTCTACGACGGGCTGGATAACATCCTGAAGGAGGAACAGTACGACGGGGAGGTCTCCCTTTACACGTATGACAAGGACGGCCTGCTCGTCAAGGCACAGAACGCGGAGAACCTGCTGGAGTTCATCCGTGACAGGAAGACAGGACTGGTCACCGGGGAAAAACAGGGAGAATATACCGTCAGCCGCACGTATGACAGCGAAGGAAACTGCACCCGCATCACCAGCAGTCTGGGAGCGGACATCCGCCATACATACGACCGGGAGGGTAACTTGCAGGCCATGCAGTCGGGCGAAGGCTGGCAGGCGTCCTGGGTGCGTGACAACACGGGGCTGGAGGTGCAGCGCACGTTCTCCGGGGGTGTGACCGTCAGGACGGAGCGCGACCGTTTCGGGCGCGAGGTGCGCAAGTCCGTGCGGTCGGGCGGCATCGAGCGCGGGGCGTACCGCTACGAGTGGGGCATCGCTAATCGGTTGCTCGCCAAGGAGAACGAGCTGACGGGAACGGTCATGCGCTACGATTACGACCGTTTCGACTTCCTCATCCGCCAGGAAACGACAGACGGTTCCGAGACGGACGTGATATACCGCGTGCCGGACTTCGTGGGAAACCTCTTTGAAACGCCGGAGAGGAAAGACCGCAAGTACGGTGCGGGAGGCCGGCTGCTGGAAGACCCGAATTGTTTCTACCACTACGACGACGAGGGCAACCTCGTTTTCCGCGAGTTCAAGGAGTTGCAGGACAACGCCGTGACTCATGACCGCAAGCGCCTGGAGAAGGAGCGCGGCATCCGCTGCTTGGCTACGGGCACGGGATGGCTCTACGGGTGGGCGTCCAACGGCATGCTGAAGAAAGTGATACGTCCGGACGGCAGGCCGGTGGAGTTCCGGTATGACGCGTTGGGGCGCCGCACGGCCAAACGGTATTTCGGGAAGGTCACACGCTGGGTGTGGGATGGCAACGTACCGCTGCACGAATGGAGTTACAAAGCCATTGGCTTACAATCGGACGAAGAGGGAAACATCCCTCCCAAAGAACCAGCAGAAGATATTACCACCTGGGTGTTCGAGGCGGGCACGTTTGTACCTGCGGCAAAGATACAGGGCGATAAACAGTATTCCATCGTGTCCGACTACATGGGTACTCCTATCCAGATGTACGACGGGCAGGGAAACAAGACCTGGGACTGCACACTGGATATTTACGGAAAAGTGCTTGCCGTTGACAAGGGAACGGAGTTCGATTGTCCGTTCAGGTTCCAAGGACAATATGCGGATGAAGAAATAGGACTATATTATAATAGATTCAGGTACTACAACCCAGATATCGGGATGTATGTCTCGCAAGATCCGATTGGAATATTTGGTGGAAATCCAACACTCCATGGTTATGTTCACGATACAAATAGTTGGACAGATATTTTAGGACTCGAAATAATTCCAAACAAAGCCGCAGGATTAGAAAGAGAAACCATTGCAAAAAAATGGCTACAAAATCAATTCCCAAATGCTGAAATCTTATCCGAAAGGTATTTAAAATATGCCAATGGAAAAAGTGTCTATGATGTTGTAACAGGTTCAAGAAGAAGAGTTGACTTTGTAGTAGTAGAAAATGGAAAAGTAATTGGTGTTTATGAGGTCACAAGTTCAACAGCAGATAAATCATTTCAGGCTCTTAAAGAGGAGCGGATAAAGCGGCGTGGCGGAACATACATAAAAGAACCTGGAAAAAAAGGTAAACTTTATGATATATCAAATATTAAAACAACAAGATTAGATGTTGATTTAGAATCAAAAGAAGTTAAATATCACTAAAGCATTATGGATGAGAATTTTATAATAGAAAAAATAGGATGGATAACACAAAGAAAATCTATTCCACCACTAACAAAAGAATATATAGAACGACAATATCGTTTTTTTGAAAATTATATCCATTTTTTGCAAGATAATGGCTTTACAACAAGAATCATATTAAACAGTGACGAAAAAGCTAATGATGATTCCGAACTTTGGATCAAAGATTTAACAGAAGAAGGTTTTAAATTTTATAAGTATGGAATTATAAAATGGCGAGAAAAATATGATAAAGCAAAAAATAAGGATAAAGCTATTAACGATTTTGCATTTATTGAAAAGAAATTAAAGGAGTTCAGAGAAAAACAAAATGGATAAACAGAACCACCTTTCGGGGTGGTTTTTCTTTCTAGCAGATTCCGAAAGCTAAAGGGAATCCTTCGTATTCTGTTTTCTACGCCGTCTTTTATACGGCAAATTCCATTTGTTCACCCTAAAGATTCAACAGCATGTGGGCAGAAAAGCATTTCCTTGAAAATTGGAAAGGTATTTATGTTCAGGGCAAATGAACCCCGTCATCCATTAGGTTATCTCATTCAGAAGTGCTATCTGTGTAAACAAATATAATTGATACGTTATAATGCCGAACAGTTTTTATCTATATCCAGTTTAAAATGTGGAAATACTTTATTATAACCTCAAAAGTACTTCCACATTTAAATTTGAAAATCTATCTTTGTATAAAACGATTTTAATAGATTATAAACGATACATCATGATGAGCTTGAAAAATCTAAAAGGTTTTGTCTTCTATGTAGATATACTGGGATTTACAGCTTTAACCCAAAATAAAATCCAGCTTACAGAAGACGATTTTCACATCTGGCAGGTCTCTAAACATTTTCAGACTTCAGGGAATCAGGAATTTGCGGCTAATATATTGATACTATTTCGTGAAATATTGACAAACTGCCAGAATAAGTACCCTAAAGTGAATTTCACCCAGTTGTCCGATTGTGCTTTCGTTTGGTCTGAAAACATGAAGGATGTCATACTGTCTTGTCATACTATCATGTGGGATTGTTTGCAGAATGGCATTTTATGTCGTGGTGGAATAGCCTATGGGGATATTATTGAAGACCATAACAACAATTTAGGACAAATGCTGCTGGGCAATGCCGTGAGCAAGGCTGTAAAGTTGGAACAGGCAGGAGCCAAAGGTTGTCGTGTCTTAATGGATCAGGAAGTTCCAGCATCCTTAAATGATTATGACTCATCTTTTTGTGCAGAAATTTACAAGTTATTCCAGCCATTTGAAAATCCTTTAGATTTCAAAGTTTATGATGAATTCAAATGGTATTACTCCCAGAGTCTGAAAGATTTAAACACGACTAAAGGTATAATTCAGGCAACAGTCGAAAGATTATGTCTTGCTGCAAAGTTACAATTCCATCCAAAATTCAATTGGAATGTCCGGACACCGGAGGGTAGTATCCATGTAAAATCATCCATGCGATTTACTTCAGCCAATGAACAGAATGTTTTTAATATAGAGCATACTTTTGATTGGAAAGAATTACCAGATTCAAAGCTACGAACAGAAACAAATTATACCCGTATCACAAAAAAAATTCAAGATGAAGCTTCCTCTTGCATCATTAAAAAAGGGAACAACATAAAGTTCCCTCCAGCGCCATAAAAATCATTGATGTCTCTTATGTGAGTGATGTCTTTGAAAAACATTGTTATGCTTATATGCTCATTCTCAGCATATATATATCACTGAATTTTAGTTATAATTACATAATCCACATCACGATTAGTTAGAGCAATGCCTGCTATATCTGTTTTTCCGTTTTTTATTTATTTAAGTTGGATGCTTTTCATTTTTCAATTAACTTTGTAACAGTTTTATTAATCAGAGGTTTCAATGATAAACAGTATAACATTAGCAGGATTTACCAGCTTCATCGACAATAGTTTCTCATTTGTCAATGGAGTCAATGTCCTTATTGGCAAAAACGGTACGGGAAAGACACATGTGCTCAAATGCTTAGCTTCTGCCTTGCAGGCACGTCATGAGTTCCTTGCCAAGCAAACTACTTCCAAAGAACAGTTTGAATACACATTAGCAGAAAACGTCACCCATTATTTCAAACCGGATTTCATCGGCAATCTGGTAAACAAGAGTATGGTGGCAAGTAAAGCATTTGTAAAGGTTGCTGTGGATGACAAGGATTTGGCATTCAGCTTTTCTGCTACATCCAAGACAACAGTCAAGATAGAGGGAGACGACAAATGGGGCGAGTGCCAGTTCATCTATATTCCGCCGCGTGAGATGTTTTCCCTGTTTGAGGGGTTTATAGGATTGAGCAGCAAACGTGAACTTTCATTCGATCAGACTTACATCAATCTGGCGCACTCGCTTGCTCTTCCCGTTTTGCGCGATATAGAAGGCAATCCCTTAAAGTCGGCTATCGAATTGTTAGAGAGTGAATTGGGTTTCAAAGTGCTTCAGATGAACGGCCGTTTTTACATACAGACGGCTGAGGGAAACATGGAAGCCCACTTGGTGGCTGAAGGGTTGCGCAAACTGGCATCCATCCTTTACCTTATCCTGAACGGTGAAATCAATGCCAAAACGATTTTATTTTGGGACGAACCGGAGTCCAATCTCAATCCGGCTCTCATCCGGGTAGTGGCCGAGTTCATTCGCGAACTTCAGAAGTGTGGCTTGCAGATTTTCATCGCCACACATGATTACTTGCTTACACACATGCTTTCTTTGTATTCTGAGTACAAGGAACACACGGGTGTATGTGTTCGTTTCTTCGGATTGCACAAAGAAGAAGGCAGTATAGCGGTCGAAGAAAGCGATACGCTCACAGCCATACAGAATAATCCGATTCTGGAGGAGTATGCGGCATTCTATGATTTGGAACAGAAATACATGAGCAGTTATGAGTGATTTTCAGGAGAGCGGCATCAATTTCAGTTTTCAAGATGCCAGTTGGGTGGTCGTCAAGTACGATGAACATATCGCGCACCGAAAGGTGGAAAAGGTTCTCAAGCCTACAAAGGCGGTAGATTTCATGGGCATTCATGAGGAGAAACAGTTATTTCTGATTGAAGTCAAAAACTATCGGGGACATACCCGCGATGAAAGCACTCGTGCAGTGCTTAATGCCGGAGGCGAAGAATTGATGCGGAGGATTGCCGTCAAGGTTAGGGATTCGATTGCCACTGCCACAGGTGCCGCACGCTTTTCTACAAATGACGAAGAGTTCTTCACACAGATAAATAGTCGGTTGCTTGACAGCGGTGTTCAACTGGCTATTATCGCTTGTATCGAATGGGACGAAGCCAATCTGGCGGAGCGCAGGGCACGAATGGGCATTTGGCAGCAAAAACTGAAACAAAAACTGGCATGGCTGCAACCTGTTAAGGTCTCTGTCAACTCAGTTTCCAACATCACCGGAATTTTACCGGATGTACAGGTTTCCTTTGCATGATGCAGAATTTAGTTTAGAAAATTTATTTGTGCAGTGTTTTCGGCGAAAATCGGAACAGACAAATCTGCATAGCTGCTTACCTTTGTACCGTTAATACGAAGTTTCACTTAATACCGATTTTAATTATGGTAGATAGTCAAAAAATTAGGTTCCTCAACGAGGTGGTCTCCAAGTCCAGACCGCAGAATGTGGATTACACACCGCACAATGGTAGTTTTTGTGTTCTCCTCTTGGCATTGCAACCCATAGATTGGGTAAGTGTCCAACAGCGTGATTTCAAACTTACGGGAGAGTTGAAAGAAAATGAGTCGCTTTCCGTCACCCTTATTGTCGGTAGCGAAGCGCTTTTCAGCATCTCTGATCTTCCTTATGTGGCGCCTCAAGGCGACCGTACACCTATTTTCCAGATTCTCCGTGCTTCCATTTGTTGTGCGTGTGGGGCATTGCGTTTGCCTTATCTGCACCGCAATATACGCAAAATCAATAAAGATTTCCCTTTGGTAAAGACGGATCCGGCAGAACGGATAAATTCAGAAGCCGGTTTTATGAAGCGGTTGGCAAAAGTAAGCAGCGATGCCAAACGCCATGTAAAGGCGCGGGCAGTATTGGTTCATCCCGCGTCAAGCCGGTTGAAGAATGTCATTTCTTATTATAAGGAGTACGAGACAAGCACATATAGCCAAATCAATGCTTCGCTGGAGGCCTTGAAATCTTTTGCTCCTGATAGGAACAATGTGGAGGGTGGTACGCCCGATGTATTCGCATGGGATTACTATTCAGACGACCCCGGCGAAGCCTACAATCTTCGCATAGCTGCGCTCAATGCCCACAGCAAAGAGAAAGAACGTTTTTGGTGGGATTATTTAAAACTGAATATTTTCCTGAGCGATTCCGAATACGATGCCGCTTATTATGTGTTGATGAACCGTTGGCAGGTTCCCGTAATTCAAAAGTGGATAGCCGAATACCGGGATAGAGGGTATTATGAGTCTCAGCGGGCGCAGGATTATCTCCTCTTCTATGTTAAGGCAAGCGAAAAGGCTCCGGTCCGTGTCTTGAATTCCCAGGGAGTCCCGGTCAAAATCAAAATGATTCCGCGATAGCAAGTATTTATCACTGCATTTAGGGTAAAGCCGAAACACTTGTTAACACATAGGTGACAATTGTTTCGGCTTTTGCTTTGTTTCTATTAAGAATTCTTATACTTTTGTTCTGAAAAACAAAACCGACTGGACGGTTTAATAATATGAAGGTGACGATAATATGTGAGATATGTGCCAAAGATTTGGTGGTACTGCATTTAAAAAGGCATAGGAATACGTCTCATTCGAAAATTCCACTTTTGTTTGAGCCTTCCTATGCCTACAAACCGACTAATCGGATTTGTGTAAGACAAAAGTAGTAAAAAGTGAAAAGAAAGCAGAATAATAACCCGATAATAATGTATATGTTGCCAAATTTAATGATTACAATGCAGAATATAAATAGATTTATTGAATTTCTTCTTCCGAAATCATACCTTTGTATCAAAACAAATTTATAAGTATGCAAAGTGTTAAAGGAACAGAAACAAAAAATTTGATACGAGAAGCTGCATTTAGATTGTTTCTGACTGAAGATTATGAAACGGTTTCTCTGAAAGATATAGAAAAAATTACTAAAATGACAAGAGGCTGTACTTCTTATCATTATCCGACAAAAAAGGATCTATTAGTGGACGTTATTAATGTGTATATTTTAGATACACAGAAAAACAAGCATCAATCTGATAGCATTTATGATATGTCTTTATTGGAATATATAAATTATTATGTAGAGAATATTGCGAAAACTATGGATAGACTTTCTCAGTTTGTTATGCCAGAAGCGCAAATCAATGGAACACGCGCGTATATGAATTTGGTTTTACAAGCAGAAAAATATTATCCGGGATTTCATCAAATGCTTAATGAAATAGAAAGTCAAGAAATTATGCAATTGAAAGCGATATTAAAACGGGCACAAGATAAAGGTGAAATACGTAACACATGCAATATAGAATTATTTGCTCAGCAAATGAGATTAGTTTTTTTAGGAAAGTCGTATCAAGATGCATTAAAAAATGGACTGAACATAAATGCTTTAAAAGAGCAACTCTATTTTTTATATTTTCTAATTAAAAGTAAATAGTAATGGAAAATGATGTTTTTATTACGGGAACATCCTGCTATTTCCCGAATGCCCCTGTATTCAATGAATACATGGAAGATTATTTAGGTTTAATTACTGGACAACATTCTAGAGTTAAACCTATAATACTGAAACAAAATGGAATTAAACAGCGTTATTATGCATTAACGAAAGAACAAAAGATTACTCATACGAATGCAGAAATGGCTGTTTACTCTATTGTAAAACTATTAGAGCAATCTTCTATAGTAGATCAAGATATAGAGTTATTATCGTGTGCGACATCAAGTCCAGATCAAATGCTTCCATCTCATGCTTCTATGGTGCATGGTCTGTTAAAGAAGAAGCCCTTAGAAATCTTTTCGGCTTCAGGAATATGCCTATCTTGTCTTCAGGCCTTTAAAGTAGCATATTGGGGAATTTTATCTGGAGAAAAAAAGAATGCAATATGTAGCACTTCAGAGTTGACATCTGCAACATTACTGTCTAAAAATTATGATATCGAATATGAAAAATGTGCAGATCTTGGAGTTCAACCATATATGGCACTTGAAAAAGATTTCTTACGGTTTATGCTTAGTGACGGAGCTAGTGCAGTTTTGCTCCAAAATAGTCCTGGTACAGGGAAAGCATTACGCATAGAGTGGGTAGAAATGGTATCTTATGCCAATGAACTTCCAACCTGTATGTTCATGGGAGCAGAAAAAAGAGAAGATGGGGAGTTAAAAAGTTGGAAAGTCTTTAGTAATCAAGAAAGAATAGATCGTTCTCTTTTTGTTGTAAAACAGGATGTTAAATTGTTAGGCCTAAAAGCCGTACCATATTGGGCTAAACATATCAAATCTTGTTTGGAAATGCACAGTGTTTCTCCGGATTCTATTTCTTACGTTATTCCCCATGTTTCATCTATGTTCTTCTATGATAAGATAATCAATGAATTGAAAAATGTGGGGGTGGGAATTGATGAAAGTAAGTGGTTTACCAATTTGCCTAAAGTGGGAAACATTGCATCTGCGGCTATTTTTGCGGCATTGGATGAGTTTTGGAGAACACATGAACTTAAATCCGGTGAAAAAATTTTGCTGTTAGTACCTGAAAGCGGACGCTTTTCTTATGGAACCGTATTATTAAGTGTGGTCTAAATTTGGAAATTAGCGGCAAAAACTTTATCTTTGTCCCTCGTATAAAATAAAGCTTGATACATTAAGTACAGGTGTCATATTCATCTTTCAAACGAAAGTGGAAATTTCAAAAAGACGAGATGGTATATGATGACTTGCGCTATACATTGTCATATAGCACAGGTGCGTCAATACGTCTTTAGCTTTTTCCACTAGCTGTTTGAGTCTTGATTGCGTCTGTGCTATTTTTCAATGTTACGCGCAGTTATAAAATGGATCCGGACTTAAAACGAAAGATAATCAATGAAGCATACAGGCTATTCATTGCAAAAGGTATAAGAAATACTTCATTTTGCGATGTAGCTTTGGCTGTGCATAAGTCCAAGGGGGCGGTTATCCATCATTTCCCTTCTAAAAAACAATTGGTAGATGCTGTCATCCGTTTGCGCTTTTTCCCTGCTTCTAAGCTTACCTCGGAAATGGCATCCAGCCCACACGAAAATTGGAATGAATTCACTCTTTTGTATAGGAATCCTATTGAACGTGCAATATCTGATTTCCCCGAGGAGTTGAAAGGAAACGGCTTGATGCATTATTTGCAATTTGTATCTTCTGCTGGTGAATACATGGATGAGTTTTCCCGTTTGTATCAGGAGTTGCTGTTTCAAGAACAGAACTTTCTTTTGGAAGTAGTTTATAAGGCATCACGGGAACATAAATTGGCTGTACATGACGCATATAGTTTTAGCCGGCAGTTTTTCGATTCTTCTATTGGAAAAACTTTCTTATGTTCGCTCTGAAAAATACTTCTGGGACACATCTGTATCTTCCCTTTTTGATTCCTCAATCTTATAGCTACAACTCAATCTAAAATACTGTATAATTGTTATTTATGCTCTATGTTGAATTTGTCGTATGCTGACTTTAGGATGATTTTTGAGGCATTTTCACTTGTGTGGTGAGAAAGATAGTGGATGACCTGATGAAGAAAGCGGTAACTTCCCAGTAAATCATCCAAAGCACACCGAAAATGAATACATCACCCCCAAAAACTTTTTGTAGAAATTCAAAACATAGGAACTAGATATGGATATCTGTTTTTTTATTCCTTGAAAAAGTCTATCTTTGCAAATAAATACCGACTGGTCGGTTTATATAATAAGTGGTGGCGAAGAACTTTCGCCATTTGTTGCAGGCCGATTTTTGTCTATATAAGCAATGAGTAACAAAGAGAAAATGTAAATGAAAATCAGTTTGTACCCCCGGTCTCTTCTGGCAAAGATTGCTGTAGGATATGCCGTTATACTTTTAATCATAGGAAGTATTATATATACAGGTATTTATGAATGGAAAGAGCGCAAAGTAAGGGAACAGGAAGTCAGACAGATCAGTAGCCGTAAACAGGAGATACATGATGTATATGTTAGGATGCTCGAACTTTCTTCCTTCTCGGAAACTTTCATAGAATGGGAAACGGAGGACTTACAGGCTTACCATAGGCAAAGGCTGTCTGTTGATAGTCTTTTGTGCAACCTCAAAGGTTGGTTGGTCGATGCGCATCTTGACAGCATCCGCAGATTATGGGAAGATAAAGAACAACTTATGGGGCAATACATGGTGACGGTACGTATGAAAGAGGACATGGACAGGAAGATTGCCCGGCAGATACCGGAAATAGCTCGTCAAAGTATGCTGGATGATAGTAATAAGAAGCGTAACTTTTGGAAAAGACTCTTCAGAAAGCGGAAGAATGACAGGCCTTCCTCTACGGCTTCCCGCTTGTACGATTTGGACAGAAATGTTGTAGATAGGCAACAGGAATACACGCGCAGGCTATTAGGGCAGGCGGATAGTCTTGCGGGAAAAAACAGGGAACTGAACGGACAGCTGAGGGCTATGCTCAGATACATGGACAGAACACTTTTGAAAGAACTGAAACAGAGAGAAGACAGGATAGCTGAGGCAGAAAAGCGTTCTTTTGCCACTACCAGTGGGCAAATCGCAATCATGGTGCTGCTGCTTGGAGTATCGTATGCAGTTATACATCGGGATATGGCACGTATCAATAGGTATAAAAGACAACTGGAAAAAACGGTCGGGCAACTGGAAAAGACCGTTTCTGAAAACAAGGTCTTGATTGAAGCCCGGAAAAGGATCATGCTGACTGTTACTCATGATTTACGTACGCCGCTTACTGCCATCGGTGGCAATATTGAACTGCTTTTAACAGAAGAAAACAAGGCTAAACGGGAGGAATACATCAGGACGATACGCCAAGTTACAGACCGTATGGCTTCCATGTTGGCCGGACTGCTGGATTTTTTCAGGTTGGAAAGCAATAAGGAAAAGCCGAACCCGGTTCCTTTCAGGATTCAAAGCATTACCGATGCATTGCAAGCAGAATTTATGCCTTTGGCTATCGAAAAGGGATTGAGGTTTGAGGTGGAGAATGGCTGTGATGCCGTAGTGGTGGGCGACAAGAAGCGGATTCTCCAGATTGGTGCCAATTTATTGTCCAATGCGGTTAAGTTCACTTCACAAGGCAAGATAACCCTTCGAACTGACTTTTCAGGCGGAGTCTTGTCTTTGGAAGTTGAAGATACAGGCACAGGAATCAGTGAGGAAGAACAGATGCGCATCTTTACAGCTTTTGAAAGGTTGCCGAATGCCGTTACCGTGGAAGGAGTCGGATTAGGACTGGCTATCGTAAAAGGGCTGGCGGAATTGCTGGGTGGAAAAATAAAATTGAATAGCCGGCTGGAAAAAGGAACTTGCTTTACGTTCTTGCTTCCTTTATCTCTAGCGGAAGAGATGCCTATGGAAAGCGGAGAAAAAATTTCAAGGGTGCTTCCGTTTACGGTATTGGCATTGGACAACGATGAGGTATTGTTGGCCATGATGAAGGAAATGTTTATCCGTCAGGGAGTACAATGTACCGTGTGCGCAAACGTGCGGGACATGATCGAACACTTACGATACCAGAATTATGATGTATTGATTACTGACTTGAAAATGCCACAGATGAATGGGTTTGATGTGCTTAAATTATTGCGGATGGCAAATGTCGGCAATTCACGTACGATTCCGGTCATCGCAGCTACAGCAACCGGAGGCGATATTTCCGGCTTGTCTGAGGCTGGGTTTGTTGCTTGCTTGCGAAAGCCGTTCTCCGCAGATGAACTGATGCGGGTATGTGTAGGATGTCTGGGAAATAAGAGGCAGGAAGAGCGGGTGGATTTTTACGCATTATTAAAATGTAGTAACGGACGGGAAATGCTTGATACGCTGATCCGCCAGACACGTGATGATATGGATGCGATGAGGAAATGTTTGGAGAAGGAAGACCGGAAGGCTTTGAACGATTGGATACATCATTTGAGCAGTTCTTGGGAAATGATCCATGCGGCCAAATCGCTACGCGAAATGTATGAAAAACTCCATCAGATGCCGGAATGCACGCATGAGGAGCTTGTTTTGGCATTTCAAAATATAATAGATAAAGGAAGAGAAATAATTAAGTTGGCACAACAAACTATACAGGCTTATGAGGGTGATAGTTATAGAGGATAACATATTGTTCTGCGATTATATTTGTGGTTATTTGCAAAAGGCGGGATGGAAAACAGTAAAAATCCATCACCTTGCGCAGGCAAGAAAATTTATGCTCTCTTCTCTGGGTGAAGAAGATACCCTCTTGGCCGATTTGAGATTGCCGGACGGTGAAAGCACATCTTTACTGGAATGGATGCGGAAACAGGGATATTCCCAACCTTTTATCATCATGACACAGTATGAGGATATACATGCGGCAATCCATGCGATGAAGTTAGGAGCCGAGGACTATATACTGAAACCGTTGATAGAAGACAAGTTGCTGCCTGTAATGGAAAAAATAAGGAGCAGGAATCTATCGTTTTCCAAAGTGATATACGAACGGAAAAGCAAAGCGTTCAATGAATTGTACCATTACATCCGTTTGGTTGCACCTACGGATATGTCCGTGCTTATCTGGGGGGAAACGGGAACCGGAAAGGAACATTTGGCCGGCAATATACACAGGCAAAGTTTGCGGGCCAATAAGCCTTATGTGACAGTTGATTGCGGTATGTTACCCAAAGAACTTGCCGCATCCGCTTTTTTCGGTCATGTTAAGGGGGCTTTTACAGGAGCCTTGAAAGAAAAGGCCGGATATTTCCAGGAAGCGCATGGCGGCACATTGTTTATTGATGAGGTGGAGAATCTTCCGCTTGAGACACAGCAGATGCTGTTACGTGCCATGGAAGAACGCAGGTATCGGCCGGTAGGAGGCGGACAGGACAGGAGGTCAGACGTACGCATCATTGCGGCTACCAATGAAAACCTGCACAAGGCAGTGGCGGAAAAGCGTTTCCGGGCAGACCTCCTTTATCGTTTGCAGGACTTTACGATGACGGTGCCTGCGCTGTGCCACTGCCCTGAAGATATTCTTCCGTTGGCTGATTTTTTCCGGCGACAATATAGTGAAAAATGGCAGCTGGAAGTTTCTGATTTTGACGAGCCGGCTAAAAGAATGTTGTTGGAACATAGCTGGCCGGGCAATGTGCGTGAATTGAAACAAGTGGTTCAGGCAGCGGTGGTGCTAAGTGAAGGGCAATGTATTTCTTCCAGGTACTTGAAGATAACCCCGACTTTAGGACCGGAAACAATGAAAGTCGGTAGGAATAGTAAGAAAATGCAGTCTCTCTTACAGGAAGAAGAGCAAGCAGAACAACAGATAAGGCAGGCAATTGCCGAATCAAACGGGAATTTGACCCAGGCAGCGGCATTGTTGGGAATCAGCCGCCCGACACTGTACAAAAAGATGAATCGCTATGGTATATCAAATCAATAAAATATAGAGGATATTCCAATTTTCCCCCTTCCATCAAAGGTAATTCCGTTTCCGTTTTGCCAGCCGCGTTTCCGCCGGTTTTCGTGAAAATTTTCCATAACCGGCTTCGCCGGGAAAATTCTCACGAAAAAGAACGCGGCGGCAACCGGAAACGGAATTAAGGAATGATTACAGGGGCAAAACTGCGACCGACGCGACGCATGAATGATTCAGAGCAACAGGCAGAGGCCTGCTTTTTGACACCAGTCTTCAAACTAACAGAAATTCTCCAGTTATACATTACTTTCGTTGTTGGGCATCCGGTATCTTAAAGTTTACAGGGGGCTTCCAGCTCCCTCTGCTCTGCATGGCTTTGGCTACGTACAGCATCTGCCCTTCCCTTTATTCGTTCCTATTCCCTTATTTCTCTTTTGCTTCATCCGCAATTGTTTTTCACCCACATTTTTCCCTTTTCTCGGTCTGTTCCATGCTCTTTCCTGACATTTGAAGACACCTGATGACATGTAATGCCACTTTCTTTAAAATCAAAGGATTATCCAAATTATGTATCTACTTTTGACGTGTCAAAACAAACCGTTAACACCTAAAAACGACGCGTATGACACAGAAAAGAGAAATGGAAAAAGAACCCAAAACGAAGCGTACCCGCAAAGCTGCCGCCAAACCGGCAGCAGAGTCCGCGCCCTATGTGGAGCAAGTCAGCGAACTGCTGATGGTCCACAATAAGAATGACCCGAAGGCTGGTGTCCAGACAGTCAGCGAGGCAGATGAAAAAGGCAACTGCAAGACTGTGCCTGCTGATGAAAAGCATGAGAACGAGTTCCTGAAGTTCGACAAGAATTCGAGCATACTCGAAAATTTCATTAAGAATTTCTGGAGCCAGTTCCGTGAACCGACCCACTTCCACCTGATTCGCCTGACTTTTCAGGATTACAAGCGTAACAGGCAGGCCATAAAGGATTTGGCGGAAGGAAAACAGACGGATGCAGTGAAAGAGTTCCTCAAGCACTACGAGATCCGTCCGAAAAAGCAGAAGGAGGAACAAAACAAGAATCTAAAACAAGATGCGACAATGGCAAAGAAACAGACAGTGAACGAACAGCCGGCGGCAGCGCCTCAGTATGCCGAACAGCACACCGAAGTACAGCAGGCCGCGCAACAGCAGGCGCAGCAGCCCGTACAGGAAGAACAGCCACAGGGACCGTCCTACCGGTATAACGAGAACATGATAGACTGGGAAGGGCTGAAAAATATCGGAGTGTCCAAAGATATGCTGGAACGTATGGGAGTGCTTGACGGCATGCTCAAGGGGTACAAGACCAACAAGCTGGTGCAGCTGTCATTGAACCTGCCCGGGTTGGCGACCGTCCGCATGGATGCCCGCCTTTCCTTCATGAGCAACCCGAACGGCGAGGTAACGCTGGGCATTCACGGCATCCGCAGGGAACCGGAACTGGAACGCCCCTATTTCGGGCATATCTTTACGGAAGAGGACAAGAGGAACCTGCGTGAGTCGGGCAACCTGGGGCGTGTGGTAAACCTGGACTTCCGGAACAACGGCAATGCCGAACCCTGCCTGGTCTCGCTGGACAAGGTGACGAACGAACTGGTGGCGGTACGTCAGGAGCATGTGTTCATTCCGGATGAAATCAAGGGGGTGAAACTGGAACCTGACGAGATTGCCCGCCTGAAAAACGGGGAGGCCGTCTATGTGGACGGCATGACGTCCAAAAACGGCAAGGAGTTTAACGCCACCATCCAGTACAGCGCGGAACGCAGGGGCATCGAATATATTTTCCCGAAGGACCAGGTGTTCAACCAGCAGACGTTGGGAGGCGTCAAGCTCTCGCCCGAACAGCTCAAGATGCTCAGCGAAGGGCACACCATCCTGGTGGAGGATATGAAACGCAGCAACGGAACCACATTCTCGTCCTTTGTGACACAGGACCCGGAAACCAGCCAGCTGAAGTACACGCGCCACAATCCGGAAACGGGTGAGATCTACATCCCGAAAGAAATCAACGAAGTCCGCCTGACACCGGAAGACAGGGAGGCATTGCGCAAAGGCCAGCCCGTTTTCCTGGAGAACATGATTTCACGCGACGGCAGGGAGTTTTCCTCTTTTGTGCGCCTGAACATGAACAACGGGTATCCGCAGTATTCGCGCACGCCGGACGGATTCAGCGAGCAGCAGGAAGCCAGGATTCCTGCGGAAGTCTACGGCAAAGTGCTTTCGGCCAAGGAACGGGCGGACCTGCAGGACGGCAAGGCGGTGCTTCTTTCCGGCCTGAAAGGAAAAAACGGAAAGGAGTTTTCCTCCTATGCCAAAGTCAATCCGAGCACCGGCATCCTGAATTTCTACCAGGAAAATCCGGACCGGAAACGGAACATCTCACGAAACGCGGCACAGGCTGAGACCACCCAGTCCCAGCAACAGAAACGCAGTGCAAAACAGGCAGTCTGACAGAAACATCATTCATTCACGAACCCTTCTAAACAAGAACAATATGGGAAAGAAAAGCAACTGTATTTTTTCAGAAACCGACATGGACTGGACACGGCTTCAGTCTTTCGGAATCAGCAGACAGCAACTGGAAGACAGCGGCAATCTTGATCCGCTCCTTTCCGGAGAGGAGACAGCCGTCCTGTCCGTCCATTTGAGAACGGCCCTCATCGACCTGACGATGGATGCCACCATCCGCCTCGTGCGCAGTACGGACGGAAATGCGCTCATGGAAATCAACGGGGTCAGCCCTGATAACGGATCTTTTGAAGAATAACGATGGTCAAACCCGTTTCCCCGTGCTTCAGGCACGGGGAAACACCAATAACAAATAAAATGGAACATACACTCATATTGACAGACAAGCCCGAAGTGGGCAAGACAATAGCAAGAATCATAGGCGCGGACAAGCGCGGGAACGGATACATGGCAGGAGGCGGCTACATAGTGACCTGGACCTTCGGAAACATGCTTTCCCTGGCCATGCCGAAAGACTACGGCAAGGCACGTGTGGAGCGGAAGGACTTTCCGCTGGTGCCCCGGCCCTTCCAGCTGATGGTCAAGCATGTCCGTACAGACAACGGCTGGATTCCCGACATCAATGCGGTCAAACAGCTCAAGGTCATCGAGAAATTGTTACCGGAATGTTCCCGCATCATTGCCGCCACGGATGCTTCGCGCGAGGGTGAACTGCTGTTCCGGCAGCTTTACCGATATCTGGGATGCAGCCTGCCGGTACTCCGCCTCTGGATTTCCTCGCTTACGGAGCAGGCGGTGCGCGAGGGCATGAAGCGTATGCAGCCGTTGGAAATGTACGACGGCCTGTTTCGGGCGGGAGACTGCCGGGCAAAGGCAGACTGGCTGCTGGGCATGAACGCGAGCTATGCGCTCTGCCGGGCGACAGGCTTGGGCAACCATTCCCTGGGACGGGTGCAGACCCCCGTACTGGCCGCAATCAGCGGACGTTACCGGGACCGGGAGAACCACATAGCCTCAGACAGTTGGCACATTTATGTCAGTACCGCCAAGGAGGGCATCCCGTTCAAGCTGCGCAGCGTGGACACGTTTCACGACCGGGATCGTGCCGGGGAGTTCCATCGCGACTGCAGCCATGCCGGAGGTCTCCGCATCACAACCGTCACCCGGTGGGTCAAGGAACTTCCACCGCCTGCGCTGTACAGTCTGGGCGAACTGCAGAAGGATGCCGGCCGCTATTATGGATTGACAGTATGCGAAGTGCATGACATTGCACAGAGCCTGTATGAGAAGAAGCTCATCTCTTATCCGCGCACCTCCTGCCGTACCTTGTCGCCTGACGTTGCCGCCATGTTGCCGGACATTATGGGAAAGATGCTGGCTTGGGACGGTTTGAAAGCTTATGTACAGGAAGCGGGCATCGACCCTACGTGCCTGCCGGAACATGTTGTCGGATACGACAGCGCTGCCCATCCGGCCATCATCGCAACAGGAGTGTGTCCCGGAAGGCTCGAACTTGACCGGCGCGAGATGCAGGTCTACCTGCTTGTGGTTGGACGGATGCTTGAAACCTTCATGCCTCCTTGCAAGGTGGAGTGTACTACGGTAGATGCCGTATGTGCGGCACTCCGTTTCCGTGCAGACACTTTCCGGATAGTGGAACAAGGGTGGCACGGCATATTCGGCCGAAAGGGCGACATTGCCCCGGAAGATGCCGTTTTCCTGACCCTGCCCGATATTTCCGCCGGCGAGACTTTGCCGGTTCCGGCATGCAGCCTGGTGCGCCGGCGCAGCCTGCCGCCACCGCCCTATACCGATGCGCAGCTGGTGGAATATATGGAAAAGGCCGGGCTGGGTACGTCTTCTACCCGTGCGGCTATTCTCCACACGTTGCTTGACCGCAAATACATCCGTTATTCGGGCAAATACATCGTTCCCACACGCAAAGGGCTGTATATCTACGAGACGGTACGCGGCATGAAGATTGCCGATCCGTCCCTCACTTCCGGCTGGGAAGCGCAACTGGAAGACATGGAACAAGGCAAACTCGCCCAGGAAACATTTTTGAAGGAGGTGTCCAGGCTGGCGGGCGAGGTGACGGATGAGATTTTCCGTCTGTGCGGTTCCAAGGGAGAAAAATCCGAAGATGATACCGTTTAATGAATCCTTATCCGCTTGGCTGCATAAAGCCCGGCAAACAAAATGAAAAGGGATGCAGGCCGTGAGGTCTGCATTTTTTTATTTAGGTGAAAATATTTTTCCGTTTTTACGCAGCAAAGGTAGCGGATTGCTTTTTCCTGCCCAAGGCGAGCCCCCTTGGGGCTTGGTTGGCTGGGAAAAAATCATCCTCGCTTCGCTGCGGTATTTTTTCCCGCCAAGCCTTGTGCAGGAAACTGCCAATCCGCTACCCGGCCTTTGTAAAATCGGGAAAACATACCCCGATGGGGTCATTCACTTAAAATGAAAAGATATGAAAATCAGAATCATCAAATGCATCGGCAGGACGGTCATGGTGCTGTGCCTGTTCATCGGTACATTTCTCCTGCTGAAGAGCGGGATTGTATCCGCAAATATCCTTGTAGCCATCCTGTTGGCTGGAGAAACCATTTCGTTGGCATTCCGTGCCATACGTCTCTTTTTCAAGGCAGCCGTATGGCTGGCCGTATTCGGAATTTTATTGTAACTGTTAAAGCCAAGAACACATGAAGACAATAACAACTGCCCCTTCCGCCCCCGCCATGCCCGTTGCATGGCCGATACCGTATAATCCGTCACGTCCTGTGAAGCGGCGTTTTCCGGACACGGCAGACGAACCGCGTACCATAGGCTATTACCTGGAACCGTTGCGGGACATCGCCTCACGACCGGACAGGGCTGAACTGCTGAAGCTTTTCATGCAGGAAACCATAGAATAAGCCAATTAATAACCTTTTAAATTTTAGATTTATGTTTTTTGAACAGATTTACCAACTGATCAGCACAGGCACTGACCTGAGCATCAACATCCGCAGGATGAATGACAAATTGAATGTGGCGGTCATGCCCCGGAACAACGCCCTGAAAGAGGAACAGCAGCAACACATGGTGCCCCTCGTCCTTAGCGGGACACCTGAGGAACTGGACCGGGAGTTCCTGCAGGCGGTCATGGCACCGGTAAAGAAGGCGCTCGGCATCCTGACGAACCTGGAAGCTTTCGAGAAGGCGGCAGAAAAGACCGCTTCACAGGCCAAACCGGGAAAAACTGTCGAAAAAGAATCCAAAGAAGCCCGTGAAAAACGGGAGAAAATGGAAAAACTGATGAAGAAGGCGGACGATACGGCTGCGGCAAGCAGGTTTTCCGAAGCGCAGACCTGGTTAAAACAGGCACGTCTGCTTGCCACGGCTGATAAACAGAAAGAAATTGACGCCAAGATGCAGGAGATTCAGCGCAAGGCGAATGCCGGAAGTCTCTTCGGAGCGCAGGAAGTCGGGCTTGAACCGCCAGCACAGCAGCCTGTTCCGACTCCTGCTCCGGCACAACAGGCGTCCGCCCAGCCCCATCCGGTCAATGGCAATCCCATACAAAGGACTGATGCCGGACCGATGTCACCTCACGGAGCGGGCAGAAATGCCGCTGTTCCACCGGCATCGGTCGCACAGCCGGCAGCACAACCCATACCTCCGCAGCCGGAATACGGATGGGGAGCGCCGTACGGACAGCAGCCGCAGACAACGCCGCCACAAGGTTTTATCCCTAACGGACAGCCATACCCGCCTTACGGGCAGCCTGTATATCCCCCGTATCCGGGAACCTATCCGTATGTGCAGGCACAGCCGTCTGCCCCCGTACAGACATCGCCGAACCCTCCGGCAGCAGGCAGAACCCCGGATTTTCAACCCCACCCACAGGAGCCGGCAGCCCCTTACAGTTTTGACAAGGAAGATGAAGAGGACCGTGAACTGCTCCGTGAAGACCCTTATGCCGAATACCCGGATTTCCCGGAAGAGAACCGCATGAAGGACGAGGCGCAGCAGGAATTGGAACTGGTGTGCTGTTGACTTCCCGATGTACGGATTAAATCCGCTTATTACACGCAAAGGCTTATGTGTCAGGGTTCAACATCCGGCATCATAAGCCTTTGCCGCAATCATGAATAAATAGCAGTATTAACTTATTAAAAAGATAAAAGATATGGCACTTGAAGTCAAAGGACTCAAAAGAGTATTCAAAATGAAGAAAACAGGCACATACCTTGTTTTGGACGATCCGAACCCGGAAATGGCTCCGGCTGACGTAATGGATTTCTACTCCATGACCTATCCCGAACTGACCACGGCAAACGTACACGGCCCTGTCATAGAGGAGGACTGTGCGGTTTATGAGTTCAAAACGACCACCGGCGTAAAAGGATAAAGGTATGGCAAGAGTAAAACAGACTAATAAGAAGGAGAAACAGGCATGCGTACAGCTTACAGACTACCAGTTGCAGGAATTGGCACGGCAGATCATCTGCGAACTCGAACGGCAGACAGACATCAGCCGGGGGACATTGCGCAGGAGCATAAAGCTCCTGCCGCCACCCGGCACAACAATGGTTTTCTGACGGAACGGCTGCTTCCGGTTGCGCCGGATTATTGCATGGATGAGGACGATGTCACCTGTATAAACCTTACCACACCGGAGTCTTTCGACTACTTGTACCGGTCGGCGGTAAACTACGCCCGTCTGTTGGATGTCCGCCTGCCTTTCCCCAAAAAGAGCCGGAGCCGGTGCCCGAGGCTGGACATCGCCCGGCTTTTTGAGGTGATGGACAACCTGGTCCCTGAATCTGTCAATCTGGAAGTGGTGGAAGGCAGGCTGGCATTCTGCCTCTACCGGCACCACGACTGGCCGGACCACACCCTTTTCTGGCTGCCTTTGGATTTTACCAAGGCACTTTCCACGCCGGTAAGGAGGCTGGTACTTGAATTTATCCGCCGCTTCATGCTGCACCATGGCATGCAGGATTTGAAAGATACATATTACTATGAAATGGCGTGTGACGATTTGGAAAGCCGTCCCGCTTATGACGAGGACATAACACCGCGGGAAGCCAAAGCGTGGAAGAAACTGGTGGAATCCTATGAAAAGGGCGGGATTGACCGGATGCTGAAACGTATCTGGAAACGTCCGTTCTGTTCCGGCTTCTTCAGGAAACTGACAGAACATTGCCCGGAAAGGGAGAATGAACGGGGCTTGTTGGCGCTCGTAAAGGAAGGCATGGCTTTCATCGGCAAAGCCGTGCCTTCCATCATGTCCTACCAGTACGACTGGGCATATGAGGAGGAACCGGATTTCCGGCCCGTCCCATTGTATGAACAGGTCATGCTGGTCTATTCCATCCGTGACGTGCTGACGGAAGATATGATGGAGATTTTTAACTCGGACCAGCGGGAAACGTACTGCCTTTCCCCTGTCACCCGTATGCTGTTGTCTCCCGAAACGGACAGGCTATTTAGCATGGATGACTTTCCCGAACGCTTCGCCCGGTGGTTCGGGAAGTTTACAGAATATATTGAACGACATTTTTAACTGAAAGAAAATGAATGAACTGACAACCAGATTGCAGGAAATCATGGTGCCGAAAGCGGCACTCATCGCTTATGCGTATGATTCCAATACTTACAGAAGCAATGACAAATACCATCTTGAACTGCGTCCCATCAGTCCCGACGGACGTATGGGAGCTGCCATTCCCGTCAGCCACGAATTTATCGGGGCTTTGGCGGACAACTATTCCGCTGATATATGCCGTATTCCGTACGGGAGGATTCCGCCGAACCTGCTGGAGTGCAATTCCCGGAAAGGGCATGAGAAGTATGTCTGGTACAACCCTCCGGGAAGGCACCGGATGTTTTTCACCGGAGGTCTGAACATCGCTGACGGGGAGTTCAATCTTCCGGGAGTTGTCTACAAGGTGGAAAAGGAACAGATGGATATCTACGCATTCAAGGGGGACAGGCCGGAAGAAAGGACGGAGCTTTACCGGGCACCGTTCTTCAACGTCACACAAAGCAAGGTCTGCCTGGGCAGCACCTCGCTGGACGTTCCGCAGAACCCGACCTATGCCGATTGGCTGGCATATTGGGAAAAGCGTTTCTGGACAAGCGAGTTTTCCCATTTAGGAGGGAAAGTCAACCCAACCAGGAGCAACCTGGTCATCGTCACCGAGAATGCCCGCAACGCTCCCTTCAACGAAGAGGAGCTGCAACCGTTAAATATCAAATTGAAAGATTTATTGTCATGAAGAAGAAAAAAATACATTATACCGAGAATTACCTGCTTTCTCCGCACCACCCGGTCAGCGTCATCGTCATCGGTGCCGGCGGTACAGGGTCACAGGTCATCACCTCATTAGCCCGTATGGACAGGGCCTTGCAGGCATTGGGGCATCCGGGGCTTTATGTTACCGTTTACGACCCTGATGCCGTGTCCGAATCCAACATCGGACGCCAGTTGTTTTCCGAGCCGGAAATCGGCCTGAACAAGGCGGTCGCGCTCGTCACCCGGATCAACCGTTTTTTCGGCACGGCATGGACAGCGGAACCCCGCCGTTATCCGATGCCTGAAACAGGGAAGAGAAAGAACCGTACGGCGAATATCATCATCACCTGTACCGATAATGTACGTTCCAGGCTTACGCTCTGGCGGTTTCTGAAACCTTTCAGGGACAGTGTCCATATCAATGAGACCACTCCGATTTACTGGATGGATTTCGGCAATGCCCGCACCACCGGGCAGGTACTGGTCGGTACCGTGCGCAACAAGATTTACCAACCCGCTTCGGAACAGTACCAACCTACACCGCACCTGAATGTCATTACTGAAGAGGTCAGCTATTCCACGATTGACGAGAAGGACTCCGGCCCGAGCTGTTCGCTGGCGGAAGCCCTGGAAAAGCAGGACCTTTTTATTAATTCCATGCTGGCACAGGCCGGTTGCGCATTGCTGTGGAAGATGATCCGGGAAGGACGTACATTCTATCGGGGGCTCTATCTCAATCTGGACACGATGCGCATGACTGCCGTCCCGGTTTGAGTACTGGGGCCTTTGGCATAATAAGAGAGCCGTATCAACATGCTGTTTTTGAGCAATGATACGGCTCTCTTGAATGAAGCATCCACATCTGAAACTGTTTTGAATTTATAGCCTGGAGTATACGCGAAAACGGTTGTCCAGGTCAAGGAAAGTTTTTGTAGAAATTCAAAACGGTCTCTCTCTATCTATCTCTATCTATATATCTTCACTCTTACAAATCGCATCCAGTCTGTGACTAGCCCTTTTCAGGTTTCATGGTTTTCCCTTTCTGCCGGCTTTTGATGAAATCCCGTACTTCCGAAGCAAGGTAAAGTGTCCGCCCGTTGTCATCCACACAATAATAAGGTATTTTCCCTTTTTCCCGGTAGCGTGCCAAGGTCCGTTGCGACACGCCAAGCAGTTCCGCCAAGTCCACATTGTCCAGAAACTGGTCTCCGTCCAGGCAGTCCCGTTGCCGGTTCATGCGTTCCAGCTTCTTTTCGATACGCGCAAATCCTTCCGCCATCGTATTAATCATCTTTTCCAGCAGTTCATCGTCTATATAAGGCATAGTTATTCCTCCATGTTTTTATAAGTGATACAATAATCACCCCTTCCGTGCGCACATGAGGAGTATATGGCTATAATAGTGAAAATAGTGTGCCATGGAAATCCCTTGGAACGGTTATCCTTTCTTTTCCGTTTGATATACAATAAATTACAAGATCTGGATTTTGCCATCTATAATAAAAGTGTAAACCTGTAGTCTGTAAACCCTTTACAGTATTTACAGTCTGGAGGTTTACACTTTACTGTCTTTCAATCCTTTTCTTTAATTTGCACTTTTATAAAATGCAGTTGAAAGGTGTATTGAAAGATGTTACATAACATCAATAAATAATTGGTCTATATTTCTTTATCCCAAATTTAAGATTTATATTTGCGCATATTATACCGATTAGTCGGTTTGTTTTTAGATAATAATGTAATGTAGAGTATAAAAATATGTCCGTTATTTCTTCTTCAGGTTTGCCAGCTTCCGGAAGTTCGAGCCTTGTGCGGGGCTTTTCCGACCTTTTCACGGCCTCGAAAGCGGCTCTGGACAAGCTCCAGTCAGGTCTGGCAGGAGCTCTTCCTTCCGTGCCGGGCATGCCTGTGGCCAAGTTCGGCGACCTGTCCGTAGGGATCGACACGCACCCCACGGTCACGCCGCCTTCCCCCGTCATGCCCGTGCCGCACGTGGGCAAGGTGTACGACCTCCTGGCCGACCTCATGGCAAGCCTGGCAACGGCCATCCCCCCGTCCGCGGGCGGCGTGGCAGGCGTGGCGGGCAGCATACTCAAGGGCATGGCCCCGTCCGTGAAGGTCCACGGCCAGTGGATCGCCCAGGCGGGCATCGGCATCGTGCACCTGCCGGCCTACGTCCTGCATTCCGCCCCGCTGGTCAGCGGCATGTCCGAGTCCGAGATGTGGATGGGCAGCTCTACGGTACTGGCGGACGGCGCCCCCTGTTCCGCCCTGACGCATCCGGCCCTCTCCTGCAACATAGTGGGAATACCGACCGTCCCCCGCAAGGGCAAGCCCAAGAAGGTAAGCAAGGCGCTGATGGCCCCCACCTCCATGCTGTCCACCATCACTTCGGCGGGCAAGCCGGTGCTTGTCGGAGGCCCGCCGACCATCGACATGTTCGCCCTGGCCCTGAAATTCGGCCTCAAGGGACTGGGGAAACTGTGGAAAAAGCTGGGCGACAAGTTCCAGGCACTGATTGACAGGCTGAGACAGAAAGGAAAGAACAGGCTGGCGGACATTCTCCAGCCCATCAAGTGCAAGACGTTCGGCGAGCCGGTGGATGCCGCCACAGGCAGGGTGTACCACACCAACGTGGACTTCGAGCTTCCCGGCCCCATCCCCATCGTCTGGGAGCGCACCTATTACAGCGATGCCGCCGTGGACGGGCCGCTGGGCTACAACTGGCACCACAGCTACAACCTGGGCATACGCCGTCTGGAGGAAGAGGCGTTCCTTTTCCGCCACGCCGACGGGCGTGAGTCCTTCCTGCCCGTGCTGGAACCCGGCGGTTCCTATTTCGACCGCAAGGAGCAGCTTCTCTGGACACTCGACGCACAGGGCTACCTGCTCACCGACATCCGGGGGCTCCAATACCGTTTCGGCGGGCCGGAAAACCGTTTCGGATACCGCATGGTGTCGGAGATTTCCACAAAAGACGGGTTCCGCATCCGTTTCGAGTACGCTTCCGCCGGACGCCTGTCGGGCATCATATCCTCCCGCGGCGAACGCCTGAAAGTGGAAACCGACGGGCTGGGCCGTGTATGCTGCGTGTCCATCCGGCAGGACAACGAGGAGGTCAAGCTGGTCCGCTACCGGTACGACGGACGGGGCGACATGGTGGAGACCACCGACGCGCTGGATGTCAGCAAGCATTTCGTCTATGCCGACGGACACCTGCTCGTGCAGCTCACCAACCAGGGAGGCATGTCCTTCCATTGGGAATATGAAGGCAGGGGCGAAAATGCCCGGTGTGTGCATACGTGGGGCGACGGCGGCGTGATGGAATACTTCATCCGCTACGCCAAGGGGTGCACCCGCATCCGCAACGGCGAGGATGCCGAGACCGAATACTACTACGGAGAGGACAGGCTCATCTACAAGATCGCGGATGCCAACGGCGGGATTACCCGCCAGCAGTACAACGGCTATCAGGAGCTGGAGGTCACGGTCAATCCCGAAGGATATACCCGCAAGACGGCCTACAACGAGTTCGGTCAGCCCGTCCGCATCACGGACGAGAACGGCGGGGACACGTTCTTGAATTACGACAAGAACCGCAACCTGACCTCGCTCCGCACACCGGAAGGCAGGGAGCTGTCATGGGACTATGACGAACAGGACCGTGTCGTCAGCCGCACCACGCTCAGCGGGGAGACGGTGGAATACACCTACGACGGCGGAGTCCTGCGCACCATCACCGACGGACAGGGACGGGTTTACACGCTCACCTTCAACGACAGGTACGACCTTGAGTTGTTGCAGTTCCCCAACGGGCTGTTCCGCCGTTGGGAATACGACGGCAGGGGCAGGCTCGTGCAGGCGGTGGACGTGAAAGGCAACGCCACCCGCTACGCCTACGACCGTGCCGACAACCTCATCCGCCTTGAGGAGCCGGACGGCAACGTGCACCGTTTCGAGTACGACGCCATGGGCAACCTGGTCCATGCCGCCGACAACATCCGTGAGGTCAGGTTCACCTACGGTGCTCTGGGCGTGCTGAAAAGCCGCGAGCAGGAGCGTCACCGCATCACCTTCGGCTACAACAGCGAGCTGCAGCTCCGCCGCATCGGGAACGAGGCGGGCGACAACTATTTCTTCGGGCTGGACGGGCTGGGCCAGGTCATTACGGAGACAGGCTTCGACGGCATCCGCCGCGAGTACGAGCGTGACGGGGCGGGACGAGTCACACGGGTGAACCGTCCCGGCGGCAAATGGACCGAATACCTCTACGACGGGCTGGATAACATCCTGAAGGAGGAACAGTACGACGGGGAGGTCTCCCTTTACACGTATGACAAGGACGGCCTGCTCGTCAAGGCACAGAACGCGGAGAACCTGCTGGAGTTCATCCGTGACAGGAAGACAGGACTGGTCACCGGGGAAAAACAGGGAGAATATACCGTCAGCCGCACGTATGACAGCGAAGGAAACTGCACCCGCATCACCAGCAGTCTGGGAGCGGACATCCGCCATACATACGACCGGGAGGGTAACTTGCAGGCCATGCAGTCGGGCGAAGGCTGGCAGGCGTCCTGGGTGCGTGACAACACGGGGCTGGAGGTGCAGCGCACGTTCTCCGGGGGTGTGACCGTCAGGACGGAGCGCGACCGTTTCGGGCGCGAGGTGCGCAAGTCCGTGCGGTCGGGCGGCATCGAGCGCGGGGCGTACCGCTACGAGTGGGGCATCGCTAATCGGTTGCTCGCCAAGGAGAACGAGCTGACGGGAACGGTCATGCGCTACGATTACGACCGTTTCGACTTCCTCATCCGCCAGGAAACGACAGACGGTTCCGAGACGGACGTGATATACCGCGTGCCGGACTTCGTGGGAAACCTCTTTGAAACGCCGGAGAGGAAAGACCGCAAGTACGGTGCGGGAGGCCGGCTGCTGGAAGACCCGAATTGTTTCTACCACTACGACGACGAGGGCAACCTCGTTTTCCGCGAGTTCAAGGAGTTGCAGGACAACGCCGTGACTCATGACCGCAAGCGCCTGGAGAAGGAGCGCGGCATCCGCTGCTTGGCTACGGGCACGGGATGGCTCTACGGGTGGGCGTCCAACGGCATGCTGAAGAAAGTGATACGTCCGGACGGCAGGCCGGTGGAGTTCCGGTATGACGCGTTGGGGCGCCGCACGGCCAAACGGTATTTCGGGAAGGTCACACGCTGGGTGTGGGATGGCAACGTACCGCTGCACGAATGGAGTTACAAAGCCATTGGCTTACAATCGGACGAAGAGGGAAACATCCCTCCCAAAGAACCAGCAGAAGATATTACCACCTGGGTGTTCGAGGCGGGCACGTTTGTACCTGCGGCAAAGATACAGGGCGATAAACAGTATTCCATCGTGTCCGACTACATGGGTACTCCTATCCAGATGTACGACGGGCAGGGAAACAAGACCTGGGAATGTTCTTTGGATATTTACGGCAAAGTCGTTAACTTTGTAGGAAAATTACAATGCGATTGTCCTTTCAGATTCCAAGGACAGTATGCGGATGAAGAAACAGGACTGTACTACAACAGGTTTAGATACTATGATGCAAGTATAGGAAACTATATTTCACAAGATCCAATTGGTTTAGCAGGGAATAATCCAACTATATATGGTTATGTGCTTGATACAAATATTTGGATTGATATTTGGGGATTACACTTGAATTCCAATTCAGCTATTAGCCATTTTGGAATCTATGAAATAAGAATAAAAGATAAATTATATAAAATAGGGAAAGCCGATATGATGCGAATTACAAAATCTTCAGATTTACCAACAAGACTTCATCAGCAAATACGAAAATTAGAAAAAATACATGGCAAAGGCAATGTAGAAGGGTTTATTGTGGAAGATTTAGGTATAACAACAACTTTAGAAGCAAAAAATGCAGAAACGGCACGATTACAATCGTATTACGATAAAACAGGAAAGGTGCCAGAAGGTAATCAAAAAAGTTTCAAACCTAAAAATGGAAATCATTAGTATGAAAATATATTTTGGACAACTTTATATACAAGCGGGGATTTCATTCCCCTTTAGTTCATCATTTCAACGCTTTTTATCTGAAGAAGTGTCTAAATTAGTAGAAATGAGTCCTAAATTTGAACAATCTTATGGAATAGAATATGAATTAATGTTCCGTATATCTGCAAAAAAAGAATCATTAACAAACGAAATATGTGGACCAACTATTTTTAAAAAAGAGAAAGACATTGAATACACTATATTTTTACCTTACAAATTAATAATAAAGCAATCTAACCCTAATAAATGCGCATTAGAGTTTTTGTTTGAAGGGATTTATACAGTTTTAGACTTATATGAAATAAATACATTAAGGCTGAAAATTGAGCAAAATAATATTATAAATAAAATTATATCATCTTCTAATATGTTCAAAGATACATCTGTTTATTAATGATATTTTATAACCTTTATTTTACAGAGGATATTCATTAGATAGTATAAATTAGCTAAATAATTTATACACAAGGTGTTGCGATTGGCTAATTTTTGTATCTTTAGATATTTCCCCGAAAATAAGGTTTGACAGCCAAAACGGGGGGAGAATTTCCCGATTAAGATATGGCTAAGGCACAAAATATTTCCGAAATTCACCCAACTTTGGGGGTTACAGAATTTGATATTCTGGAAAAATATCGCAAGAGTTTTAATGAGAGTGAGCTTGGCAAGCTTCACCCGGTGTTTCCGTTTGAGCGTATGGCAGAATCCGCAGGCCTGTCTGAGCAGCTTCTGGGACGCAGGAGCATTTTTAGTCCTTCTGCAAAGATTGTCCTTATGGTGCTGAAGTCCTATACCGGATTTTCGACACTGTCCAAAATTTTGTGTAAATGGGAACAGGATTCAGTTATAAGTTTCTTCTTATATCTGGATTTTCCGATAGACGGTTGGTGGAACATCTCAACGGAAACATACATTACCAGATGTTCTGCGGAATCATGATAGATCCAGTCTTTCCCATAACCAACTATAAGATAGTCAGCGCAATCCGTAATGAGATAGCATCTCATCTTGACATTGAGTCCATTTAGGAGGTACTTGCCACACACTGGAAACTATATCTTGAGAACCTTCACGTGTGCATGACAGATGCTACTTGCTATGCCATATGCGCTTTCCTACAGACATGAAGCTTCTTTGGGAAAGTCTCGAATGGCTTTACAGGCAAATCTGCCGGCATTGCAGGGAGCTTGGAATAAGACGTCCACGCAACAAATATGCTTATGTTGCAGATGTGTAAGCATCCGATAAAGTACACATTGTAGATTCATAAAACAACAAACTCTTCTTATCAACGAATATAAAGTTGGTAAGAAGAGTTTGCTATTCTATTGTACCTCTATTAGACTTCAATTGGATTTTCGTTGGACTTCTTCAACTTCCAGACATCCGGAAGCAGTTCCCGGATATCTTTGCCGGAATCTTTTTCCTGATAGTATGGAAGTCTGGCAATGACATCGTTCAGCCATTCTCTCGGATTGACTTCCTGTGCCTTGCAGGTGGCAAGCAGTGAACAGATGACCGCTGTATTTTCCGCGGCCTCATGATTCCCGCAGAAGAGGAAGTTCTTTCTTGAGAGCGTCAGAGGACGTATCGCATTTTCAGCCAGATTATTGTCTATCTTTATATTGCCGTCCTTGAGGAAGGCCTTCATTCTTGGCCATAACGGATACGCATGGGAAATGGCCTGTCCCATCCGGCTTTTGGGCGGAACCTTGACATATGTGCCTTCCATCCATTTCTCAAAGGAATCCAACAGGGGGACGGACTGACAGAGCCGCAGTTCACGCCGTTCTTCCGCCGTATATTCCCGGGAGTCGGCAAAGTGTTCTATGCGATATATTTCCTGTATTGTTTTCAAGGCATGTTCTGCCAGGTTTCTGTTCTCCTCCAGAGCCGTCTCAAAATGACGTCTGATATGGGCCAGGCAGGCTATGAGGCACACTCCTTCAGTACCTTCAAATACATTGTAGGCACTGTAACCGTCACTCTGCAGATATCCCTTGAAGTCCTTCAGCAGTTTCCTTATAGTCTGTCCCGAACGGGAACCGTCATCGTAATGGAAAATGACCAGCTTTTCCATGACCGCCCTGACCATCCACAGATACTCCTTGTCGGCCTTCCCCTTTCCCTTGCTGATCACCCTTATGGTGGTCTCGTCCGCCTGAACATATCCGCAGCCGACAACCAGCCGTACCAGCTCGTCATAAAGTGGTCTCAGCAGTTCACACACAGGCTTGAACCAGCCGCTCAGTGTGCTTTCGGAAAGACGGATACCCAGATGGCGGAACTCCTTGACCTGCCTGTAGAATGGAACGTGATATTCGTATTTCTGTAGGAGCATTTCGGCCAGCATGGTGGAACCGGCCAGACATTTGTAAACAGGAGAAGGTGGAAGCGGAGCAATGATTACGCCGCTTTCACCTTCCCTGGGAAGACTCAGGTTGTCTTTCAGTCCATATTTGGGACGGACAGTCTCCTTTACATACAGCCTGCCCGGTTCAAATTCCAGCGTACGGGTACGTTCCTCGCCGATCCGTCTGTAACGGTCCAGATCCACCCGGTCAGGTTCAATCACCACTTCAACTACCGGCAGTCCCTCCAGGAGTTCGCGGTTACGCCGGGATTCCTTCTTCTTTCCATCGGGCTTTGTTTTCGAAGGAACCGCTGCGCTGCTGTCATCTTCCCGGATGTCTTCATCCTGTCCGGTTGCAGGAACGGAATCGAACAGGGAGAGCTGGTTGGGATCCAGGGCTGCCAGCTTCTCACTTCTCCGCCCGAAAAGCTGGCGGTTCAGCCATGCTATCTGTGAAAGCAGTTCCTGTATCTTCCGTTGCAGCGCATCCGTCTGTTCCAGCAGTTTCCCGTTGGATTCGACAAGGGAACGGTTAGTCTCCAGGAGACCGGCTATCTGCTCCTGCTGACTCCTGATTATCTGTTCCATTGTATCCTGCCGAATCATCCGTTTCTATCTCTTTATATGATGTAAAGATACTGATTTTCCGTCAGATACGCAACCGGATACATGAAAAAACTTTCAATAGAAGCCATCCTTTCTACTGGCTTTCAACCTTTTCAGCCTCTCGTTCGGATTGTCACTGATTCCTTCCACCATCATGACCAGGTCGCGCCATTCCATCGGATAAGACCTGCTCCGGCTGTCATAGGCCGGAAGACGGAACGTGCCCTCTTCCAGACGTTTCACATACAATACCATGCCGCCGTCTTCTGCATGGAGGAGCTTCATGGTGGTCCTGCTTCTGTTTATGAAGATGAAGACATCGCCCAGACGGACGTCATGTCCCATCCGGTCGTGAACCACTCCGCAAAGGGAATTGATCCCCTTGCGCATGTCCGTCTTTCCGGGACACAGGAAATAGCGCATGGTATCATTCAGACAGAACATGGCCGCATAATTTGTGTATCAATCCAAATGTCAGTTCAGGGTTTCCATGGCTGTCAAGGTGGATCCTGATTCCGGAAGGAAGCTCTATTGTTACGTCGCCACCCGCGCCTGACGGGAGATTGCCCCTGCGACGCAAATCCAATGGAATGAACGTATCATCGGGAAGCTTGTCCGGATGGCTGGTGTAAGTACGGCTCAGGCCGAATTTCTTCTTCCAATAATGGAAACAGGAGGATGAATAGGCCTCATTCTCACAGAAATCTTTTATGGTCAGGCCACTGGCCTGTTGTCTTTCATAAACAGACAGGAACTCTTCTTTACTCATTATTCGTTTCATGGTCTTTTTATTGGCAAAGTAACGGAAGAGTGGATGGCTTTACAATGTGTACTTTATCGGATGCTTACGCAGATGTCTATCTGTCATACTGTAAGAAAAGAAAAAGAAAGGCGTCAAGGACAAGGATGCTCAAGCGTCGTATGATCAGGCTCCTTGAAAAACTCCTCATACAGATGGATGAAATTCATAGAGAGTACGGAGCTGCACTACGATATACGCAGGATTACCGGAAGCGTCTTTCCATCATCAGAAAGGTTCTTGTACAGGAAAAGGACATGTTTGAAGGTCGTAAGGTCAGTGACCGTATTGTCAGCATTGACCGTCATTATGTACGTCCCATCGTCAGAAGCAAGGAAACCAAATCCGTTGAGTTCGGTGCAAAGGTTAACAACATACAGATAGACGGTATATCGTTCATCGAACACATCTCGTTCAAAGCTTTCAATGAAGATATACGTCTGAAGGACGTAAGCATTCGGCCAACTACAGGTATTAAACCTTTATATACAACAATAGCGACTGTCACTATGAACCTAATAGTAACGAGGATGTAAATTAAACTGTGTCAGCAACATTAATATTTTATTCTTTGCTGACACAGTCTTTTACATTCTAGTGAAATAGGCACATCAGTTTTAACGCGTTCTCATTATTATCAAAAAGAAACTTTGATATAGTTAAATATTTTTGTAACATATTTCAAGGATTATCATAGATAAACATTTATTCTTGATAATCGAGTACTCTATAATAAATAGAGCTTTCCAATATAGGACTTACCCCTCTGCTTTGTACTCCCAATATACATATGGCGTATTTTGCTCTTGTTACAGCTACATACATCCTATTGTGCCATGCATAATTCATAAAATGATAAGCTCCGTCATTAGAATCTTTACTAGGTGGTACTCGTCCTTTATCAACGCCAGCAATTACCAATGCATCAAATTCTAATCCTCCAACATAATCAATACCACTCAGTATATATTTGTTGCCATCTATAGCTTGCTTTATGGTTTTTGAATCGCTACGACTCTGTAAGACTTCAAATGGTTTATGACATCTTTTTGCATAGGATTCCATTTCTTTCAATAAAATATCAGTTGTTGCAATAATTAATATATTGGATTTTAAACAATTCATCTCTTTGCTATAGTTATCTGCCCAATCAAACGCATTTTTAATAATAGTATCATCATCTTTATGCATGATGTAAACTGGCTTTTTGCATTTCCTATCATCTTCTTTGGTAAAATTAAAGAAAGAATAATCTAATGGATTCTCAAAATTAGTAAATAATGTAGCACCTGATGAAAGTATATTAAATGCCAAATTAACAATATCAGGAGAACTCCTAAATACAGTTTTAAATTTATGCTCTTCAGTTTTATTTAAAGATATATTGAATAAATTTTCTAATGATTTATTCGTAATTCCCCAATCTCCTATAGCTTGAGACTTATCTATTGCAAAAATAATATTATTTTGTTCTTCCGGTTTGTTTATATAATGAAAAATAGATAATTCGTTAATATTAAACAAGTGTGTTTCATCAATAAAACAAGCGTCATATCCTTCTCTACTTCTCCTTCTACTCCAAATAGGAGTATTTATTTGTCCTAATGCAGAAAGTGTAATGTCATCGCTATCATACTGTCCCACCATTTCCAATGAATGCTGATAATTATTAAAGATTACAAACATAAAACTTTTATCAGCATCATTTTTTATTGGAATTGAGTATTGGGGACGATTTAACATCTTATATTTATCAAAATTTCCTCCTGCACGTCCTTTTATCATTACCGCTATTTCTTGTTGTAGCATTTCTAATAAATTCTCTTTAGGAGTATTATTAAAAAAAGACGAAAATTCATTGGAACAAATTAGGCTATATGCATTCCAATGATTTTTCATAACAAAATCATAAGATTGCTCAATATATAATATTTGAATAGCTTTAGAATAGCTTGCATCTTTGTCAAGATATTCATTTTCAGCTATACTATTAGTACCCAAATGGTTCGCACTCCATTCTTGTAATGTTGTTATAAATATAGAGACAATAGGGCGTGAACCATTCTTTTCTTGATAGTTTTCAAATTCCGACCAATTATTCTGGAAGATATCTATAATTCTTTCTTTAGTTGCTAAAGAATGAGTTATAAATATAATATGATATTCTTCTAATTTATCAATCTTACTTTTTAATATATATATACATTTTAATATCATTGACAATGTCTTTCCTGTACCAGCTGCACCCTCCAATCTTTCAGGACCTTTAATTAATGATGTTACAAATTGTTTTTGATTTTCTGTTAAATAATACTGCCAGTTCTCGTATCCTATTTTAGAATCAATTGATATATTTAAAGTATTTAAATCTGTTACAAGTAAAGCTGTTTGTCTCTTTTCTTTGGTTCCATTTACTAAGTCTTCATTATATCTTATATTTACCAACTCTTCAATAGCCTTATTTAAATTAGTAAAAGAAACTTTTGCTTTATCGTTATTTCCAAAGAAAAATACAGTAAGAATATTTCGGTCCTTCCTATCTTGTTTCGAGGAATTTCTATCTATTAAAACTTTATCTACATCTTTAGTTGCAGTAAAAGGAAAAGGATAAACAATGGTAGTAGATCCTGGGAGAAGCTTTTCGCAAGTTGTTGTTGGCAATTTTTCAAAATATCTGACAGCGTATTTTATCGTCTTTTGAAAGATTGTAATAATACGTTCGTTTTCATTTTTTAAGAATCCTTCAAAGGTTGATAAATCAAAAATTATTCCACGTTTCTTATTCAGCTTTTCTGTGTAGAAAAAGCAGCCATTCTTAACTAGCTTAAATGCAATTTTATTATGTTGCCATTTTTCCTCTTTTCCTCGCAGAATATTACACAGCATAATGCTTTCGCTGTATTCTGCACTTTGAAAAAAGCGATCAGAAGCAAATTCTGTTATTGCATCATATGTTATATATATATAATTCATGACAATAATATTTTTAAAGATTGGTTTACTATATTATCTGCAACATTTTCAATATTGTTTATATCTTCAACTCCTATTCTACAAAAATTATAGGAAAACGCCTGTAAAATATGTTCTATAAATGGAGATTTGATCTGTTCAATAATACAATATAAATTACTACAATCACCTGATGTAGCCAAATCATTATATATAATATCTTCTTGGCTAATATCTTCTTCAAGAAATCCAGATGCGAACTTAAGCGCAATTTTTAATCTTAACCTCCGAATGTCTCTTAATAAAATTACTTTATAAGGAAGAGATTCAGTTGGATTATCCCAGCTTTCAATGAAATAAAAAGCATGATTATTTCCTTTGACAAGATCTTTTATGAGATTTTTCAAATTTCCTTGTTGTTGCTTTTGAGTTAATGACTGTTTAAAATCATTATCTGTTTGCTTTAGATATATACTAAAATCTGTTTCAAAAGACTTAAGAACAGCCTTCTTTTTTATTAATGTCCTTGCAACAGTTAATATATCTTCGGAAGGAAGGTTCTTATTTAAAAAGCAATCGCCACTTCCGGCATCTTTTAATATAGTGTTCAATTTCTTCTCCAGGGCATTCGCCCATTGCTTTTTTAGTATATTATATGCTTCATTTCTTATCCAATCTTCTATATTGATAATTGGTAAATAATGAACTGTTGAAACTTTTCCTTGGTGCGCTAAATCACAACGAGGAGTAATTATACACCCCCATACAGCACTATGTGGATAATCTTCTGCTATACAATTATTAATAATAGATCCTTGGTCTATGTTACTATGATATATTTTATTACTAAAAATCTTTCTCATGATTAATTATCAATACTCTAATATTAATTTTTGAGTAACATCAATTCTTCAAGCATCAGGATATTTAAAACAAATAGTTTCTTTAAACCTAAAGCGCATTTATTATTCTTCATTTTGTTTCAAATAAACTTAGTCAAATCTTCCTATTAATACATAAAAATCAACAGGACTATGAAGACTTTATTTACACACAATATGTTTTCTAATGCAAAGATAAGCATTTATCTAAAATAACATGAGTTCGATATAAGAAATAAAATTATTTCTTTGAAAATTAGGAACATAGTGATAAGAGTATTAAATTTATAGTGACTAATTATAACATTTAAACGATTACCACTATGTTCTTAGAGGATAAAGTTACGGAAATTTATTGTATGGCGGATGACTTTTGCAAAGAATTTGCCAAAGTACAGGAAAAATACATGGTTAAAGACAGGAATCATAAGCATCGGAACAAGTTAAACCGAATGAACGATATGGAAATCATAGTCATTCTGATTCTGTTCCATTCGGGAGGTTTCAGATGTTTCAAGCATTATTACAAAGAATATGTCTGCAAGCATCTGGCGTACCTCTTTCCCAGACGTGTGTCTTATAACCGTTTTGTGGAACTGGAGAAGGAAGTCCTGTTGCAGCTGACCGTTTTCATCAAGGAGGTATTGCTGGGAACTTGCACAGGTATCAGTTTTGTTGACTCTACTCCTTTACGTGTATGTCGCAACCAAAGAATCTTGATTCATAAGACCTTTGAAGGGCTTGCCGAACATGGAAAATGTTCCATGGGTTGGTTTTTCGGATTCAAGTTGCATCTGATAATCAATGGCAAGGGTGAGATTCTCAATTTCATGTTCACTCCGGGCAATGTGGATGACCGTGAGCCATTGAAACAGGGTAAGTTTCTAGAGAACATCAAAGGAAAATTATGTGCGGACAAGGAATATATCGAACAAGCCTTATTCGAGAATCTCTTCCTTAATGGTATACAGCTGATAACTAAAGTGAAGAACAACATGAAGAATTCCCTAATGAGCGTAGCGGACAAAATTCTGTTGAGAAAACGGGCTTTGATAGAAACAGTCAATGATGAGTTGAAGAACATCGCACAGATAGAACCCTCCAGACACCGTTCCTTCAATAATTTCATTGCTAATTCGCTCTCCGCCATAGCTGCATACTGCTTCTTTGAAAAGAAACCCGCCATTGACCTGGATTTTGTCAAGGACGGGCAGCTTACAATGTTTTGAATTATGTGGAACTCATGTTAAATTATTGCCATACAAAGTTTGAACTCTGACATAAATTTTTCATCACTTCAATGATACCTGTGCAATTCTTTAGGCCGTAGATTCAATTATTTAACGTGAGTTCGATATAAGGAATAAAATTATTCATTTGAAAATTAGGAACATAGCGATAAAAGTATTAAATTATAACATTTAAACGATTACCACTATGTTCTCAGAGGCTAAATTTACGGAAATTTATTGCATGGCGGATGATTTTTGCAAAGAATTTGCCAAAGTGCAGGAAAAATACATGGTTGAAGACAAGAATCATAAGCACCGGAACAAGCCGAACCGAATGAGCGATACGGAAATCATGGTCATCCTCATTCTGTTCCACTCGGGAGGTTTCCGATGTTTCAAGCATTATTACAAGGAATATGTCTGCAAGCACTTGAGTCACCTCTTCCCCAGACGTGTGTCCTACAACCGTTTTGTGGAACTGGAGAAGGAAGTCCTGTTACAGCTGACTGTTTTCATCAAGGAAGTCTTGCTGGGTACTTATACCGGTATCAGTTTTGTTGATTCCACCCCGTTGCGTGTATGTCTTAATCAACGCATATTGATTCACAAGACTTTTGAGGGACTTGCAGAACGTGGGAAATGCTCCATGGAATGGTTCTTTGGCTTCAAACTGCATTTGATTATCAACGACAAAGGGGAAATCCTTAACTTTATGTTCACGCCCGGAAATGTGGATGACCGTGAGCCGTTGAAACAAACCAGGTCCCTAAAAAATATAAAGGGAAAGCTCTGTGCGGACAAAGGGTACATCGGTCAGGCACTGTTCGAGAATCTTTTCACGAGCGGCATACAGCTGATAACCAAAGTGAAGAACAATATGAAAAATTCCCTGATGAGCGTAGCGGACAAAATCCTGCTGAGAAAGCGAGCTTTGATAGAAACGGTCAATGATGAGTTGAAGAATATCGCACAGATTGAACACTCCAGACACCGTTCCTTCAATAACTTCATTGCCAATTCACTATCTGCCATAGCGGCATACTGTTTCTTTGAAATGAAACCCGCCATTGACCTGTGTTTTGTCAAGGACGGGCAACTTACTATGTTTTGAATTATATCGAACTCACGTTATTTACCCTCAGTTGGCAAAATAATCCGTTATGCCTTTATCCACTGAGGCAAAACATGTCTTTTCCATACCGTCCAGCGAACCTTCGTCCATGACGGGACCTGAAATGTACGGGCAAGAAATACCGCTCCGATCACTTCCGCGCCAATTCGTTCCAAATTCCGGGCAAATCCGGTCAGGCTGCTTCCCGTAGTGAGAAGGTCATCTACAATTACCACCTTTTTTCCTTGCAATGCCAGCGACATGGAGTAGTTCGACGTATCAACGCTCGACCGTTGGGCGGCAGTGTGCTTGCTTTCCCGGTTCCTAATGATTCCTATCAGATGAAGTCCGGACATAGCATAGCCATGCCGTTCCAAATAGCGGGCTATTTTTGCGAAACGTCTGTAATACCGTTCAGAGGTACTGCAGGGCATGAATACCGCTGTCACATTCTCATTGACAGAAAGAATTTCAAATGCTTGTGAGAAATAGTCTTCACATGGTTCTTCCCCGTCCTTAAAGGCATACACATCCTGTACAAAATCTGCCTGATCATCCCTCAGCCAGCTTTCATAGCGTTGGGGAAAATAATAGCCGGCACACATGCAACGTATTTTCCCGAAACGGAAAGCCCGCATCGGCCGTACGATGTCAAACCGTTCCGGGCACGTCAGCGCATACAACAAACCGGCATGTCTGCTCCCGGCCATCACGGCTTGTCCGGCTAACTCTTCCCTGTCTTCTTTCTTGTAGCAGGCCACCGCATGCTGGAGGAATGCCTTTGCCGCCTTTCGCCGCCAGTATCTGGCATAAGCCCATAGCCCAACAATGCATAAGACTACGCCTCCGTTTATCAATAGGGTCAGGATAAAATCATTCATGCCTTTGGGTAAGATTAGATATTACGACGGACTAAAATAGAGATTATTTGATAAACTCCCCGCTTGGGATAGATGTTTTTAGTGAATATTTAGATTCACGCAGGCGAGCATACGCTTAAAAGGGAGCATTGTAGCCGCTTGAAAAATTTCAATTGAGTGAATTTGTTATGACATTTGATGCCATTGGCAGCCAGTTGCCGACATGCATTTTGGCAATACGGTTACAAATGCTATATTTGTCTGACCTAAAAATGAGATGTATGGAATTTGTATGTATAGAGGCTAAAACATTTGAAGATATGCGCATGGCTTTGGAATTGCTCAAGAAGAAAGTGGAAATGTTGTCTCAAAGACATTTGCCCAAGCGACTGAACAAATGGCTGGACAATCAGGAAGTATGCGCCATATTGCATATCTCGCCACGAACCTTGCAATCTTTGCGTAGCAACGGTACTTTGTCTTACACCCAGATTGACCGCAGGACCTATTATCAGGAGCACGATATTATGAGATTATTAGGAATGACAGGCTGTAGACGTAAATCGAGAAAGGAGTCCGAAGGATGAGTAAAGTTATAATGCGTGACGATCCGCAGGCTATTGCGTTTTTCCAGGACATGAAGCATTTATCTGCTTTACTCGACATGCTGGAAACCAATATGCGACCGATATTGAATGGAGAAAGTTTTCTGACTGACACCGAACTGGCACAGCATTTGAAATTGACAAAACGCACGTTACAGGAATATCGTAATACAGGAAAAATCCCGTTTTATCAAATAGGCGGTAAAATTCTGTATCGGGAAGCAGACATAGAGAAACTGCTTGTAGAGAACAGGCGGGAAGCTTTCAGGTAGAGAGATATAAAGCCAGAAAGGATTGTCATTACGAGAAACAATCCTTTCTGGTTTTGTTATAAGACCAGCCGGTTGAGAAGCATTTCAGACTTCATGAAACATTTAGCGGAATATTCCAGCCACTCCCTTCATGTCCTCCATGATACTGTTGTCAAGCACCCGTGCGTAATGCTGGGTCATACGTGTGGACGAATGTCCCAGCATTTTCGACACGTTCTGGATGGCCACGTGGTTGGCGAGCGTCACCGTGGTCGCGAAGGTGTGCCGGCTCACATGGACGGTCAGGCGTTTCTTTATATCGCACAAGGTAGCTATTTCCTTCAAATATTCGTTCATCTTCTGATTCGACGGGATGGGCAGGCAAGGTGCGTCCGGATCCTTTTCATTCCACCCCTTGTATTTCTCCAGAATAGCGATGGCAGGCGGTAGCAACGGCACATTACTCGTACAGGTTTCCTTGTTCGTCGTGATTTTCACCCTCGACTTGTGTATCCACAGCTTTCCGTTGTTGTCCCTGTACAGGTGTATGGGCCGCAGGGTACTCACGTCTATGTACGAGAGCCCGGTATAACAGCAGAACAGGAAGAAGTCCTTCACATGGTTCAGCCGTGCCGTTGAAAACTCCTTCTCCATGATTCGTTGCAATTCGTCCAGTGTGAGGAAAGTCGGGCATGTCTCTTCCTTCTTGAACAGCCGTTTCCGTTTACCCACCAGCGGATCAAAGTTCAGCCAGCCGTTATCCCTGGCTATGCCCAACACCTTGCGGAAGCAGCTCATGTATTTGGTGAGCGTATTCTGCGAGAGTTTTCTCTCTGTCCGCAGGTGCATTTCAAACGTGTCGATGAATTCCCCGTTCAGTTCGTAGAACGTGATGTCCTCCTTTTTATAGAATTCCTTTACTACTGTTTTCAGCGATTCATAGCAGTTGTCATAGCGGGAGATAGTAGACGGCTGGTATTCCTGCCCGATAAGAGAGCGCCAGTCATCAATACACTTTTTCATTGTTTCTACAACCAAATGCCGTTCCTCCTTAGAGAACAGTTTGACCAGCATGTTTCTGGGAGTAATCAGCGCATCCCGGCAGAGCAGTTCCTTATGGATTTGGTACAGCCGTACTTTCAGAGCCTCTATGTAGCTGTTCAGTTCCAAGGACACACGATCCTTTCCCTTGCTGCATCCCTTCAGGTTATTCCACAGATTGATTGGGACAGAGCGTTGGATGCGTATCTCATCCTGTTGTCCGTTGATGGTTATCCGGAGGAACACCGGAGCCTCGCCGTTTTTCTTCAGCCTGCTCTTGCGGATGAAGAACAAAATCTTCATTGAATCCTGTTTCATTTCACCTTGTTTTTAGCGTTACAAAATTAGCAAAATAGGGAACAGGTAAATCCTATGCAAGAATATGAAAATCAGCGAAGTATAATACATTTCAGGTGCTTTTTTCAGTGACCCTAAAAAGGACCCTGAATTTGCCCCTCATAACTTCTTCAAAACGCTATTTTTTGCCGCCCGAAAACCAATAAAAAAGCCCTAATTCCGTTGGGAATCAGAGCTTTTCCTAATTTTGCTTTTTCGAGTTGCGGTGCGTACGGGACTCGAACCCGTGACCCCATGCGTGACAGGCATGTATTCTAACCAACTGAACTAACGCACCATTTTGTTTTTCTTTCGTTGCTATCTCTCTCGATTGCGGGTGCAAAGTTACTACAAAATTTGGAATTGCCAAATATTTGAAGAATATTTTCAGAAAAAGGTGGGAAAGTTTTTATTTTCTAAGAATAAGAGTTATATTTAGGCATTAAAAAGGAAGTTATATGGATATGCGCATTTTCCAAGTACATTCAAATAAGGCGCTTCCACATGCGGGAAGTATTCTTATTGCTTCTCCACTATTGTATGACTATCATTTTGCACGCTCAGTCATTTTAATGGTTACACACAATATTGAAGGAAGTATGGGTATTGTGATGAATAAAAACTTCAGATACCATGTTTCACTGAACCAATTGGTTCCTAGATTAGCTTCGATGCCTGTTATTCCTGTTTTTAAAGGAGGGCCTGTAGATCGGGATACGATTTTCTTTTTGCATGTATTGGGTAATCTGGAAGGAGCATTGAATTTAGGAAATGGGCTTTACCTGAACGGTGACTTTACAGCTCTTCAACAATACATATTAAATGGAAATCCGATTGAAGGATATGTCCGTTTCTTTTCCGGGTATGCCGGGTGGGCATATAAACAATTGGAAAAAGAAATTGATGACGATTCGTGGATGGTAGGGGAGACCGACAAATGCCATCTGCTGGATGAAAATTACCGTGACCTTTGGTTCAACAGCATGAACGATTTGGGAAATCCTTATCGTTTATGGGCTACTTACCCTCAATATCCTTCGTGTAATTGATTTGAAGTTTTTGCGCGATGCAAATGTCTTTATATCCCCTGCTTGTATATATCCAATCTTTTAGTGTAGCGCTGAATGTATATCCTAATTTTTTGAATAAATTCAGGCAGGCGGTATTGTCTGTCCGGATATAAGCATAAAGTTGATGGATGCCGAGCAAATGGAAACAATGTCTTTCCAATAAGCTGAGGGCATTGTATGCGATGTCTTGCCGGCGGTAGCTCTCTTTTATTACAATCCCTATTTCTGCACGTTTATGGCGTGCGTCGAATGAGAAAAGGTCTACAATGCCTGCCACATTTCCTGAAGCGTGTTCAATCATCAGCCTGAGTTGTCCGTCGGCGAAGAGATTGTTCTGGTTTTCGGCAATGTATTTCTTTAATTGATAACGGGAGTAGGGACCCGTGGTACAACTGTTTTCCCATAAGCTTTCATCGTTTTCGAATGAAAGCATTTCATCGATGTCTTCGGGCTCGGGGGCCCGAAGAAGGATTGTTCCGGTATGTAAGGGCTGTGCCAGCTTCATTGTTGTTTGGATATATCTGATAGTTGAAGTTCGTTTAAGAGCCGTTGCTTGCTTGGAATGCAAAATAAGGACGCTATGACGGTCATGCCGGCACATAGCAGTCCGGTTGTGTTCATCGTCCAATAGTATGCGGACAAATCGATGAGTGCAAGCACTAATAGCAAGGCGATACGGATTTCGCTCCAGCGGCGGTAACTTTTCAAGGCCTCCGGAAGAGGCAAAAGCGATACGTAGCGCGTTAATGACTGGTTGAAGAGGCGCAGCGACAGGGGGATGAGGCATATCGTGAGCAGGATGCTGGTTACCTGCATGATGTATTCCATTTGGGCATCGCCTGCAAAAAGCCCTTGAGGCAAGATGTCGCATTCATATAGCGCGGCGAGCAACACAGTCAGCACCCACATCAGGGCATATTCGGCTTTCAATATCCGTATCAGGCGTTTCAGTTCTTTTTCCATAAATCGTAAAATCGTAAATCGTTAAATCGTAAATTCAAATCGTGGTGCCCGTGAACACAATCCGGTTGGCGATGGAGCGTCCCAGCGTGACCTCATCGGTATATTCCAGCTCGTCGCCGATGGAGATGCCCCGGGCGATGATGGTCAGTTTCACGTTGTAGGGTGCCAGTTTGCGGAAGATGTAAAAATTGGTTGTGTCGCCCTCCATGGTCGAGCTGAGCGCCAGGATGACTTCCGACACGGTGCCTGCCTTCACCCGTTCCACCAGGCTTTCTATCTGCAGGTCCGAGGGACCGATGCCGTCCATCGGCGAGATGACTCCGCCCAGCACGTGGTATAGTCCGCGGTATTGCTGGGTGTTTTCGATTGCCATTACGTCGCGGATGTTTTCTACCACGCAGATGGTCGAGGCATCGCGCGAGGGATTGGAGCAAATCTGGCAGACGTCCGTGTCCGAAATGTTGTGGCACACCTTGCAATACTTCACTTCATGTTTCAGCCGGATGAGCGCATTGCCGAACGATTCCACTGCCTGCGTGTCTTGCCGAAGCAGGTAGAGCACCAGCCTCATGGCGGTCTTTCGGCCGATGCCGGGCAGCTTGGCAAATTCGTCTACTGCCTTTTCGAGTAATGCGGACGGATATTGTTGGTTCATCGTTTCTAATTTCCTTATCTGTTTCCGAGGCGCAAATGTACGAAAAATCCGGCTTCTTTAAGCGATGCGGCAAGGAAAACTTTCAAACGCAGCCTGTTGCCTTGCGGCTTTTGTCAGGCTGAAACGATGGTTTTAACCGGTGAAAACTGCAGTTTCAGCCTGTTGAAACTCCTCAAGCGGCTGGAAGTTTCGCGGGTGGCGATTGGTTGTCTGTGTGATTGTGGGCTTTTTCAGTTGATGATGAGTTTGTACCCGATGCCTCGGACATTTACGATGCGGATGCGCTCGTCGCGCGAGAGCTTGTGGCGGAGTTTGGTGATGAATACGTGCAGGCTGCGCTGGTTGAAGAACGTATCGTTGCCCCATAACTCAATCAGGATGTCTTGCATCAGGGTCACTTCGTTCCGGTTTTCGCAGAGGCGGCGCAAGATTTCGCTTTCGCGGTAAGAAAGTTCGGTCTCGTTTCCGAGGTAGGAGAGGCGTTGGGTGATGGCGTTGAAGCGGTACCTGCCTATTTCGAATTCTGTTACGGACGTTTGCTTTTCCGGGGCGGAATAGTTGGAAGCCCGTCCCAAGAGGGCTTTGATGCGCACGATAAGTTCCTGCATCCCGAACGGTTTCTTCAGGTAATCGTTTCCCCCTAATTCGAAACCTTCCACCACATCGCTCGTGGCGGAACGGGCGGTAAGGAAGAGCACGGGTGTCTGCTTGTCCTTGCGCCGGATGCGGCGCACCATTTCAAATCCGTCCATGCGGGGCATCATTACGTCTGCCACTACCACGTCCGGCTTTTGGCCGAAGAACTTTTCGATTCCTTCTTCCCCGTTTTCCGCCAAACGGATAGCGAAGCCTTGCCCTTCCAGCGTGTCCTTGATGATAAGGGCGAGTGTCTCCTCGTCTTCCACCAGCAGTACATCGATTATTGCTTCTCTATTCTTCATCTTTAATTCTTCATTCTTAATTTAATCGTGAATTCGCTTCCCCGTTCCGGCTCGCTTCTTACTTCCACCGTACCTCCGTGCTTCTCGGTCAGGGCTTTTACGTAATACAGTCCCAGCCCGTAGCCCTTCGCGTCGTGCAGGTTTCCGGTCGGTACGCGGTAGAATTTGTCGAATATGTGGCGCAGCTTGTCGTGCGGGATGCCGATGCCTTGGTCGCGGACGGAGAGGACGAACCAGCCGTTGTCTTCGCGGCAGGTTATGTCAATCTGTGCCTCGCCGGGCGAATACTTCACGGCGTTGTCCAGCAGGTTGCTCACGATGTTGCTGAAATGCGTGCGGTCGGCGTATACGGTGAGGTTCTCCGGCTCGATGCGGAGGGTAATGCCGGCGGGCTTGTCCGCTTTCAGCTTATGCTGTTCGATGAGCGGCGCGATGACTTCCTGAGGGGTGAAGGTTTCCGGATGCAGGCGGAAAGTCTTGCGCCGTTCCATTGACATGCCGAGTATCTGTTCCACCAGCCCGCTCAGTCTCCGTAATTGTTCCTGGCAGATGCGCAGGTAGCGTGCGCGTTTCGCCGGGTCTGTTCCGGAGTCGAAGTTGAGCAAGGCATCGCTGGCGGCGTATGCCACGGCGATGGGGGTCTTCAGTTCGTGGGTGATGTTGTTGGTGAAGTCGCTTGTCATTTCTTCCAGCGTCTTTTGGCGCAGGAGGGTGCGGATGAGGAACCCGAACGACAGTCCCAGAATGGCCAGTATCAATGCCGAGGCAGTCAGGATGCCTGCCATTTGGGCGAGCACGAGGCTTTCGGTCGGCTCCAGGATGAGGAGGTAGTTCCAATGCCCGTGCATGTCGTAGCTGTAACTGTAGGTGACGGCTTGCGGGGAAGGGCGGTAGCCGGCGGTGCCTTCTACGGCAAGTGTGTCGGTGAACGTATAGCTCGAATCAACGCTGCTTCCCCGGTGCAGGTACATCAGCCGGTAGGGCGCATCGATGCCGATGCGGTGAAGCTCCCTTCTCAGCAGGCTGTCGAAAACGGCGAAATCAGGCTCGTTCAATAGGTCCATGCCTGCGTGCAGCCCTTGCTGGAAGTTGGAGGCAAGCTCGGCGGTCGAGTTCTTCTTTTCGAAAAGGATGGAAGCCATATTGGCTTGCAGGGCGGCTTGTGGGGTACGGGCGGTATCGGAGGCGTCGCGTTCCCAGATGGAGATGCGGGTGCTGTCGCCCTGCCTGACGCTCCGGATGGTATGCGTCTTCGTAAACGCCCGTTCGTTGTCGTATCCGGTCGAGACGGTCACTTCGGTCTGTACCGACGAGTCGTTCTGCAGCCGCCTGACGCGCACAATCATTTCGTTGTAATCGCTCATGCGCATGGCTTCGCGGATGTTCCTTTCCATTTGGCTGCGTTGGGTGCGGTAAAGGTTGGTCAGCCAATAGGCTTGGTAGGCGAATACGCCCGTTAGCGAGAGGATGACCAGCAGGGCGATGTATTTCAGGGGCAGTTTCATGCGTCAGTCTTTTTTGATTCGTTTTTTCCTTGCGATTTCGTGCCCACGCCGTGGGGAAGCTTTCGCAGGCTTGCGATTTCGTGCCCACGCCGTGGGGAAGCTTTCGCACGCTGCGATTTCGTGCCCACGCCGTGGGGAAGCTTTCGCGCGTTGCGATTTCGTGCCCACGTCGTGGGGAAGCTTTCGCATCTTGCGATTTCGTGCCCACGCCGTGGGGAAGCTTTCGCACGTTGCGATTTGCCGCCCACACTGTGGGGAAGCTTTCGCACGTTGCGATTTGCCGCCCACACTGTGGGGAAGCTTTCGCAGGGACAAAGATACACCTTTTTATATTATGGAACGGATATGGTAAGACTAAATAACACTTCCGGTAACACTCGGTAAGCCGGAGGATAGGGCGGATTCCGTCTCGAATGCCGAACTTTGCCGCATCAGATTATAAGTAGATACGAAAAATGGAATGGAACGCAGAGACGCAGAATCGCAGAGTTTATCTCCTCCGTGTCTTTGCGCCTCTGCGTTCAATATAAAAAACGGAAAAACGATGAGACAACTGATTCTGATTTTATGGCTGGCGGCTTTCGGAGCAAAGCTTCCGGCGCAAGAGCGGGCGGACAGCCTGCTGACGGGAGACGTGCAGGCGGACAGCCTCTTTCAGGCGTTGCCCGAAGTCATGGTGGAGGGCGAGCGTCCCGTAGTGAAGGCATTGCCCGGACGGTTGGAATACGACCTGCCGCGGATGATAGCACAGAAACCGATAGACAATGTATATGATGCCTTGAAGGAACTTCCGGGCGTGGTGGAGATGAACGGCGGGCTGACGTTGGGCGCACGGGGCGTGACCGTCGTGCTGGACGGGAAAGTGACGAATATGAGTGCCGGACAACTTTATTCGTTGCTCAAGTCAATGCCTGCCAGCCGTATCGAGCGGGTGGAAGTGATGTACAATGCTCCGGCGCGTTATCAGGTGAGGGGTGCGTTGATAAACGTCCGCCTGCGCCACCGTATCGGCGACCCCGGCTCGGTGCAGGGTGAGGCGTTCGCCAAGTACGACCAACGGCACGAGGCTTCGTTCGAGGAGCGTGCCTCCTTATTATATAACGGAGGAAAGCTTTCGGCGGATTTCCTTTATTCGCATGCGCACGGCGAGAGCTATCATACCACTGACAAAGAGGCACGCCACTGGCAGGAGGCGGAGGGTGAGGCTTATTCTGTCCGGAACCACGAGAGGGGGCACGGACGGAACCATACGCATACGTTCCGCCTCGGCGCCGGTTACCGGTTCGCCGAAAATCATTCCTTGGACTTTGTTTATAATGGAAGTTACGACACCAGCCATTATAACCAATATACCACAGGCACACAGACGGCGACGACGCTGGGCAATCAGGAAGCGTGGCTGCACAACGGACGGCTGGACTATCAGGCGCCGTTCGGACTGAAGGCTGGCGCGGAGTTTACGTGGTATCATGCGCCGGGCAGCCAACGTCTTGTCAGCGAAATGGACGGAACGAGTATGGACTTTTACACCGAAGACGCGCAACGCATCAATGCCTGGAAGTTCTACGTGTCGCAAGAACATCAGCTGAAGCACGGCTGGGGGCTGAACTATGGAGCGGTGTATTCTACGAGTGTGGACAATTCGTACCAGCGTTATTCGGGGAATGAAGGATTGCCTTCGGACATGGATTCGCGCCGGAGGGAACAGACGCTGAACGTATATGCGGGCTTCAGCAAGTCGTTCGGCGAAGACTTGTCGGTAGACTTTTCGCTGGCAGCCGAGCGTTACCGGACTCCGGTGTGGGACGAATGGAGTTGGTATCCGAATCTGACGGCTACGTATAAACCTTCCGCCAGCCATATCGTGCAGCTTTCTTTCAGCAGCGACAAGCGTTATCCCGGTTACTGGGCGGTGCAGGATGCGGTGTCTTATCTGGGCGGAGGTTATTCGGAAGTGCAGGGCAATCCGTTGCTGAAGCCTTCGAAAGATTACGATGTGAGGTTGGTGTATGTCTTGAAATCGAAGTATATCTTTTCTGCCTGGTTCAGTCATACGGAAGATTATGCCACGCAGACGCTTTACCAGTCGCCCGAACGCTTGGTGGAGATTTACCGTTATCTGAATTTTGATTTCCAGCGTCAGGCGGGCATTCAGGCTTCCCTTCCGTTCAAGATAAAGAAATGGCTCGATTCGCGCCTCACGCTGATAGGCGTATGGATGCGCGAAAAGGATGCTGATTTCTACGACATGCCTTTCGACCGCCGCATCTGCTATGGCATGGCGGTATGGAACAATACGGTTATGCTTTCCACCCGTCCGGACTTGCGTCTGACGCTGAACGGGTTTGTGCGCAGCAAAGCGCATCAGGGCACGTATGATTTGCCAGCCAGCGGGAATGTGGACATCGCGTTGCGTTATGCTTTCGCCGGCAAGAACTGCATCCTGTCGGCTTGGTGTAAAGATATTTTCGAGACCGCGGGCATCGACCCGTATGTCCGCATCGCCCGCCAGTGGGTGACAAACGATTATTCATGCTACCGCTCTGTAGGCTTATCGTTTACGTGGAAATTCGGAGGTTATCAGGAGAAGCGTCGGGAAGCGGTGGATACATCCCGTTTCAAATAACGGGAATTTATTTGGAAGATTGAACATTTCTGCTTATCTTGGCGACCGAAACGAATCTTTTGTTAATGTAAAATGAAATAAACACGTAAAGTTGCCATGAAAAAGTCTGATTTGCTGTTCATCGTGATTGTTGTAGCGATATTCATTCCGTTTGTTGTGTTCGAACCGTTGTATGAAGGCTATAAAGCGTTTAATGCTTCCCACGGTATGGTGATGAGTTTCTTGAAATTCGCAGTTTTGTCTACCTTAGGCGAATTGCTGGGGCTTCGTCTGAGTTCGGGCAAATATTTGAAAGCGGGTTTCGGTATTGTCCCTCGTGCGGTAGTGTGGGGGATATTGGGTATGGGAATCAATTTGGCGATGATTGTATTTGCCAATGGCGTACCGGTGGCATTGGAATACATTGGCTTGAACGGTGCTTCTTCCTTTATGGCAGGTCCGTTTTGTGCGGCAAAGGTACTGGTGGCTTTTTGCATTTCGGTAGCGATGAACAGTATTTTCGCTCCTGTATTCATGACGTTCCATAAGATAACCGATACGCATATATTGGATTGTGGCGGTTCGGTACGGGCTTTGGTAACGCCGATTCCGATGACCCGCATCATTACGCATTTGAACTGGGATGTGCAGTGGAACTTTGTATTTAAGAAGACCATTCCGCTGTTTTGGTTTCCTGCCCATACCATTACTTTCCTGTTGCCGAGCGAAGCGCGTGTCTTGTTCGCCGCCTTGTTGGGTGTGGCTTTGGGAGTCTTATTGGCGGTAGCAGCCCGAAAGAAATCTTAAATTATGCGTAGATTTGGGTGAATTTCGTTATCTTTGCCTTGAGTTAATTAATGAGGAGGAAACAATATGAGAGTATCTGCATCCATGGAAAGTCTTTGGCAATATATCCAGTCGCTTTCGCTCAGCGAACGGAACCGTGTGTGGCTTGCCGATAAGTTGTTGGAAGGCACCCGCAAGGAGGAAGAAGAGACCGAGTACATCAGCAAGGAAGAAATTCTCGCGGGGATTGACGCGGGGCTGAAAGATATGAAGGCAGGGAGATCAAAGACTTTTGAAGAATTTATGAGAGATTGGGACGATGAAGTATAGATTGAAATTCCAACATACGTTTGAAAAAGAAGCCAAACGTTTAGGAAAACGTTATATGTCGATGAAATCCGATATTGCTTCTCTAAGTGAAGAACTTCTTGCCAATCCTCACCTCGGCACAGACCTTGGTGGCGGATTGCGCAAGATTCGGATGGCTATTACTTCGAAAGGGAAAGGCAAGAGCGGCGGCGCACGGGTTATTTCTTTTACCGTAGTGGTGGCGGTGGAGGAGACCGAAATCAACTTGCTTTACATCTACGACAAGGCGGAGCGTTCTTCTATCAGCAAGAAAGAAATCGAAGAACTGCTCCGGTTGAACGGATTGAAATGACAATGAACGGCATATTCATCCTTGTTACCATAGCGGTTTATTTCGGCATCCTTTTGCTGGTGGCGCATATCACGTCGGTTCGCAGCAGCGACAACGATGCTTTTTTCCGGGGCAACCGCCAGTCGCCGTGGTACATTGTGTCGTTCGGTATGATAGGGGCTTCGCTTTCGGGCGTGACGTTTGTTTCGGTGCCCGGCATGGTGCGGGGCATTGATATGACGTATATGCAGACCTGTCTGGGCTTTTTTGTCGGTTATCTGCTGATAGCCCATGTGCTGCTTCCGCTTTATTACCGGCTGAACCTGATTTCCATTTATACTTATTTGAAAGAACGTTTCGGTGTCTGTTCTTATAAGACGGGCGCTTCTTTTTTTCTGGTCTCTAAATTGCTGGGAGCGTCCGCGCGTCTGTACTTGGTCTGTCTGATTTTGCAGCATTATGTGTTCGACGCATACGGTGTCCCTTTTGTGCTGACTGCCATCGGTACGGTAGTCCTTATCTGGCTATACACGCATAAGAGCGGGATACGTACCATTGTCTGGACCGATAGCCTGCAGACCTTCTGCCTGCTGGCGGCTTTACTCCTTATTATATACAAGGTAGTGGCGATGCTCGGTGGCGACTGGTCATCGGTTGCCGGTGCTGTGGCGGATAATGCGCACAGCCGTATCTTTGTGTTCGACGACTGGCATTCGAAGCAAAACTTTTTCAAGCAGTTCTTCAGCGGCATTTTCATTACCATCGTTATGACAGGGCTGGATCAGGATATGATGCAGAAGAACCTTTCGTGCCGCAACCTGAAGGAGGCGCAGAAGAATATGTATTGTTACGGTTTCTCGTTTTTGCCGGTCAATTTCCTGTTTCTGGTGTTGGGGATATTGTTGTTGCTGGCTTCTTCCCGGTTAGGGGTAGACTTGCCAGCCAAGGGGGATGATATTCTTCCGATGTTTGCCGCCGAGGGATATTTAGGTCCGGTGGTGCTGGTGCTCTTTACCATCGGCATAATCGCTGCGGCTTTTTCCAGTGCCGATTCGGCATTGGCGGCATTGACCACCAGTTTCTGTATTGACATTCTGGAGGTAGGACAGTTTTCGGAGGGTAAGGCACAACGCATCCGCCGGTGTGTGCATATAGGTATTTCTGTTGTTTTTATCGGCTGTATGTTGGTGTTTAAGGCGGTAGGCAGTCAGAGTATTATCGATACGATTTATGTACTGGCAGCCTATACGTACGGGCCGCTGTTGGGCATGTTTGCTTTCGGAATGTTTACCCGCAGGTTGCCTCGCGACCGGTTTGTTCCTTATGTGGCGCTGCTCTCTCCGCTGGTGTGTTATGCCACCGACCGCCTATGCTTTTACCTGACAGGATATGCTTTCGGTTATGAAATGTTGATGTTCAACGGGCTGCTGACCTTCTTAGGTTTGTGGTCATTAAGCAGGAAAGTGTTAAAAAGCTGATGCAGAACATAAAAAAAGGTATTTGTTGTTCGGAGAAAAGCTTGTAATTTCGCAGCCAACAATCAAAAACAACCTAATGGTATCATGAAGACACTGATTATAACATTGATTTGCGGGCTGCTGGCGGTAAATTCCCTTTTTGCAAAAGGTTTCGAGCGTCCGGTTACGGCCGATTATCAAAAAGGAGTAGAGGCTTTGAACGAAGGTAATATCGAACAGGCTTATACTTATCTGACTAACGAACTGAACGCCAATCCGGAGAATGGCTATGCCCATTGCTATATGGCTTTGGTCTGTAATTTTTGTGGAGATGCCAAGTTGGCTTTCCATGCAGTAAACGAAAGCTTACGCTTTATACCCGAAGCGGATACCGAGTATCGTGCGTTTGCGTATTATACGCGAGGCATGCTGCTGATGAATGCCAAGGCATACGCCGAAGCGGAAGAAGATTTGGATGAGGCTATCCGCCTGACTCCTTCGGATGTGGAAAACTACAAGGCACGTGCGGAAGTTTATATGAACAACGGCAAGTATGAAGAGTCATTGGCCGATTTGCAGATGGCGATGAAATTGGACAGCCATGCCGATGTATATGATTTGATGATGCAGTTGCTTCAGGCAAATCCCGACCCGGTTTTCTTCGATGAGGTGACCAGTGCATTCAGCAATGCTACGGCAGCGCGTTGACGCTTTTTTCACCACAGATTACACAGATTAATCAATTTACGATTTGATAATTTACTATTTTGATATTAAGAAGCTGTTTTGAATTTATCGTGCGCTGATTTGGGATGAGTTTTTGAGGCATTTTCGCTTCTGTGATGAGGAAGATAGCGGGCTATCTGACGAAGAACAGGAGCGGAAAGGACCAAAAAATCGCCCAAACCACACACGAAAACGGAAACATCAAGCCAAGAAAAACTTTTTGGAGAAATTCAAAACAGCTTCTAAAATCGTACTTCGTAAATCGAAAAATTGAATATCCGTGTAATCTGTGGTGCTTTTTATAATATTCCATCAGGAGTACCGTCGTGGGAAACGGAATGCGATGCTTAGGATGGCGAATATTCCTAATGCCATCGGATAATAAAGGTAGGGAATAATGTCGAGTGGAGACAATTGGGTCAGTCCGGCTGCAATCAGCATCTGTGCCCCATAGGGGATAATGCCCTGTATTACGCACGAGAATGTGTCGAGTATGCTGGCACTTTTCCGCTTGTCTACCCGGTATTCTTCCGCTATGCGGCTGGCGAGTGGACCCACTGTGATGATGGCAATCGTATTGTTGGCGGTACAGAAATTGGCAAGGCTGACGAGGGCGGCAATGCTGAATTCGGCTCCCCGTTTGTTGTTGATGCGTTCGGTCAGCCGGTGCAGGATATAGTCGATGCCTCCATTAAACCGGATGAGTTCCAGCATACCGCCTGCCATCAGCGTGATGATAATCAGTTCCCCCATTCCCAGTACACCTTCTCCCATTGCTCCAAACCATCCGAAAAGGTCGAATGCGCCGTATCCCCATCCGATGATGCCGGTCGACAGCAAGCCTAAGAGCAATACCAGTGTGACATTCATTCCGGCGATGGAAGTTCCCAGCACGATAAGGTAGGGGATGATTTTCACCCATTCGATGGGAGAGATGTCGGGATGGGCTTCGGTTTGCATTCCGTATACAATGTAGTATATCAATACCAGCAGGGCTGCCGGGAGAGCAATCAGAAAATTGACACGGAACTTGTCTCGCATCACGCAGCCTTGGGTGCGTGTCGCGGCAATGGTGGTATCGGAAATAAAAGAAAGATTGTCACCAAAGAAAGCCCCTCCAACGACGATGGCCGTCATAAACGCCATGCTGATGTCGGTCTTGGCGGCAATGCCTGCAGCTACCGGAGCAAGGGCGACAATGGTGCCTACCGAGGTGCCGATGGAGAGCGAGATAAAGCACGAGGCGAGAAATACGCCGGCAAGCAACAGGTTTTCCGGAAGGAGCCAGAGGGTAAGATTGACGGTAGCATCAATGGCTCCCATGGCTTTTGCCGACTGGGCAAAGGCTCCGGCAAGGATAAATATCCAAATCATCAGCATGATGTTGGTATTGGCGGCTCCCGAAGAGTATTGCAGGATGCGGTCGTTCAGCGAAAGCCCTTTGGTTGTGGCGACGGCATAAACCGAAGCTACCAGGAACGCCACGGTTATGGGAACTTTGTAAAAGTCGTTGACGATGATGGAGGTTATCAGGTACAGGCACAGAAAAACGACGAGCGGCATCAGTGCCCATCCGTTCGGCTTGTTTACAATGGGAGTCAGTTTGTTATAATCCATGAGTTGCAAAATCTGTAAATGAAAGCTGGTGCAAAGATAATATTTTTAATAGGAAGAAACAATGCTTGCCATTAACCGGCGGGTGGATATGTATTTTATCGTCAGTTACAGGGTAATTCACTTCGGATGAGGCTTTTTCTTGTTTTCGGGACATGTATGGTAGTTGGATGGAGATGTTCATTTAAGTTCTATACGTAATTGGAATAGGTGCATAAGCTGATGGATATAGGTCCGTAAGGTAATGAATATAAGAGCGTTTTCGCTTATGCCTGTCATAAGTTAGTTGAAGTCGTAGGAATATGTGTCTAAAAACATAGTTTAGTAACACGGGGCAAAAATTGCATTTCTCCTCATTAATTTCTAATTTGCGCGGCATTATGAGAGATATGAGAAGCATATCCTTTTGTTTTTTATTTAAATCTTGAGTACCATGAAAGTATATCAGACTAACGAAATTAAAAACATTGCACTTCTTGGCAATGATGGATCAGGTAAAACCACCCTCACAGAAGCGTTGCTCTATGAGAGTGGTATTATAAAACGCCGTGGCAGAATCACTGCCAAAAATACAGTCAGCGATTATTTCCCGGTAGAGCAGGAGTACGGATACTCTGTATTCTCTACCGTTTATCATGTAGAATGGAATGGCAAGAAATTGAATATCATAGACTGTCCGGGAAGTGACGATTTTGTGGGTGCAGCTCTTACTGCATTGAATGTGACAGATACAGCGGTTCTGCTATTGAACGGGCAATACGGTCCGGAGGTAGGGACACAGAATCATTTCCGCTATACCGAAAAACTAGGCAAGCCGGTTATCTTCTTGGTAAACCAGTTGGATAGCGAAAAATGTGATTTTGACCATGTATTGGAGCAGTTAAGAGAGAATTACGGGTCGAAAGTTGTTCCCGTTCAGTATCCCATTAGTACAGGTCCCGACTTTAATTCGTTGATTGATGTACTTTTAATGAAAAAATATTCATGGAAACCTGAGGGAGGCGAACCTGTGATTGAGGATATTCCGGCAGAGGAGATGGAGAAAGCTCAGGCTTGGCATAAGGTATTGGTAGAGGCTGCTGCCGAACACGATGAGACGTTGATGGAGAAATTTTTCGAGTCGGATTCTCTGACCGAGGATGAAATGCGTGAAGGTATCCGTAAAGGCTTGGTTGCACGCGGCATGTTCCCAGTATTTTGTGTGTGTGCCGGAAAAGACATGGGGGTGCGGCGTTTGATGGAGTTCTTGGGCAATGTAGTGCCTTTTGTGGATGAAATGCCAGTGGTGCATAATACCCGTGGCGTGCCTGTTCTGCCTGATCCGAACGGACCTACCTCGCTTTATTTCTTCAAGACTGCGGTAGAACCGCATATCGGTGATGTGCAATACTTTAAAGTAATGAGCGGCGTTGTACATGAAGGCGATGACCTGACCAATGCAGACCGTGGCTCTAAAGAACGTATGGCTCAATTATATGTTTGTGCAGGTGCTATCCGTGAAAAAGTAGAGGAATTGCGTGCCGGTGATATTGGCTGTACGGTGAAGCTGAAAGATGTGAAGACAGGCAATACGTTGAATGGTAAGGATTGTGACAACCGTTTTAACTTCATTAAATATCCGAATCCGAAATATACACGTGCCATCAAGCCTGTGAATGAGGCTGATATGGAAAAGATGATGGCAATATTGAACCGTATGCGTGAAGAAGACCCGACGTGGGTAATAGAACAGTCGAAAGAGTTGAAGCAAATATTGGTTCACGGTCAGGGAGAATTTCATTTGCGTACCTTGAAGTGGCGTTTGGAAAACAATGAAAAGTTGCCTGTCCAGTTCTTGGAACCGAAGATTCCGTATCGTGAGACAATTACAAAAGCCGCTCGTGCCGATTATCGTCATAAAAAACAGTCGGGTGGCGCAGGTCAGTTCGGTGAGGTGCATCTGATTGTTGAGCCTTACTATGAAGGCATGCCGCTTCCGGATACATATAAGTTTAATGGTCAGGAATTTAAGGTTACGGTAAAAGGAACAGAGACCATCGATTTGGAATGGGGTGGAAAATTGGTATTTGTTAACAGTGTGGTCGGCGGTGCTATTGACGCGCGTTTTATGCCTGCTATCTTAAAAGGTATCATGAGCCGTATGGAGCAAGGTCCGTTGACAGGTTCTTATGCCCGTGATGTGCGTGTCATTGTTTATGACGGTAAGATGCACCCGGTAGATTCCAATGAAATTTCTTTCATGCTTGCCGGACGCCATGCGTTTAGTGATGCATTTAAGAATGCAGGTCCGAAGATTTTGGAGCCGATTTATGATGTGGAAGTATTCTGTCCGAGCGATAAGCTGGGTGATGTAATGAGCGATATGCAAGGACGTAGAGGTATGATTATGGGTATGAGTAGCGAAAAGGGATATGAAAAATTGACCGCCAAAGTGCCTTTGAAGGAGATGTCTAATTATTCGACTGCTTTAAGTTCATTGACCGGAGGACGTGCATCGTTCATTATGAAATTTGCCAGCTATGAACTTGTGCCGGCAGATGTTCAGACGAAACTGATGAAGGAGTTTGAAGAACAAGAAAAGGACGAAATGTAAGCAAGTTGTTATTTTTATATGTTTAAAGGTCGCATTTCTTAAAATGCGGCCTTTTTTTATTTAACTTAGCTTAAACTATTAGGGATATTTATTTGTTATTGATTTAAAATTTTATTAATTTTGCAAGCAGGTAAGCAGGCTAAGGCTATGAAATGCTTATTTTGGCATGTTAAAAGAACGTTTTGGTTAATATAAAAGAATCTGGGATTAAAACATGTTAAGTAAGGTGTATTGTAACGGTTAGCCATGTAAATTTGCTTCCATGAAAAAGTCAACGATTTGGATATTAGGTATTGTAATGGGACTTTCTTTTCTAAGCTTGCTGTATTTGCAAGTAAGCTATATTGAGGAGATGGTCAAGATGCGCAAGGAACAGTTTGAAGAAAATGTAGGACGTAGTCTTGCGCAGGCAGTGCATAATTTGGAACTGGTAGAGACAAAGAAATATCTGGAGAAAGATGTTGTGGCTACCGAACGGGCGGCACGGCTTTCGCGTCAATTGCAAGTGCCGTCAATAGGTACCGATAGCAGCCGGAATGTCGTCGCACATCAGCAGTTTATGATGACTTCTCCCGATGGAAGCACTTTTTCCAGTTTCGAGTGGAAAGCGATAATAAACCGTCCTTCCAGTGTTCCGAAGGTGATTATCTCAACGGGGAAAAATATACCGCAGACATCCCGGAACCTGCAGGAAATATTGAAGGAACGTTACGTTTATCAACGTGCTTTGCTGGATGAGGTTATTTATAACATCCTTTATACGGCAAGCGACAAGCCGTTGAAGGAGCGGGTTAATTTTAAGCAGTTGGATTATTATCTGAATTCGGAACTGAAAAACAACGGTGTGGATATTCCTTATCATTTTACAGTGACCGACCGGGACGGAAAAGAGGTTTATCGGTGTTCGGATTATGAATATGATAATGAGAAAATATATTCCCGTTTGCTCTTTGAAAAAGATCCTCCCGCAAAGATGGGGTTTGTGAATGTGTTTTTCCCGACGATGGATAATTACATCTTCAGCTCGGTGCGCTTTATGATACCTTCGCTTATCTTTACGTTGGTGTTGTTGGTGACATTCATATTTACCATTTATACCATCTTCCGCCAGAAGAAACTGACCGAAATCAAGAATGATTTCATTAATAATATGACACATGAATTCAAGACTCCGATATCGACCATTTCATTGGCGGCCCAGATGTTGAATGATCCGGCTGTGGGCAAGTCGCCCCAAATGTTTAAGCATATATCGGGAGTGATTAACGATGAAACCAAACGGTTGCGCTTTCAGGTGGAGAAAGTGTTGCAGATGTCGATGTTCGAACGTCAGAAAGCAACATTGAAAATGAAGGAAGTAGATGCTAATGAACTGGTGTATAATGTGACAAATACATTCCGGTTGAAAGTGGAGAACTGTAATGGAACTTTAGATGTTGCTTTGGATGCGGATGATCCGTTCGTTTTTGTCGATGAGATGCATTTTACGAATGTGATTTTTAATTTGTTGGATAATGCGCTGAAATACAAGAAACCGGATGTCAATATCAAGTTGAAAGTGCGCACCTGGAACGAAGGCGGCAAGCTTCATATATCCATTGAAGACAATGGAATAGGTATTAAAAAAGAAAATTTGAAAAAGATATTTGATAAGTTCTATCGGGTTCATACCGGCAATTTGCATGATGTGAAAGGGTTTGGTCTGGGCTTGGCGTATGTGAAGAAAATCATTACAGATCACAAAGGGACAATACGTGCCGAAAGTGAACTGAATGTGGGCACTAAATTTATTATTGTATTACCTTTATTTAAAGATGAGTAAAAATGGACGAGAAATTGCGTATTTTATTGTGCGAAGATGATGAAAATCTTGGCATGTTATTAAGAGAATATTTACAGGCAAAAGGGTATTCGGCTGAATTGTTTCCCGATGGAGAAGCCGGATACAAGGCTTTTTTGAAGAATAAATATGATTTGTGCGTGTTGGATGTGATGATGCCGAAGAAAGACGGATTTACCTTGGCTCAGGAAATCCGTCAAGCCAATACGGAAATCCCGATTATATTCCTTACTGCAAAAACATTGAAGGAAGATATTTTGGAAGGGTTTAAGATTGGGGCGGATGATTATATTACCAAACCGTTTAGTATGGAGGAGCTGACTTTCCGTATTGAAGCCATTTTGCGTCGTGTGCGTGGCAAACGGAATAAGGAAAGCAATATGTATAAAATTGGGCGTTTTACCTTTGACACTCAAAAGCAGATTTTGTCTATCGGTGACAAGCAGACAAAATTAACTACAAAAGAATCTGAATTGTTAGGATTGCTTTGTGCACATGCCAATGAGATTCTTCAACGCGACTTTGCCTTGAAAACCATTTGGATTGATGATAATTATTTCAATGCACGAAGCATGGATGTATATATTACGAAACTGCGTAAGCATTTGAAGGAAGATGATTCGATAGAAATTATCAATATTCATGGCAAAGGATATAAACTGATTACTCCCGACCAGGATTGATAATCATAAAAAAAGCCTGAATCCGAATCGGTTCAGGCTTTTTTATGCCTTTGTTTTTAGTTTCCTTTAGTCTGTAATGCGTTTGTTTAAGATAATGTATGATATTAATCCAATGACAATTAAAAAGAGCGAGCCTCCTAAAATACCATTGTTATTTACATTGCCTGAGGCATAGCAGACAATTAAAATTACTGCTCCAAGAACGACTAATATCAGTCCTAAGTTTTTTAATAAGCTTTTCATGTGTGTCTTCTTTTATTTAACGGTTTATCTTTTAAATACAAATTAAAGTATAATTCTTGTATTATGGAAATTATTTGATGAAAAATTTAATAATCGGTTCAATTTATAGTAAAATAAAATTGGTTTGCGAAAAAATCTTGATGTATTGTCATCCTGAACGGACGTGAAGGATCTCGTGTACATCCACGTGGGCGCATCCGAGATGCTTCACTTCGTTACCAATGACGAATTTACAATTTGTCATAATCGAATGGGTTTTCCGCAGGAAATAGGCACTCAGCATGACAAATGATTTTTCGCAATTCATTTCTGATTGACTATAATTGTTTGGGGGATGTCCGAGGGTAGTTGGAGACGTTTGCTGCAGTTAAAATACATTTATTGCGATGCTCTTTACACAAAAAACTTTGTATCTCTTTGTAGGTTAGAGAAAAAGTAGTATCTTTGCGCCGCAATTAAAAAATTTATTATTAATAATTTAATTAACGAATAGTATGAATCAATACGAAACCGTTTTCATTTTAACTCCCGTTTTGTCTGACGTACAGATGAAGGAAGCGGTAGAGAAGTTCAAAACCATCCTGACACAGGAAGGCGCTGAAATCATCAACGAAGAAAACTGGGGATTAAAGAAATTGGCTTATCCAATCCAAAAGAAATCTACGGGTTTCTATCAGCTGCTTGAGTTTAAGGCAGATCCGTCTGTTATCTCAAAGTTGGAAATCAATTATCGCCGGGATGAACGTGTCATCCGTTTCTTGACTTTCAGAATGGATAAGTATGCTGCAGAATACGCTGCAAAGAGAAGAAGTTTAAAATCAACTAAAAAGGAGGAAAATTAATTATGGCACAACAACAATCAGAAATCAGATATTTAACTCCGCCCTCAGTCGATGTTAAAAAGAAGAAATACTGCCGTTTCAAGAAAAGCGGTATTAAGTATATCGATTACAAAGATCCTGAATTCTTGAAAAAATTCTTGAATGAACAAGGTAAAATTCTTCCGCGCCGTATTACCGGTACTTCTCTGAAGTTTCAGCGTCGTATTGCGCAGGCTGTGAAGAGAGCTCGTCATTTGGCTTTGTTGCCTTATGTAACTGATATGATGAAATAAATAAAGGAGGAATAAGTATGGAAATTATTTTGAAAGAAGACGTAGCGAACTTGGGCTACAAGAATGATATTGTAACCGTTAAGTCTGGTTATGGTCGTAACTATCTTATTCCGACTGGTAAGGCTGTCATTGCTTCACCGGCTGCCAAAAAAATGTTGGCTGAAGAACTGAAGCAACGCGCTCATAAATTGGAAAAGATTAAGAAAGACGCTGAAGCTGTTGCAGAGTCGTTGAAAGGCATTTCGTTGACTATCCCGACTAAGGTAAGTGCTACGGGTGTTGTTTACGGTTCTGTAAGCAATATTCAGATTGCAGATGAATTGGCTAAATTGGGTCATAACATCGATCGTAAGATTATCCTTGTTAAGGGTCAAGTTAAAGAAGTTGGTCACTACACTGCACTTGTAAAACTTCATAAGGAAGTAGCTGTTGAAATTCCTTTCGAAGTAGTAGCCGAAGAAGCTTAATTTGTTATCTGTAAATACTTGATAAAAGCCCCGGTTAGGAAGATGCCTGACCGGGGCTATTTTTTTGATACGCTTTTATACTTTGTGCGGTATGCGATTGTGTATTTATCACCACGAAGTACACAGAGGCACACAGAGTCTTTTAAATTTTTCCTCTGTGTACTCCGTGCTGAAATCATGTTCCATTAAAATGTACAAAATCTGTACCGCGTATGGTATATATGGCTAACCTATTTTGCCTTGTCTTATACTGACAGATAAGTGCGTTGCGTGTAAGATTAATAATCTTCCGCTTGTAAGATTAATAATCTTGCAGCCTGAAGATTAATAATCTTACAGCGGATGCACCTATATGCGTTGCGCGTAGCAACATAACTGCTTCTTCAGATTACCCTATGTCTCCCGTCTATATAAGAAGCTGTTTTGAATTTCTCCAAAAAGTTTTTCTTGGCTTGATGTGTTCGTTTTCGTGTGTGCTTTGGGCGATTTTTTGGTCCTTTTCGCTCCTGTTCTTCGTCAGATAGCCCGCTATCTTCCTCATCACAGAAGCGAAAATGCCTCAAAAACTCATCCCAAATCAGCGCACGATAAATTCAAAACAGCTTCTAAATTGAATATCCGCATTCCATTCAATGAACTGTAGGGGCGTATCGCATACGCCCTGGAAACATCTGCATGGATAAGTTGGGCGCATTCGGGCGTATGCGATACGCCCCTACATAGGCTGTTTGCGGATAGCATAATACAATAAGGTGTGACCGGAACGGGTTGCGGTTGGAAGGATAGCCTTCTGAAGGTATTATTTCATTTTTTTGAAAAAAACAACTAAGCTATTTGTTTATGTAAAATTTATTATATATGTTTGCAGCAGATTATAGTTAAGTAGAGAATAGAGACTTGTTGCAAACACTCCTTAATTATATATCTATGTTTGCGGCAAAGATACTAAATTAAGTGAAATGTGAGGCTGCTCAGGCAGCAAAAAACAATCAATATGCTATGAAACGTTTGTTATTTATCCTCTTATGCTGCATAGGGGTATCGGTTTCGGCACAGGATTGGGCGGTGAAGACCAATTTGTTTTATGACGCTACAACGACGATGAACCTTGGTTTTGAGACAAGGCTCGCGCCGAAGTGGACGCTTGACGTGTCTGCAAACTGGAATCCTTGGAATTTCTCAGACAACAAGAAATGGAGGCAGCTTTCCTTTCAGCCCGAAGCCCGCTACTGGTTCTGCGAGGCGTTCAACGGACATTTCGTCGGTGCACACCTCTTGGGAGGCATCTACAACATGGGCAACTGGGATACGGACTTTAAGTTCTTGGGCACCGACTTCGGAGAACTGCAGGAACACCGGTTCGAAGGCTGGATGTTGGGAGTGGGCGTTGCCTACGGATACCAATGGCTGCTTTCGAAGCACTGGAGCATTGAAGCGGAAATCGGAATCGGTTACGTCTATTCGCAAGCCGACAAGTACGAGTGCGCTACGTGCGGCGACAAGCTGGAAGATAACGAGCCGCACCACTATTTCGGACCTACCAAAGCGGCAATCAACCTGATTTATGTATTCTAATAAGGGAGGAGGAGAACGATGAAAACAATCTGTTTATATAGCGTAATGTCTTTGCTGGCAGCTTCTTCGGCGTTTGCCGATGCGGGCGTGCAACGTCTGACGAGCGGCGCCACGGTGCGCGATGTGGAAATCAGCAAGGAACGTGACAGCGTGGTGATTGCCATGGATATCGACCTTTCAGGCATGGAAGTCGGGAGGAACCGTTCGGTCGTGGTGGCTCCCCTGTTCTATGCAGGCGAAGAGTGGAAATGGCTTCCTGCCGTAGAGGTTATGGGGCGCAGGCGTTACATTTATTACCAACGGAACGAAGAATCGCTCTATACGGAACAACCTTACAGCATCGTCCGTCATAAGAAGGAAGAAGCCCAGACGGTAAACTACCGCATAGCCTTGCCATACGCCTCGTGGATGGACCGTGCCGAACTGGCTATCACGGAAGATGCATGTGGATGCGGCGAAGTAGAAAAAGGCAGCCGTACTGCATTGGCACAAGCCGACCTGGTGTTTACCCCCCGCCTGGCATACATCACACCCCAAGCCGAAACGCGCAAGGCACGCTCGTTGAGCGGGGAAGCCTTCCTCGATTTCCCGGTCAACCGTACGGAAATCCATCCCGACTACCGGCGCAACGCTGCGGAACTTCGCAAAATCCGTTCCACCATTGATACCATCCGTGCCGACAAGGATTTCAGCATCACACAAATTATGCTGAAGGGCTATGCATCGCCCGAAGGAAGCCAGGCTTCCAACCAACGTCTGGCGGAAGGGCGTACCAATGCCTTAAAGGAATACCTGGTAAACGAATACGGCATTGATGCGAAGTTGTTTCGCGCGGAACCGGGCGGCGAGAACTGGGAAGGCTTGCGCAAGTACGTTGAGGAAAGCGACCTGGCAGACAAAGATGCCATCCTTGCCCTGATGGACGGCGAAGGCGACATCGACCAAAAGGAGCGGAACATCCGTTCCCGTTATCCCGAAGCCTACCGCACGCTGCTTGCGGACTGCTATCCGGCGTTGCGCCGCACCGATTATACGGTGAGCTACACCATCCGGGGCTTTAATGTAAACGAAGCGAAAGAAATCATCAAGACCCGTCCGCAGAACCTGAGCCTGCAGGAGATGTTTGCCGTGGCGCAGACCTACGAACCGGGGAGCGAGGACTTCAACCGTGTCTTCGACGTGGCGGTACGCATGTACCCCGATGATGAAACGGCAAACCTGAACGCCGCCAACGCACTCTTGGAGCGAAGAGAGGCGGAACAGGCATTGCGATACTTGGAGAAAGCAGGAAACAGCCCGCAAACCGATAACGCCCGGGGCGTAGCGTTGATTCTCTTGGAACGCTATGACGAAGCGAAGCCGTGCTTAGAGCGTGCCGCACAAGCAGGCATCCGTGAAGCGGAAGAAAATCTGGAGGCTTCCCCCATCCCCCTCCCGTAGAGGGGGCTTAAAAACCGAAGAAAGTAAAGCCTCCCCTTCGGGAGAAGTTTGAAGGGGCTTTAGCTGGAAAAAGGAGATAACGAACATAAAATATTAATTTAAGTAAAATGTGATTATGAGAAAATTTAAGTTTTTTGCTTTGGCATTCGCGGCAATAGCTTTTGCCGGATGCTCTGATGATGCAATCGACGGGCAAGGCGGAAACACTGGCACAATAGGTGACGGTACTCCGGCTTATCTGACTATTTCGTTCTCGGCTAATAGCAGTAGTAGTAGCCGTTCTACTGCGGATGATGCGAATAATAATGGGGATGACCATTCTACGGATGATGATCCAGATACGCCTGATGTCAATGAAGGAAATGGTGAAGACAGTGGACACCATAGCGATGGTTTAGATGCAGAACGGCAAATAAAGAATGTGTTGGTTGTTGTGGCTCCGGCTTCTACTGGCTCTAATAACGAAGGTTTCAAAAAATTGTATTCTGTATTTGATGCAGCAAGTGGGGGAGCTACTGAAGCAGGAGAGAATGATTTTGAAGAAACAACTGGTGGCATTTATAAAAATGCAGAACCCATTGAAATAACTACAGGTGATTACAAAGTATTGGTTGTTGTGAATCCTGTAGCTGCAATTTCTGATGGAACAGCTTTGGCGAAGACTGCAAGTCAGTTATATGATGATATTGTTACGGGAGCTTATGATTATACACCTGCAGGGGGTACAGAAGATAATTATGTAAATGCAGCCAACAGTATTGGTATGGGTGTAGGATATACAGGTAGTAATAATCAAGCATTAGTTAGTGGTGCAACAGGATTTATGATGGCTAACAAAGCAGAAGCCACTGTTACAATAAATCAAAATCATACTCCTGAGTATCCGGCAAGTGTAAGCGTTGATGTAGAACGTGTTTTATCAAAAATCACTTTCCGTTCGACTACACCTACAGAAACAAATAAGGAAAATGTATATAAAGTAAATGTTACATTAGGTAACCAACCTGCTATCACATTGAATGCAGCTTTGGAGAAAACAGACCAAGCAGGTTCGTATGACTATAAATTGCTGAATAAGGCAAAAGATTTAAGAGGTCAAGATGTTTATGGAGAATATGATAGTTCAGATAAACTCTCGGGTGTATATAAAGTAGTATATAAGACAGAAGAAGGTCAAACGGATCAACCACAGACAACTACTTTAGAAGTAGATGGAGTTGATACAGAATGTATTATTGTTAAGAAAATCGACTATATAACAGAAGAAGGATTTGCAGCATTGGATGAAGAAAAACAAATTCCATCTGATTATTGCTTCGTACAAGATACGCAAAATCCGTCTATTGACTTGCAATATAATACAAATGCGCCGGTTGAAACCGATGAATGGTTTGTAAAACTGGAAGGTTATGCTTTGGTAAATCTTTCGAAAACGGTGAATTATGTAAGACATACCATTACAGGAACTGCTATGAGTCCGTTTGGAACATTGGATGGAACCAACTTCTTGTGGACGCCGAATTGGGATAATAATAACAATATCGTATTTGTACCTGATGCAAATGGTGAGATGCAATTCCCGGCAGGTACTACTACTAACGATTGGTTCTATAATACATTGGCTGATGTTTCTGGTGAAAGTACAAAATTGAATATAACAAATGCAGGTAAAGATAATGCAAGTTTTACTGTATCAGAGGGAACTCTTAAATATTTTAAGACAATGGGGTCTTTAATAAACGATGGTAGTACCGTATCGGGAAGCGATCATTATGAGGAGGACCCGAAGTTGCCTGCTGTTGGTAAATTGATGTCTTACTGTTTTGAAAACTCAACTGATATTGAACATCAGACTCATGGTTTAAGTACAGGTATTTCTTTTGTCGCTACTATTTGGAAAGATGCTAATTGTTCAGAAGAAATAGAGAAGTTATATCTTTATCAGGGACATAATTTTACAACTATTAAACAGATACAAGATGCTTATCCTACAATAGATGCACTTAAGGACTTGTCAGATCAATCAACAAGGACCGAATTGGAAGCTGCGGGCATCGAATTGTATAATAGTAACATTTGCTATTATTATACAACCGAAATCAAGCATTTCGATAATGGCGATCCAAATGTATTGGGCAATATGGAATTCGCTATTATGCGTAACAACATCTATTCATTGGCTGTAACTAAGATTGACCAAATAGGTGATCCGTATGTAGATCCGACTCCTGGAACAGATAATGAATCAAAAGAGGCTGCATTGGATGTTCAAGTTCGTATAGTACCTTGGATTGTCCGCTACAATGACATCGAATTTGATTGATAGATAACCATTAACATAAGTAATAACCTTGTAGGGGCGAGGTTCGCTCGCCCGAATACATCCACGTGATGCAATCAGGGCAAGCAGACCCTGCCCCTACAAAATAAAAACCAACGCACTCATCCTCACCATTATTAATTATTAACTGTTAATTATTAATTAAAGAAAAGATGAAAACCTTGCTTTACTCCATACATCATCAGGTACGAAAAGCTTTGCTGGCTATGGCAATCGCCCTGCCTATGGTTTCATGCCACACCGTTTGGGACGATGACGACGATTGCCCCGTAGAAACCGAGTATCGGGTAAAGTTTGTGCACGACTATAACATGCTCTTTACCGATGCGTTTGCCACGCAAGTACGTTCCATTACCCTTTATGCGTTCGACGAAGACGGCAAGCTGGTGCTCCAGCAGTCCGAACAAGGCGAAACCCTGAGCCGTGACGATTACACCATGAAGCTTGACCTTGCTCCCGGGAATTACCGGCTGGTAGCATGGGCAGGCTTGGCAGAAGGCAATGCCTATACCGTTCCCGTCCTTACCGAAAACATATCCGACAAGGAAGACCTGACGTGCCGCATCAACCGTTACCCTACTACGCTCCACGATGAACCGATAGACTCCGTAGGCTATCTGCATCCGTTATGGCATGGCATCGTAGAAACGCAGACCCTGACACGTGCCGCAACGGAAACACAAGTCATTACCCTGCCGCTGATGAAGAACACCAGCACCATCCGTGTCATCCTGCAACAACTGGCGCAAGGGCAGCTGGATGCTTCGCAGTTTGACTTCACCATCACCGACGAGAACGGCATGATGACCCACGAAAACCGTTTGGTGGAAGGCGACGGCGTACTGACCTACATGCCCTATCATCAGGCGCAAGGCTCAACGGTAGTAGAAGGCGAAGCCTCCGAAGAGCAACTCAACGTGGTAGTGGCAGAACTGAGTGTAGGCAGGTTGATGGCAGATGGAGACACCCGTCTTACTATCTCCAACCGCCAGACAGGAGAAACCATATTGTCTATCCCCTTGATAGACTATCTGGAGCTTTGCCGCACGGTGGCAAACTACGACATGCCTCTGCAGGAATACCTCGACCGTGAAGACACCTACACCATGACGTTCTTCCTCGACAGCAACCAGTCCTGGCTCAACACCCAAGTAATCATCAACGACTGGATAGTCCGTTTTAACGATATAACCCCCGAACTCTAATGAAACAGCATCGCCTATATATAATAATGTGTATCCTCTCCCTGCTTTTCCTTGCTGGTTGCAGGGACGAAGAGCCCGTGCAGTCTGCCGAAAGCAAGCGGACTATCACGGTCAATTTAGGTATTGCGATGAGCAGGGTGGCGGACATAGAAGGTGTGATAGGGGACAATACTCGTCCGGATAATTTGCAATTATGGATATTTGACGGTAATACAGCAGATGCAACCCTGATATTCCATGAGAATATCACGAATAACCTCGATTTCTCTATCATCGACCTTAATAATCGGTTGGTGCAAACCATCGAGCGCATTATCAATGTGGAGAACGAAATCAATATTCTGCATTTCTACATCGTGATGAACACCACAGGAATATCTTTGGATGAAAACTCCACTCCACATGATATAGAAACCGCTACGTTTACGCAACAAACCACATGGACAGGCGATAACAAAGTGCCTCTCTATGGTTATGGCACACTTGATGTTTCCACACACCGTTCGGAGTACAGCGTTAGTATTGAGACTACCCGTGCCGTAGGTAAGTTGGAGTTGTTCTTCACGAAAGAAAACGAAAACGCATATTTGAAAATAAATAAGATTGAATTGGAACAGATGCCGGATATAGGTTATTTGAAGAATGCCGGCGAAGGAGAAACGCAGCAAGTTGCTGAAAGCTATACTGATGAAATAGACAACCTATTAGATAACGAATCTGGAAATGGCTTAGAAATCGAAACTTCTCTGCCAGAAAGCGAAGATACTCAAATAGGACATTTCAGTGATTACGAAGATAAATTTACAAAACTTAAGTTGACACATACCTATTTGCTTGAAAACTTAAACGGTGATACTTGGACAGCTATAGATAACAACAAAGATTATATCTATCCTACTATTATAGAAGATGAAGAAACTCGTTATAAGATGACGGTTTTTTATCAGGCATCAACAAACGGTACGGAAAAAGAACAAGTGGTGTATCTACCCGCCATAGAGCGCAATGTGTGGAACAAGATATTTGTAAGGGTGAAAGATGACGGTTTTGCCATAGCCTTGAACGTATTACCGTGGGAAGAGGTGGAAGAATCAGATATAGGATGGAACGGGAACACTCCCGTAGGAAGTAATGCGCCGTTGGTTGCGTGGAGGTTGTTAAGTGGAAAAATAGAACCCGACCATGAAAATGCAAAAAATGGAGACGCTGAGGCAAAGTATTGCTATGTGTTGAATCCGCGTTATACGAGCGATGATGATCATATCGAATTGGAAGAACATTCCGCCTACGCCGGTTTTTATTTTCGTTTGAACGAACCGGAAGGAGCAGTATGGAAAGCGCACCTTTCCAATCCTGATTATTTTGCTTTTGGTACGGGCACTTACGATATTAATGGTGATAATGTGCACGAAAGAAGATGTGTCTCTACGGGCAGGGCACGTGATGAGGCATATCAGATACAGATTTACGCCAAGCATCCATGGACAGAGGGTACAGATTTTAACGGTAATGTGAACGCAGAATTCACTGGTTTGAAAGAAGTAAAGACCGAGTTTTGGATTACCATCACCTTGGTGGACGGTACGGAATACGAACTGGTCATCAATCCTAACGATAGCTATGTGGATGAAACCTATTATTATAACAACCGTCGTTTTGCCGGTACAGATACGCGTATCACCATCTGGCAACTGCGGGCACTGAATGGATATGCGTATGATGACCTAATGGACTATTATATAAATAATGGAGATATCACAAATCCATGGTGGACAGGTGAAGGAGATATTGATTAAATATGAAGAAGTATATACCATATTATATAGGCTGTTTGCTGGCTGTTGCTATGGCTCTGGCTGCCTGCACGGACGAAGCGACACCCGCTCTTTCCAGTGAGAGGGAAGATCAGGTGGTGTTTGCCTTGACGGTAGGTGCGGGCGAAAGTACGGACGTACAGACGCGAGCATCTGAACCGGGCTGGGGAGATTGGAACGAGAATACCATTACGAAAGCGGATATATACATCGTCTTCGCCAATGGATCTGAGGAACATTTTCCGCTTAATGCTAGTGATTTAGAAGGTAGTCCCGGCTATTATACGTGGACATCTGATATCACAGCGGATGAGTTGATAGGGGCTACAATCTATGTAGTAGCCAATTGTGATAACTCTATCAATAGTTGGTCTGGAATGGAGAATTTGCATGTGACAGGATTGGGCAACCCGGCAGGCAAACAGGAATCTTTCTTGATGGATGGGAAGACTGAGGTAACAGCAGATAATATAGAAGGAAACAAAGTTATTACCGTAGACCTGAAGCGTGCCGCTGCCAAGATTCGTCTGGCATTTGCTTCAGATACCGATTGGGAAGATGTTTCCTACCGCTTTTGTCAATACGCTACAACCACTACTGCAATTGATAAAAACGAAGAATCTTATTTGGGAGATAATGCCGGGATAGCCACTTATCCAACAGAAAACGGAGAGCCAAGTATGGCAGAAGCCGTTTCGGAAAACTCAGACTATCTTCATGAATATACACATATAGTAGAAAATGAAGGCGGAGAAGAAGTAACTATTACCCGAAAAGGATTAGTGCTTTACTCCTACGCTAACGACTGGTTTGACGAATCGAAAGCTAACCAAATCAACCAAGTAGAGCCGATAGTGGACGATAGGCAGACTTATATCTTGCTTTATGCTCCTTACGGGGAAGGAACGAATAAACAGTGGTACTATTACAAAGTGCCTGTCAATTTCCGATTACCAACCAATAACGATGACGCAATACCCAACGAGGATGACGGATATGACATGATTGACCCAGACACGTACCGTCACCTCTACCGCTTACAGCGCAATTACATTTACGACATCACGGTGAACATAGACCGTCCGGGTGGCACGGAACTTGACCCTGGCAAACTGGTGAACCTGACGTATGAGGTCGAACCGTGGGACAGGGAAGATGTGATAGTGAATTATGAGGACGAATTGAGTTACACACCGGACAAATGGCAGGAAGAAGATACGGAAGGAAATGCGATTCTGGAATTGCTGGACAACGGCAAGACCGTACATTTCCTGAATCCGAGCGAGACAGCCGTACTTCCCTTTACCATTAATACGCCGGTTGTTGCCATGTGGCGTGCCCAACTGAGCGGAGCAGACATCAATTATTTTACGTTTGTGGATGCGGAAGGGAACCCGCTTGGGGCTACCGCTTCCGGCGTAGCTTCCGAAGACGGAGAAAAGCCTGCAACGCAATACATCCGGATAAAATGTACAGATCCGGATGCCACCGACAGCCATAGCGTGACTCTCCATGTCTATGCCGACATAGGCGGCCTGACATACGAAATGGATTTGACCGATTCAGGCAATGAACAAGAACCGGGGAATGACCCTATTAGCCGTTTTACCATACTTCAAAGTTATTGATGAAATGAAACAAGTTAGCATACATAAAATCTGCCGGATGTTTGCCCTGCCCCTGCTATTGGCATTGTGGGCTTGCCAGGACGAACTGGACAACGGGCAAACCCTGAGCGGCAACTACCTGACACTGACCTTGCAGACCTCAGCCGCGTCTACCCGTGCCCCGATAGTGGGTGAAGACCGTTTCAACGAAAACGAGGTGAAAAGCGTAGATGTGTATTTCTTTGCTGACGGGCAAGAAAACACGGCGGAGTACCTCTATGCAAAAGAAGGTTTGGTGCCCGAAGGCAGTCTGCTGCAAGTAGAGCTTGATAAAACCATCATCCAAGATAACAACAACTATTACATCTATGTAGTGGTAAACCGCACCGGAAGCAGCAACACAACGTTTACAGAAGCGAACGGACGGACGCTTGCCGCCCTACAGGAACGTACCATTACTACCAACTGGAAAGAAGGCTACGAGGACGAAAGCGTAACGGAAGAATGCTTGGTGATGGACGGAAGCACCACAGTTACAGTAAATCCGGAAGGCACACAGGGACATGTGAAGCTGACCAGAGCGATGGCGAAAGTAATGCTGTATGCGGCTGCGGAGGAGTCAATTGAAATGGATAATGTGACATACACTCCTGTACTTAATCAAATGAATGTGACTATGGTCTATGGAGTGAAGCGCACCAATCTAGAGGGGACGTATACTGTGACAGCTGCGGATGATGCGGAAAACAGTGACTACATCACCCGCATGAGGCGCGACTATACTAGTAATACCATCACCGAAACGATAACGGAAGGTGAAGGTGAAGACGCAAAAGAAATCCAAATTCAATACTACGAACAGGAGGTTCCGTTCTATTCCTATCCCAATTCGGGGACTACCGCCGACCGGCAGGACGCATACCTGATACTCTGCGTGCCTTGGGAAGAACGTTACCAGGGCGGTTCGTATCGTTCGCACAACTATTATTACCGTATACCCATTACCGGCAGTACAGCTCCCGCAACGTTGGAACGCAACCACTATTACCGTATCAAGGTGAACATCGGTGTATTGGGCAGCCTGAATCCGAACGAAGCGGTAGAGATAACAGATGCAGATTTTGAAATCTTGGACTGGTTTGATATGGAGGTGGACGCAGATATGCAAAAGTATGAGTATCTGGTGCTGGACGAATATAACTCGGTAATGAATAATGTGAATAGTATTGAAAATGCGTATATCAGTAGCAGCAATATAGATTGGGACAAGACGAAAATTATAAGTGTATCTTATTGGGATTATCACGAAGATGAATCTTATTTGGTAGAACTGAATGAGAACTATCAACAGGATAATAGAAATAATAATAGTACTGTAAAATTTACGGATTTTGAAATAGGATCAGGTAGTGATGAGACTATAATGGTAAGTCATGAGCTAAGTGACCAAAACGATTTTGTGAAATATACCATAACTGTAGAAGTATACAACAAAGATGGTGTAAAGGCGAATATTTGGACGATAGACCAGTATCCGGCAAGATACATCGTAGGAGAAAAGAATGATGAAGGATACGTACCAGATTACTGGGAGAATGCGAGAGCTAATCGTTTTATCAATGGTTATTATGAAAATGGAGATACACCTTATGATGATGGGGATCAATGGGGGAGAAATAAATATGATTTAGGATCAGTATCAGCATTAAGTGGTAATAATGCAAATCCCAATTTATACACCATACATATATCTTCATTTACTGATAATGCATACGCTTTAGGTGACCCTAGGAATGAAACTTTTGAAGATTTTGGTACAAGACTAGATGCCACAGAATACAGGAGCACAAGTCAAGATGCTGTAGAAGTAATAGCACCCGCTTATAAAGTTGCTTCTTCTTGGGGTAAGACATTACCAAGATCTTATGTAAATACAGTAGAGCGCTGTGCTTCTTATCAAGAAGCCGGTTATCCCGCAGGAAGATGGAGGATACCTACAAAAGCAGAAGTAGAATACATAATTAACCTGTCAAATCAAAGAAAAATTCCACGATTGTTTGGAGAGGCAGGGGAAACAACAGACTATTGGGTCTCTTCTGGCAAGTATAATACCTCCACGGGGTATAGAGCCGGCATTAATGGTGAAGCTTATGTTCGTTGTATCTATGATGTTTGGTATTGGGGAGAGCAGACCATAGAAGATGATGAACACAACACCCCGTCAGGTGCAGATCCCTTAACGAATTATGATTTTGTATGGGGAGATGCGGTTGATGGTTCTTTAACGGAAGGTGATACACATAATTGATAGATGAGAATAATATGAAGAAACTATATACTTACATTCCATTAATATTCCTCTTGCTCCTTGCTTCCTGCACCGACCAAGAGATAGCAAGCAATCGTTCGGACTTGCCCGAAGGCACGTACCGCTTTACCGTAACCATACCCGAAGCCATAGAAGCAACTACACGGACTTTGGGCGAAACGCCACAAGATGTTATGCGCATGTCCATGCGGGTATTGGTCTTTGATGAGAACGGTTTCTTTGTGGCATACGAAGTGGCAACCGTTGAATCATTTGACGATGTCAGCCAAAAAGGTACTTATACGGTCAATCTGCCGGTAAGGGATGATATCACTACACTCCACTTTGTGCTAGGGCTGGATGATGCCGATTATGGCGGCACTTTTACGCCATCGGACAGCGAAGCGAGCATCTTTAGCCAACTGACCGTAAGTGACGGACAGGATGCCTATTGGCAACGAATCAGTGTGCAAGAGATAAGTAAAGACACCCAGTTGCCCACCGTGCATTTGGTGCGCAACTTTGCCAAGATATCCGTGGAAACTTCAACAGAGACACCAGAAAGATTTGAATTGTTAGGCTATGCCGTTGTTAATGAACGTACAGCCGGGACGGTAGCTCCCTATACCGGAAATCATGACGTGGCAGGCGGTTTCGCCACTTTCGAATTGAATCAGGCTACAGGCACTAACGTTTACGAACAGTTCACTTCGCTTAATCCCGGCTTTGGCGGAAACAATGCAGGAGAGAGAGATGACGCTTTGCCACAAAGCAATACAGACTTTACCTCTTCTGCAACCTATGTGTACGAACGCAATCAGGATGACAGTTCACGTCCTGCGTACATTCTAATCCATGCGAGATACGATGGGGCGGAATGCTATTATAAGCTGGATCTTGTGACTACCGATCAAGAGACATGGCTTACTACTTATCTGAACTTGTACCGCAACTTCCATTACAAAGTGATTATCGGCAACGTGACCAACCAAGGTTATAGCAGCATTGACGAAGCGGCTGCTGCAGTGGCTTCCAACAACATCGGTGCCTCTATCGAAGTAAGTGAGGTAAACACAATACGCGATGGTCAGGATGAGCTGTATGTCAGCACCATTGATACGTTGCTGGTTACCCTCAATCAAACTGCCAAAATTTACTACAGGTTTACGGAAGATGTAGAGAATAATCCTGATAACGTACAGAACGATCAGGTAAATGTAGTGGAGATTGATGTAGATCCTGATATTATTAATGTGGATAAAAGTGAACAGGGTGTACTGAAGATTACTCCTATAAGTTTGCCCGAAACCATGGAAACCTACGAGTTTGCCATTACGGTAAACAATTCCGGTTTATCCCGTCGCGTAATCGTAAGGGTACGTGAACCATATCGGTTTGAAGCGGTGGATTGTGAAGACCTTGTTCCGGACAATGTGGGCGAAGCCGTCAATCTGATGGTGCGCTTGCCTGCCAATATGCCTGTTTCCGTCTTCCCGTTAACGCTGCGGATAGAACCTTACCGGAAAACCATTTATCCTGATGCGGAAGAGAATCAAATACCCGTCGCTACAGATCCTGAAGAGAAATATACGTTCTTTTATGAAGCGACAGTGACACACGGTGAATATACGCAAAACCGTATTTTTAACTATGTGTTCAAAACCAACATAGCCGATAGCAAGACTTTTATAACGGTTACCAATCCTTACTTTGTGGATGAAAGCAGAGATGAGGATGGAGACTTTCTGTACGCGGATGTTGACCCTGATGACGATGTAACCAATCTTGCATATAATGTGACGAAGTTCCGTAATGCCCCGCGTTACAATTTCTTCAATGTATCGCTTACAAGTGATGAAGGGAATTGGTCGCCACAAGACAATGCAGACAGCTATACCAATAAAGGAACACTGACGTTTACGGACGGGGATTATAATCCGATAGGCAATCAGGTGACGCTTACATTTAGCATACATGATCAAGAAGACGTGGATAACGGTTTTGACCAGAACGCCACACATCCGGAAATAGAAATTTTCGCAAGGTATCTCGACTTTACTGACGGAACCATTAAAACCACGACAGGAACTTGGACACGTAGGGATGATGGCCAAGCCATACTTTATACTCCCAATGACCCGTTAGCAGAACAATCGTTGACCTTTACCATCAATACGAACTATGCCAGCGAAACGGTACAGCTTGCCTCTTACGACCATGAGACGGCTAGGGTGAACTATAAAAATACTCCTTGTACGATTTCTGTTGAATATGGGAATCGATCATTTGAGGATTTGGAAAGAGAAAAGGTGTACGTATATGATACCTGGCCAAATAACAATACGGATCCCATCTTTGATTTTACGACTACTGATGGCGGCCAGTGGGATGGCTCAAATGAAGAGGAAAGTGTTAATACACTGATTATTGGACGCGATCCTAAACAGACTCTGTACTTTAGGTATACAAGTGGATGGGGAATGTGGAGAAGTATTTATCAAGATTCCATGACTATAGAGGAATTGCTAAACAGCAAATTGATTCAATTGGAAGAACAATAAGTATTGTGGGTTGAAGTTTGGATATTCCCATTAAATGTGAAAATAAATATATCTCTATCAATAGCAGGGAAGCGTCCCTGCACATATTTTAATTAGTAATCTCAGAAGCCGGTTCGCAGGGATGCGCGTCGGCTTCGCCTTTTAGGATGGACTTTATGGCAGAGCAAAACTGTTTGCGGACAATCTTCGGGGTATTGCCCACCGTAAGCATTCGATAAACTACAGTCATTAAATATCTATATAATGATAGCGACTGTTACTATTGGATTCATAGTGACAGTCGCTATAGTTTTGTTGAACCTGTATGTTGACGTTGTGGTTAGTTAGCGGTAAGCATTCTAAGAAATACACATTGCATGCCCTATACAGAAACGGTGCGGAAAGGCTAAGCAAGGTTCGTCTGGGGACATGACAGCTTATCCGGACCGATGCGTGCGGCTTTTGTCTTATTTTAGAAAAGTGGCATGAAAGCGAATGGTAATTCCTACGGAAATCATCGCTATAACTGCCGTGCTTACGCCGGATGAAGAGATTGGGGCTGTTTGTGAAGGGGGAAAAGATGGCGGCAGGGTATAAAAAAAGTCTGTAGGCTGAGCTTACAGACTTTCAATTCTCTCTAAATTGTTCGAGATAATTATTCTGCAACAGAATCAGTTGCAGCTGAATCAACTGCTACAGTATCAACTGCTGTTGAATCAACAACCGGAGTTGCTTCTTCTACAGAATCAGTTGCAACTTCAGTATTAGCTGCTTTGTTACCACAAGATGCGAAAGATACAGCAGCGAACGCTACGAACAAAAATACTAATTTTTTCATTTTCTTTGCTTTTTTAAATCTGTAATACTTATGTTGTCTTCTTAAAACGTTGCAAAGATATAGACTTTTTTGATACGTTGTTCTTGAAAACGGATTTTTTTTCAAAAAAATATGTTTTAGGAAAGATTTTCTTGCGAAATGATTTTCAATTTATTTTAAGATATGCGCTTATCTTATTGCTATTCAATGTTTTGTAAATTCTGTGCTTCCCGGTCTCCAAATAAGACTAATCGTCTATCGGAAAACGGAAGCAGAGTAAGGAGCCAGAAATCACCCAAGGCACACACGAAAACGAATACATCAAAGCGAGAAAAACTTTTTGGGGAAATTCAAAACAATTTCTAAGAGCCTGTTTAAATTTTGCTTAGGTTAATTTTTCGAATTGTTTTCGAGGATGTTTTTCTGATTTTATGAGGAGGATAGCGGGCTATCTGACGAATAAAATCGGGGAAACAGACCGGAAACAAACGTAAAAGAACCTGATAGAATATTACTTTATTGGAAAATTTAAACAGGCTCTTAGAAAAACGTTTTATGCAACTTTTCGGAGTGAAGGTATCAGCTTTCTATCGGTTTTGCTCGATTATTCCGGCGAGATTGAGTAACTTTGCAGCGAATTACATTATATTATATATGATAGATACGACTATTTTTCAAAATAAGAAAGCGGTGTATTATACCTTGGGATGCAAGCTGAATTTTGCGGAGACTTCTACTGTCGGGAAGATGCTGAAAGAAGCGGGAGTGCGTACCGTGCGACCCGGAGAGAAGGCGGATATTTGCATCGTCAATACCTGTTCGGTAACGGAGGTGGCTGACAAGAAATGCCGGCAAGCCATTCATCGGCTGGTGAAAAACCATCCCGGTGCTTTTGTGGTAGTGATGGGATGTTATGCTCAGCTGAAGCCGGAGCAGGTCGCTGATATCGAAGGGGTGGATTTGGTATTGGGTGCCGAGCAGAAGGGCGACTTGATGAAATATTTAGGTAATTTGGAAAAACATGCGCACGGCGAAGCTGTAACGACTGCTGTAAAAGACATCCGTACATTTGTCCCTTCGTGTTCGAGAGGAGACCGTACCCGTTATTTTCTGAAGGTGCAGGACGGATGCGATTACTTCTGCTCGTATTGCACGATTCCTTTTGCCCGCGGAAGAAGCCGGAACGGAAAGATAGCCGATTTGGTTGAACAGGCACGTCAGGTGGCGGAAGAAGGCGGAAAAGAAATTGTCTTGACCGGTGTGAATATCGGAGATTTCGGGAAAACTACGGGCGAGACATTTTTCAGTCTGGTTCAGGCACTGGATAAGGTGGAGGGAATCGAGCGGTACCGTATCTCTTCGATTGAACCGAACTTGTTGACCGATGAGATTATTGCGTTTGTAGCTCAATCGAAACGGTTTATGCCTCATTTCCATATACCCTTGCAATCCGGATGTGACGAAGTGCTGAAGCTGATGCGCCGGAGATATGATACCCAGCTGTTCGCTTCCAAAGTGCACACTATCAAGTCGTATATGCCCGATGCATTTATCGGAGTGGATGTGATTGTCGGTACACGGGGAGAGACACCGGAATATTTTGAAAAGGCGTACGAATTTATTCAGGGATTGGACGTTACGCAACTTCATGTGTTCAGTTATTCGGAACGTCCCGGCACTCAGGCATTGAAGATTGATTATGTGGTTTCTCCGGAAGACAAACATGCGCGCAGCCAGCGTTTGCTTGCCTTGTCTGAAGAGAAAACGCACGCTTTTTATGCCCGGCATATCGGGCAGGAGGCTACGGTGTTGGTGGAACATGCCAAAGCGGGTATGCCGATGCACGGCTTTACTCCGAATTACATTCGGGTTGAGTTAGAGCGGAATGAAGCCTTGGACAATCAGATGGTGCGGGTGCGTTTAGGTGATTTTAATGCGGATGGAACGGCGCTGCAAGGGACGCTTATGTGAACGCTTGTATTCATTCTTGCCTGCGCAACCGTTTATGTTTAAATTGTTTTAACATTCCGGAAGCAGTAAAAAACGCTTTTCCTCATTTAAAGAATAAAATGAATGTCCGCATTTTGCCCAATAAGGGGTTAAAAGGAGTTATTTCAGGGAGTTAAAAGGAGTTAGAAGCCAATACTTTTGCTCATGGGAGCCATAGCAGGACTATTGGCATTTAACTCCTGCCGGAGGCATAACTCCTTCTAACTCCCTTTTATACTATGGGCATTTTGCGGATATTCAAAAAGATAAAATAGGGAAAAATGAATGATAAATTAAAAGTAGCTGTAGTTATATTGAATTGGAATGGGGCGGAGGTGCTTCGCCGTTTTTTGCCGTCCGTGCTGATGTTTTCGCAAGGAGAAGGAATCGCTGTTTATGTGGCAGACAATGCTTCGACCGATGCGTCTTGTCAAATCGTGGAGAAAGAATTTCCATCCGTCCGTTTGATTCGTCTGGACCGGAACTACGGATTTGCAGATGGATACAATAAAGCCTTGGAGCAAGTTGAGGCTGAATATGTAGTGTTGTTGAATAGTGATGTGGAAGTGGCGAAAAACTGGTTGTCATTGATGGTGGAGTATATGGATGCTCATCCGGAAGTGGTCGCTTGCCAGCCGAAAATCTTGAGCTGGCGTGAGAAGACGCGTTTTGAATATGCTGGAGCTGCAGGCGGGTTTATCGATAAATATGGATATCCGTTTTGCCGGGGGCGTATTTTCGACTCGGTGGAGGAAGACCGCGGTCAGTATGATTGGGTTACGCCTGTGTTTTGGGCTACCGGAGCGGCACTGATGATTCGGCTGGCTGTTTATCGCGAAGCCGGCGGGTTGGACGGACGTTTTTTTGCCCACATGGAAGAGATTGATTTATGCTGGCGTCTGCGCAGCCGTGGGTATCAGATAGTGTGTTTGCCGGCAAGTGAAGTGTACCACGTGGGTGGAGCAACATTGAAAAAAGAGAACCCGCATAAGACGTTCCTTAATTTCCGGAACAATTTGTTGATGCTTTATAAGAATTTGCCTTCCCGCGAATTGAAACGGGTTATGTGCGTAAGGAAAGTCTTGGATGATTTAGCCGCTTGCTTTTTTATCTTGAAGGGGGATATAGCGAATTGTCGTGCGGTATTGCGGGCACGGAAGGAATATGTAAGGATGCGGCCGCTTTTTGAAGCTGACAGACAGGAAAATCTTCAGAAAAGTGTATGTGATGAGATTGCCGGGCGGTATAAATTCAGTATATTGTGGCAGGCGAAGGTCAGAGGGCGGAATGTTTATGAGGAACTGGTGAATTGAGCCTGCCTTTTTCTTGTTTGAAGTGTTCTTCTGCTTGTTAATAAAACATAAACAGGCGGGGAAGCCTGAATAAGTGGATAGAAAATGTTACATTTGTTAGCATTATAATATTTAAAAACAAGAGTGACTATGACATTGATTGACGGAAAAGCCATTTCTGAACAAATCAAGCAGGAAATTGCGGCGGAAGTGGCGGATATTGTGGCGAAAGGCGGAAAGCGTCCGCACTTAGCTGCTATTTTAGTAGGACATGACGGCGGAAGCGAGACGTATGTGGCTTCGAAAGTAAAGGCATGCGAGGTATGCGGGTTTAAGTCGACTTTGATTCGTTATGAAAGCGATGTGACCGAAGAAGAGCTGTTGGCAAAGGTGCGCGAACTGAATGAAGATGATGATATCGACGGGTTTATTGTGCAGCTTCCTTTGCCGGAACATATTTCGGAACAGAAAGTGATAGAAATGATTGATTACCGGAAAGATGTAGACGGTTTCCATCCGATTAATGTGGGGCGCATGTCTATCGGGCTCCCGTGTTATATTTCTGCTACGCCGAACGGAATTTTGGAGTTGTTGAAGCGCTATCAAATCGAAACCCAGGGTAAGAAGTGCGTCGTATTGGGACGAAGCAACATTGTAGGCAAGCCGATGGCGATGCTGATGATGCAGAAAAGTTATCCGGGGGATGCTACCGTGACCGTCTGCCATAGCCGTAGCAAGGATTTGGTAAAGGAATGCCGCGAGGCGGATATTATTATAGCCGCTATGGGGCAGCCCAATTTTGTGAAGGCGGATATGGTGAAAGAAGGAGCCGTAGTTATTGATGTAGGTACGACGCGTGTGCCGGATGCGACAAAGAAGTCTGGCTTTAAGTTGACCGGTGATGTGAAGTTTGACGAAGTGTCTCCGAAGTGTTCGTTTATCACTCCGGTTCCGGGTGGGGTAGGTCCGATGACCATTGTTTCGTTGATGCGGAATACATTGCTTGCTGGCAAGAAAGCGATTTACCAATAACCGCCGATATGGAGGAGAATATCCGTCGAAGGATGCGTAAGGCAGCATGGGCATTTCTACTGATAGAAGTGCTTGTGCTGCCTTGTGTGTATGCGGCAGGGCAGGGCGATTCCTTGTCGTTGCTTTTTGTAGGTGATTTGATGCAGCATGATGCCCAACTTGATGCAGCCCGTCAGCCTGATGGGACTTTTGACTATGCTCCCTGTTTTGCAGAGGTGGATGCCGAGATAAGGAAAGCGGATATTGCAATAGGTAATCTGGAAGTTCCTTTAGGCGGGAGGCCTTACTCGGGCTATCCGGCTTTCAGTGCTCCCGATGAATGGCTGTATGCCATGCGTAATGCCGGATTTGATGTGTTGTTGGCTGCCAATAACCATTGTTTGGACAGAGGGACGAGAGGGTTGGTGCGAACGGTGGAAATGTTCGATTCGTTGGGAATGGATTATGCCGGCATTTATCGGGATTCATTGGAGAGGGTGAAGCGTTATCCGTTATTGGTCGGGAAAAAAGGTTTCCGCATAGCATTCCTTAATTATACTTACGGAACGAATGGCATACCGGTGGATTATCCGGCGATTGTCAATCGGATAGACCGGGAGCAAATCCGGAAGGACATTTTGTCGGCAAGGCAGATGAAGCCCGATGCCATCATTGCTTGCATGCATTGGGGAATAGAATATGAATTGTTGCCGGAAGTTTCGGATCGTGAACTGGCGGAGTGGATGTTGTCGTTGGGAGTGGATCATGTGATTGGCTCGCATCCTCATGTAGTACAGCCGGTAGAAATAGTAGATACATTGCCCGATAAGGTTCCCCATGTCGTCGTTTATTCATTAGGAAATTTCATTTCCAATATGAGCCGTGTGCATACCGACGGGGGAATGATGGTCAAGCTTCTCTTAAAGAAGTCGCCGGGAAGAGCACAGCTTGCCGGTTGCGGTTATTCGTTCGTATGGACTTCACGTCCGGCATTGAGCGGCAAGCGTAATTTTACGGTTTATCCTTCGGACGTCAGGCCTGAAAAGCTGAATGGCGTGGAGAAAAGCCGCATGGATTTGTTCTTAGGCAATGTGCGGAAGTTCTTCAAACAGTATACAAAAGGGATTTATGAATACTTTTTAGAAAGAAAATGATGGAAAAGTTTGCAGATTCAAAATAATTTCATACCTTTGCACTCGCTTTTGAAAGGGTAACCAATACGGTGACTATAGTTCAGTTGGTTAGAGCGTCAGATTGTGGTTCTGAATGTCGTGGGTTCGAGTCCCACTAGTCACCCTTTCTTGAGTAAGTTTAAAATGGTGATTATAGTTCAGTTGGTTAGAGCGTCAGATTGTGGTTCTGAATGTCGTGGGTTCGAGTCCCACTAATCACCCGTAAAAGGAAGAGGATTTTCTGCAAGGAATTTCCTCTTTCTTATTTTATTCTCCCTCATTTATTTGTCTTTTTTAAATAATTGCCTATATTTGCAAAAAAATATGAATAATATGGTCGGCAAGGTAGGTGTTATTGTTTCTATTATCCTGTTCTGCATCGGTGTTGGAGTTTATGGCTTTATCCAGCTGAATATGGCAGATAGGGGGAAGAATGTCGATTTATTGTCTTTTGTTCCGGCGGATTGTGCCGCTGTCTTGGAAACAGATAATGCTGATTTCTTGATTAATGAGTTTCCTCAAGCTGCGTATGCCATGCAATTGGATACGATTCAGAAAAGCGGGTTGTTTCCCATTGTGTTTGGTAATCTTTTTGCGGCTTCGGATAGTACCGTACATCGTTTGAGTAATGGCATTGACCGGATGATGATGAGTTTTCATTATCCGCTTTCTGCCCGTAATGTGGTCATGTATTTTCAGACACACAGTTCCGGAAAGGCTTTTTTGCAGAAGATGATGCAGAAAAAAGAAATGAAGTTTGTCCCGAAGAAAGATTCTTACCGGGGAGAAGACATTGATATTTATGCCTTGGATAACGGCGAGTTTATTTCCACGTACTGCGGGAAAGGCTTTTGTGTCGTGAGTTACCAGAAGAATCTGATAGAGCGGGTGATTGACGCGAAGAAAGAGGAACTTTCTTTGTTGAGAGATGAGGTGTTTATGGAAGGTTACGAGTCGAAAGCTGCCAATTTTATGACATTGTATGGGCATACGGCTTCATTGCCTGTGCTGGTGAAGGGACATGTACATTGCTGGAGCAGTTTCGATATCCATCTGAGCAGCGAGGTCTTTTATTTAAGCGGCTCGATGATGATTCCGGATTCGTGCAGGACGCATGTCATTGCGGAATTAGACCGGATTGCTCCTTTGGCAGAGAAAGGGGTATTGGCATTATCGGGACAGGCTGAAGTAGACTCCTGCATCTCGAAGATTACCGCTCTTCCCCAGCATACACTTTTCGAGGAGTGTGTTTCAAACTTATCGCATGACGCTTCGTTTATATTCGTTGCGGATATGGATGAGATAAAAGACAGCATCGCTTGTTATAAGCCCTATTTGCCGAGGTTTGTGGCTCGTCATGCCTCTCTTTTCCGTTCATTTATTTTTTCTGCCCAACTGACAAAGGTGGGCAACCGCCTTTCTCATATCTTTGTCTTTACGTATAAGAATTAAGAAGCCGGGGATTTGCAAATTCTTCATTTATTATCATCTTAGCTTGTTGCGCTGGAAGTGTGGTCCTGCTTTCAGGTGAAAATAGGTCATGGATACGATTGTAAGTATGGCTCCGAACAGGTATGCGTCTCTGAACGAAGCGATTTCGGCAATGTATCCGCCCAGCAGCATGCCGATTCCAAGCCCCACATCCCACGAAGTAAGGTAAGTACTGGTGGCGGTCGCACGCTGGTTGTTGGGAGCCAGGTTTACGAATAACGTATTGTAGGCAGGAAACATGGTGCCGAATCCGATGCCCAAAAGCAAGGCGACTGAAAAGAACAGGCTCGTTGTGAAGGCATAGTTCCACTCTATCAGCCAGCCGCAAGCGGTCAGGGCAAAATAGCAGAGGCATACCAGATACAGTCCGGCATTGATGACTTGCGTGATTTTCCCTTTGTCGACCAGCCGTCCGCTGAACATGCGGCTGATAGCCATGCCTACAGCCATCAGGGTAAAGAAGAATCCGGTTTCGGCGGTGATGCCGATTTGCCGGGCATACATTGCCACGTAATTGGTTGTCATGCCGTAAGGGATGGAAAGCAGAAGCAGGCTGAGTCCGGCGGGAAGCCCTTTCAATAAGATAAAGCGGTCGAGCGATATCGGTTCGCGTTTGACCGGCGGTTTATAAGGGGTCTTTACCAGGCTGGCTGCGATAAAGCCCAAGATGCATGAACCGAGTCCATAAGAAAAAATGGCGATGTAAGATGTGCCTGCGCTATGAAGGAACAATCCGAACATCGGTCCGACAGACATGGCAAGGTTGTTAGCCAGTCCGTAATAGCCCAAGCCTTCCCCTCTTCGTGATGAAGGCATGATGTCGATGACTACGGTATTTCCTCCTACGGTCACCATCCCGAACGAAATGCCGTGGATGATGCGGTAGATGATAAACATGACCAGTGCGCCGGCAAAGATGTAGCCGGCGAAAATCAATGTGAAAACAAAATAGGCAAACAAGTATAAGGGCTTGCGTGCGAAAGTATCAAGCAAGTATCCCGAAAACGGGCGGATGCAAAGTGAAGATACAGTATAACACGACAAGACAATGCCGATAGTGGTATTTGAAGCATGGAAAATTTCCGAAAGATAAAAGGGAAGCACCGGAACCAAGAGCCAAAAGCCGAAGTAGAGAAGGAAATTGGCGGCAAGGATGCAACAATAACTTGGGGTAATAAGCCGTTGCTTTTCCATAAACAGGAGTGTTAGGGTGAGGTTAATTAATAGTTAACAATTAATAATTAATAAGGATCAGCGGATGTTCCTACTCTTAACTATTAATTATTAACTATTAATTATTAACTGTTTATTTAGTTTGCCGCTTCGAATTCTTCAAGGAAGCGGGTGTCGTTTTCCGAGAACATGCGCAAGTCCTTCACCTTGTATTTCAGGTTGGCAATGCGTTCTACGCCCATGCCGAAGGCATAGCCTGAATAAACTTTGCTGTCGATGCCGCAAGCGTCGAGTACAGCAGGGTCTACCATACCGCATCCCAAAATTTCCACCCAGCCGGTATATTTGCAGAACGGGCATCCTTCTCCACCACAGATGTGGCAACTGATATCCATTTCGGCACTGGGTTCGGTGAACGGGAAGTAGGAAGGGCGCAGACGGATTTTGGTTTCAGGTCCGAACATTTCTTGGGCAAATTGCAGCAAAACCTGTTTCAGATCGGTGAACGATACGTTCTTGTCTACATACAGTCCTTCTACCTGATGGAAGAAGCAATGGGCACGGTAGCTGATGGCTTCGTTGCGGTACACACGCCCCGGGCAGATGACACGGATAGGAGGTTGGGTCACTTCCATGGTGCGTGCCTGTACGCTACTGGTATGCGTGCGCAGGATGATGTTCTTGGTCACATCGTCCGGATTGGTCTCTACGAAGAAGGTATCCTGCATGTCGCGTGCCGGATGGTCGGGAGCGAAATTCATCTTTGTGAATACGTGCAGGTCGTCTTCCACTTCCGGACCGTCGGCAATGGTGAATCCCAAACGGCTGAAGATATCAATAATTTGGTTGCGCACGATGTTCAGCGGATGGCGCGTGCCCAGTCCGATGGGATAGGCCGTACGGGTCAGGTCAATGCCCGACATGTCGGCATCCTGGTTCTCGAATGTTTCCTTCAGAGCGGCGATGCGTTCTTGGGTACGGGTTTTCAGTTCGTTCAGTTTCATGCCCACTTGTTTCTTTTGTTCGGCGGGCACATTCCGGAAATCTGCCATCAAGGCATTGATGATTCCCTTTTTGCTCAGGTACTTGATACGGAGCGCTTCCAGTTCTTCCGCGTTCTGGGCGGTCAGCTGGTCAACTTCCTGAAGCAGTTCTTCTATTTTCGTTAACATAATCTATTATCTTTTATTTTTACGTGCAAAGGTAAGGATTAAAACTGAATTTTTGCCTTTTTCTTCCGATAAAAAAGAAAACTATGCGTCTTTTGTTTCATGAATGAAAAAAAGAAGTACCTTTGCGCTGGTTTTTCAGAAGCACTAATCATGAAAAAAATTGTATTCGGATGTTGTTTGCTTGTATGGCTAATGGCTTCTTGTGGGGGTGGAAAAAAGAAGATAGACCCTTTTGAGACGCTGACAAGGCAGATAGATTCCTTACAGGTTGAGGAAGAAGCGGTTGTGGATACCGCTCCGGTCCGTCCGGAAGTGATACCTGCCACGGCTGATGAAAGTTTTGCCGACTTTTTCTATAACTTCGCTTCAAACGAAGGTTTCCAGCATTCGCGGATTGTTTTCCCGATTTCTTATTATAAAGGGAAGGAAGTGGTTCGTATCTCGAAAGAGGACTGGAAGTACGATCCGCTTTTCAGCCGCGACCCGGTATATACCGTGCTTTTCGACAGGGAAGAGGAAATGGAGTTGGAGAAGGACACGGCGGTGAGGAGTGTGCAGGTCGACTGGATTTACCTGAAAGACCGTCAGGTGAAGCGTTATTATTTCCAGCGCATCAACGATAGTTGGTTTCTGGAGGCGATAAATAAAGAGAAGCTGGCGCATGCAGAAGGCGGGAGAGAAGATTTTTTTGATTTCTACTTCCGTTTTGCCAATGATTCGGTGTTTCAGGGAGAGCGTCTGGCAGACCCTCTGTCGTTTGTAACGGTTGATCCGGAAGATGAGTTCCAGATACTGGAGACGACATTGGACGAAGGACAATGGTTTTCTTTCCGTCCGCCTTTGTTGAAAGAACGTCTGACCAATGTCCATTACGGGCAGGAAGCGGTTCCCGATACCGATTCGAAGATTGTGGAGTTCAAGGGATTCGGGAATGGCTTCAGCAATACGTTGTATTTTGAATGCCGGGGCGGAGAATGGATATTGAAACAGTTTGAGGATTTGAGTGATTGACTTATGAAAGATTTACGTGACTATTCATTGTTGCCTCATAATACGTTCGGCATGGATGTGCGTGCCGCCAGGTGGGTAGAATATGCATCGGAGGAAGAACTCCGCGCGTTTTTGATGCAAGGGGATACTCCTTTGCCGCTCTTGCCTGTAGGAAGCGGAAGCAATTTGCTTTTTTTAGGTAATTTTTCAGGGACAGTATTGCATTCTGCCATTCAAGGCATTCGTGTGGTGTATGAGAACGAGGATGAGGTGGAAGTATGCGTGGGTTCGGGTGTCGTGTGGGACGAATTTGTGGCATATGCCGTTTCCCGTGGCTGGTATGGAGCCGAAAACCTTTCGTTAATACCTGGAGAAGTGGGGGCTTCGGCTGTGCAGAATATCGGCGCATACGGAGTCGAAGTGAAGGACTTGATAACAAAGGTGGATACATTATGCATAGCCACGGGTGAACATCGCCGCTTCTCGAATGCCGAATGCCGTTATACCTATCGCCAAAGCGTTTTCAAGCGAGAGATGAAAGGATGCTATATCGTGACTAAGGTCTTTTTCAGGTTAAGCAAGAAGCCGGTGTGGCATTTGGATTACGGGAATATCCGTGCTGAACTGGAGAAAGCCCATGCGGAGCTTACGCTCGAGACGTTGCGTGCCGTGATAATCCGCATCCGGAAAGCCAAATTGCCCGACCCGGTGGAGGTGGGGAATGCGGGAAGTTTCTTTATGAATCCGGTGATTCCGTTGGCTCAGTACGAAGCGTTGCGCGTGTCATATCCTGATATGCCTCATTATCCGGCTGGAGAAGGGAAGGTGAAAGTGCCTGCCGGATGGCTGATAGACAGGTGTGGATGGAAAGGTAAAAAGCAAGGGAAAGTAGGTGTGCACGATAAGCAGGCATTGGTATTGGTGAATTTAGGGGGAGCTACGGGTGAAGAGGTTCGCCGCTTGGCAGAGGATGTGGCGGATTCGGTAAAAGAAAAGTTCGGCATCGTGATTGTGCCCGAAGTGAATTATATTTAGTTTTTAAGTTCTTAAGTTTTTAAGTTTTAAACTCTTAAACGTTTTGACTCACAAACTTACAAACTCACAAACTCATTAGTATATGAAAATAACGGTATTGGGAAGCGGCACTTCTACAGGTGTGCCGCAGGTTGGGTGTACGTGCCCGGTCTGTACGAGCACCGACCCGCACGACAAGCGTTTGCGGTGTTCGGGACTGATAGAAACCCAAGGGGTGCGGATATTAATCGATTGCGGTCCCGATTTTAGGGAGCAAAGCCTCCGTTTGCCCGATTTCCAGCCTATTGACGGCGTTTTGATTACGCATGAACACTATGACCATGTGGGCGGACTGGACGATTTGCGTCCGTTTTGTCATTTCCGTGATGTGCCCGTATATGCCGAGCAATATACGGCAGACCGTCTGAAGACCCGTATTCCTTATTGTTTTGCCGAGCATCCTTATCCGGGAGTGCCCCGTATTCCTTTGGCAGAGGTCGAGCCGTATGTGCCGTTCAAGGTAACGGGCGGTGCTGGGCAGGAGGTAGAGGTGGTTCCGCTCCGGGTTATCCATGGGCGGCTTCCCATCTTAGGTTTCCGTATCGGCAAGATGGCATGGATTACGGATATGACCGAAATGCCGGCTGAAACGTATGCCTGTCTGGAGGGGTTGGATTGCCTGTTTATGAATGCGTTGCGCCTCACGCCTCATCCTACCCACCAGTCGCTTTCTCAGGCTTTGGAGCAGGTGGAACGCATCCGCCCCCGCAAGGCATATTTCATTCATGCGAGCCACCAGCTGGGCATGCATGCCGAGGTAGAGGCAACGCTCCCTCCTCATGTCCGTTTGGCTTACGACGGGTTGACGGTGGAGATTGGATGATTGTATCATTGAAGGCAGAGACGCAAAAGTGCAGAGAAGACTTTTGCGTCTCTGCCTTCAATTTATTCATCAAACCGTTGCTTGCGGAGAGTTTCTTTCAGTACTTTCGACATAGCCTCGTTTCCTTCTTTTGTGTAGCGGATGTCGGTGAAAATCTGTGCCAGCGTTTCAGTATGGTTGATTTCCACAAAATGCTTATTCTCGGGCAGCGACTCTTTGTAGGCATAGATGCGGTCGATGTCCTCGGGCGAATAGTCATGGTATTGTTCTTGATGGATAATGCCTTCCAAGGGCAGGCGGTCGGTCTGGGGAGGGCATTCGTCGGGATAGCCCACGGTGATGGTGGCAAGCGGAATGACCCGTTCGGGCAGGTTCAGCACTTCGATGATTTGGTCGGGATTATAAATCGTGGTTCCCAGGAAACAGGTGCCCAGTCCGGCGGCTTCGGCAAGTGTGCAGAAGTTCTGCGTAAGCATGATGGCATCGATGCTGGCGTTCATGAACGAGAGCAGGTTGTCGTAACCGGGTTCCGCCTTGCGTTGGCGGCACCATTTCACGAAGCGGTTGAAGTCGGCGCAAAAGGTCAGCACCACGGGAGCTTCCGTCAGCATCGGCTGGTGGAAATGCGCCGGAGCCAGCCGTTCTTTCATCGCCGGGTCGCGTGTCACGATGACACTATACAGTTGCATGTTGCCCATTGTAGGGGCGCGGAATGCTTCTTCCAGCAATCCGTTCAGCAAGTCGTCAGGGATGTCCTGCTGCTTATACTTGCGTATCGTACGTCTGTTTTTAATAGAATCCATAACTTGTTTTTTGTTTTTTTTGTTACGGCAAAGGTAATATAAATGGGAAAATAAACAATGTGCGAATTGGCAAATATTATGCTCTCTCGAAAAATAAGCTCCGCGTTTCCGCGCCTCCGTGCTTGCTTAAAGAAGCATGGATTTTTTGCGATTCATTTCTGATTGGCTATATATAAACGAATCGGGCTTTTCGGGCGAGGAATTTATTTCGGACATAGGAATCCTAAGACGCTTTGCATCAGTTGGGTGCGTGCGCTTTCTTCACGGATGCACTCGAAAGGAAAGCCCAAGGCAAAGACGCGGTGAGCGCCCGGATATGCCACGGCTGCGCCGGCATTCATGCCTGTGTACAGGTAGGCGGTGAATGCGTTTCCGGTGGGGGTCAGGCTTTCGGGCGAGGGTACGGCATAGGTCCCGTCATCGGCATGGCGGGCGATGCGGAAACGAAGGGAGGTTCCGTAGACTTCGTCGGCGGACGAATGGCGCAGGCTGCCTCCGTAGGTGTAGTGCAGGACGTTGCGCAGGAAGGTTTCGCTTCCCATGCGGCTTCCGGTATAAGTGCCGCTTACCAGAAGGTTGCCTCCCGCCTCGCAATATGCCGTGAGGGCACGTTCTGCCGCAGGGCTGAGCGGGCGGTCTTCGGCACCCCGGATAAGGTCGACGACGGGGTATGGGGTGAGGTCGGTCGAGCCGGTCTCAAGAGTTTCGGCACTGCACGATACGAACGACCAGCCTCCTGCTTGCTGGATGGCTTTACCGTGGATGAAAGGATAGTCGAAAGTGTTTCCGGCGATGCGTTTGCCCTCCAGTTCGCTTCCGCTGTAACCCAGCCCGCCTTCGGTCTCGACGCCGATGCGCGAGCGGTCGAAGCTTTGCTGGTATCCGCAGAAGGCGGTTGTGCCGAGGTAGGGGATGCCCGGATCGGAATAGAGGTCGAAGCCTTGGCGCGTATCGGTCTCTATGGCGGCAGGTGCGGAAGTGCGGCGGAACCCGTTCACGATGAGCACGGTGCCGCGGCTATGTTTCGCCCGGTATGCCGCAAGCGTTTCGGAAGGAAAGCTTTCTCCGCCCCGGTTGACCGCCGTCACGCGGAAGCTGTAGACGATGCCTGGTTCGGCTTCGAAGGTATAGTGGGGTTCGCGCACGTAGGTACCGTTGTCGAATCCTCCTCGTCCCACACGGGTATAGACTACGTATCCTTCTGCACGTGCGGTAGGTTCGAGCGGGTCTTCGGCGGGAGTCCAGCGCAACCGGAAGGTATTCTCTTGCTTGCCTTCATCGATGGCGAAGTGGGTGACGGGCAGGGGCTGGACGGTATATCGTTCGTCGTGCATCGTGGCGAGGTATTTCAGCATCGTTTTATAGACCGAGCGGGCAACGGTGAACTTGAACGCAGGGTCGTACCCCATCTTCAGGTCGGCGAAGTTCTGGTGTGAGAGGGTTTCCAGTATCACCGAAGGCACGGCGGGCAGGCGTGTCTCGCTGTAGTTGCGGTTCCACATCCCGCGGCGTGTCCAGCGGATGCCGAAGCGGGAGCTGATGTCGCGTTGCAGCCCTGTGAGGAGCATGTCGGCAAGGTCGCGCGAGGCGTAGCGTGAGATGCCGCTTGCCAGCTTCCCGTCGTTGAACCGGGTGGTGTAGATGCCCAGCGAGCCGACGAAGGTGTCGTCTGCCTTGAATCCGGCGTCGCTATGGAGGGCGAAACTCAGTTCGAAAGGAATGCCCAGCCCTTTTTCGTGCGGGTTGAACACCGAGCCTCCGCTTAGGTGGTTGAGCATGAGCGAACGGGTGTTTATGTCATCGTTGTAGTCGTTCTCGCCTTCGCTCTTGCTATAGACGGAGTAGGGCATGCCTGCCCATTGTGCCCAGTAGCGTGCCCCTTCCGCCCATCGGGGCATGCCGCTGACGTGCCCTCCGCGGGCGATGTTGCCCATGCCGCCTCCGAAGCGTACGGCATCGGCGCACACCACACCGTCTTGCGCGCTTTCGTTGCTGAGTGCCACCATGCCGTAATCGTTCATTCCGGCATCGAACTCGAAGGTGCCTAAGTAGGTCCATGTGCCGCCTCCGATGCGCTGGTTGACACGGAACTCGGTCACTCCTCCGTTATGGAACACCAGGTATTTGGCATCGGTCACGCTTTCGGGAAGTGATTGGTAACTCACGTACACGGCGTAACGTCCTTTCTCGGGGATGCGGGGAATCCATTCGGCAAAGGCTTTTTCGGGTTTCTTGTGGGTAGGGATGAAGCGTGCGGTTCCGTCGCGGAAAGGGTTTTGTCCGTCGGTGTAGGTCGTTTGCTTTTGTGCGAATCCGGGCGTAGGGGCGTCTTGCCACACGCATTTCCGTTTGTAGTTGACTTCCAGGTAACGGCTTCCGGGCGTGCAGGTATTGTTGTCTACGATGACTTCGTGCGTCTGCTCGTCCCGTTCGCGGGGCGTGAACACCACGGCTCCTGCGTTCTCCAGCATCGGGATGAGGTAGGGGACTACGATGGAACGCGTGTAGAGGTCTTCGCAGGTGCCGAAGAGGCGGGGGCGTTGCCAGCGCCATTCGCCGGTCTTGTTCTGGTAGAACCTGCCGTGGCTTTGCCACAGGGCGATATGCCGTCCTTCCAGTCCTTGCGTGACGCGGAAGGGGCGTGACAGGTTTTCGGTCCATGCGTCACCCTTGTAGCTGATGTCTTCGTAGAGGCGGCTCTTGTCTTTGGCTTTTCCCCGATAGGCGTTCGGGATGAGGTTCTCGATTGGCTGCCCGTCGGCGTAGAGGGTGACGCGGTAGTAATTTACCGGTCCCGGAAGCGATTGCGTGAGGGAACGGTAGACGGCTTTTACGTTCGCTTCGGTAAAAGGCTGGTACCCGAAGTTGTCGTTGGCATATATATGCAAGGTTTTCTTCTGGTGGTCGATGGAGAACCGTTCCAACGCGCACGTGCCGATATCGGCATAGCTGGTCTGATAATTTGCAAAGAAATCTTTCAGCCGGTTTTCTACATTTTTCTCAAGGCTTTGCGCCGGAGCGTGGAGGAGGAAGAAACAAAAAAAGAGTATCGAATTGAAGCGTTTCATGATGAGTGTTTTTATTAAACGCAGAGGCGCAAAGACACAGAGTCTATATTTTTAGAGAGAGCAAAAGCGTACAGAGAGTAACGTTTGGCTCCGTGTCCTTTGCCTTCTCTAAATTATTCCTCTACGCCTTTGCGTCTCTGCGTTCGATTGGATTAAATCAATATTCCCCCAAGTCGAACCGTTCGGGATGCTTGCCCTTAAACGGCTTGAAGTAAAGTTTGATTTCGCGCATGTCCTTGTCGATGTCTCCGCTGGCATACAGGTATTTTTCGGCACAGATGCACTTTTTCTCGTAGTCGATGCCCACAAGCACGATAGGGATTCCGGCTCCCAAGGCGATGTAGTAGAAGCCTTTTTTCCAGTTCGGGTTGGGCGAGCGTGTACCTTCAGGCGTGATGGCAAGATGGAATTTCTTGCTGTCTTTTGCCTGGCAGATAATTTGGTCGACCAGCGAGGTATGCTTGTCGCGGTGTACAGGGATGCCTCCCATCCACCGGAACAGGATGCCTAAGGGGAAAAAGAACCATTCTTTCTTCATCATGAACCCCGACTCACGTCCGATGGCGGAGATGAAGAGTTTTCCCACGAAAAGGTCCCAGTTGGTGGTATGCGGTGCGGCACAGAAGATGCACTTGTCGAAATCGGGGATAGAGACGCGCGCTTTCCAGCCTAATACCTTATAATAAATAAAGCGGCAGAGGGCTTGTTTCATGCTTGCTCTTTGTCCGCTAATTCGTCTGTTTGGGTAAGTATCGCGTTGATGCCTTCCGAAAAGTCGCTCTTCAGTTTCTTGTAGAAACCTTTTACGTTTCCCGGTTCGGTGTGGCTGATGCGGCTTACCATGTCATTGTGCAGGTCGATGATATTTGCCAGAAGCTGGTCGTATGCCGGACGTTTTTCTTCTTTCGCACGGCTGATTTCCCACAAGATGAAACCGGTTATAGAACCTGATGTATACTTGATGAATTTCTTTAAGTTTCTTCTTTTTGCCATAATCGTATCTGTTTAAAAGTTTATAATAGGGTTGTTTGTGGGGTAAAGATAAGGTTTTTGATTGAAATAACCGCTTTGTTTGCGGAAAAAACTTTTCATGAATATCCGCATTCATTCCGGTAGCTATGCAGGGGGAGGGGCAAAAAGGAGATTCATAAAACGGCAGACGCATACAGCCACAGGGTTAACCCTGTGCATGAATAGTAATAATACGAGTCAACCCATATTACGAATAAGACTTAAAGTAGTCAACCTTTTCTACAAAGCTACATGTCCTGCCAGTCCTGCCCTGCCGGGACTGCTGTCCTCTGCTGCCAGTACTCCAGTCCCAGCCTGTCAGGACTGCAGTCCTTCCCAGGAGGACTGAGGGATGCAGCGGCATGCATCGGGCTATGCAGCAGCGTGCATCGGACCAAGCTGCGGCATCCCTTGGTAATATCAACCTTATAGCAGAACAAAATCAATACACTTTTTAAAGTCTTGTCGGATGATTTTTTGTGGCAGACTTTTTGTGATTCCAAAAAAAAGACCGAAATTTGCGAGAAAGAAATAATGGAGACAATATACACCTTTTAAAAACAAAACGATTATGACAAAAAGTGCATTACAAATTGCAAGAGCTGCCTATCAACCCAAGTTGCCTAACGCGTTGAAGGGCGGGGTGAAGGTAATGGAAGGCAATCCTACTCAATCAGTAGCCGACCAAGAAGAAATCAAGAAATTGTTCCCGAATACGTACGGAATGCCGTTGCTGAAGTTTGAAACCGGCGAAGCTAAGGAATATGCTCCGATGAATGTAGGCGTTATTCTTTCAGGCGGTCAGGCTCCGGGCGGGCACAATGTCATCTCGGGTTTGTTCGACGGTATCAAGAAGATGAATCCAGCCAACAAACTGTACGGATTTATTTTGGGTCCCGGCGGACTGGTTGACCACAAGTATATGGAACTGACCGCTGACATCATTGATGAATACCGCAATACGGGCGGTTTTGATATCATCGGTTCTGGACGTACGAAACTGGAGAAAGAAGACCAGTTCGAAAAAGGATACGAGATATTGAAGGAGTTGGGCATCAAGGCATTGGTAATCATTGGCGGTGATGACTCGAATACAAACGCTTGCGTATTGGCGGAATATTATGCTGCCAAGAACTACGGCATTCAGGTAATCGGTTGCCCGAAGACCATCGACGGTGACTTGAAGAATGAAATGATTGAGACTTCATTCGGTTTTGATACTGCCTGCAAGACTTACTCGGAAGTAATCGGCAACATTGAGCGCGATTGCAATTCGGCACGCAAGTACTGGCACTTCATCAAGCTGATGGGCCGTTCGGCTTCGCATATAGCATTGGAATGCGCCCTGCAGACCCAGCCGAATATCTGCCTGATTTCGGAGGAAGTAGAAGCCAAGAACATGTCGCTGGATGATATTGTGACTTACATCGCGAATGCTGTAGCCGCACGTGCTGCTGAAGGAAATAACTTTGGTACGGTATTGATTCCGGAAGGCCTGATCGAGTTCATCCCGGCGATGAAGAAACTGATTGCGGAATTGAATGATTTCTTGGCTGTGCATGCAGAGGAGTATGCCGCTATCGAACCTAATAAGCAACGTGAATATATCATCAGCCACTTGTCGAAAGAAAATGCCGATGTTTACGCTTCGTTGCCCGAAGGTGTTGCACGCCAGTTGACACTCGACCGTGACCCGCATGGAAACGTACAGGTATCGCTTATCGAAACCGAAAAACTTTTGTCGGAAATGGTTGGCAAGAAGCTGGCTGCATGGAAGGCAGAAGGCAAGTACGTAGGCAAGTTCTCGGCACAGCACCATTTCTTCGGATACGAAGGACGTTGCGCTGCTCCGTCAAATTTCGATGCTGACTATTGCTACTCGTTGGGTTATACCGCAGCCGTATTGATGGCAAACGGAAAGACCGGTTATATGTCATCTGTACGCAACCTGACCGCTCCTGCTGAAGAATGGGTTGCAGGCGGTGTGCCTATCACAATGATGATGAACATGGAACGCCGTCATGGAGAAATGAAGCCGGTTATCCAGAAAGCGCTGGTTAAGCTGGACGGTGCACCGTTCAAGGCATTTGCTGCAGCACGTGACACGTGGGCAAAAGAAACGGCATACGTTTATCCGGGTCCGATTCAGTACTTTGGCCCGACGGAAGTATGTGACCAGCCTACTAAGACGTTGCAGTTGGAACACCAAAAGTAATCGGATAATGATTCGATAGCTTTGTGGATATAATGTCATTTCAGGCAAGGGGAATCTGTTGCCTGAAGTGACATTTCTTTGAGTAAAAGATTATTTAAACCGATACGATAACTATGGTACAAGAATCGCCTTTGATGCCTGTAAACAAGCCTCGTCGGAATTCTGCGGGAAGAATGAAAAGTCCCTCCGCATCACGGCGCACGGGTGGGGCTGGAAGGAAAAAGAAGCCGGCGGGGAAAAAAGGAAAGCGCGGGAAAAAACGTGTCTGGAATATGCCGGGTTGGCTCCAGTATGTGGCGATGGGGAGTGTGGCGGCGTTGTTCGTTATCGGTTTCTATTATTTTTTTATTCGTCCGTATGCCTATCGCTGGAAGCCTTGTTATGGCACGAAAGCATACGGTGTATGCCTTCCGGCAGGATATTCCGTTCATGGATTTGATATTTCCCATCATCAGGGAGACATTAATTGGAAAGAGCTTCAGAAGGTTCAGAACGCTCCGTTTCCGGTACGTTTTGTCTTCATGAAAGCATCCGAAGGAGGCGATTTCAGTGACACGACTTTTATCCGCAATTTCGACCGCGCCCGTCAATATGGTTTTATCCGTGGGGCATACCATTTTTTTAATCCGAATACCGATGCGGCGCGTCAGGCTGATTTCTTTATCCGTTCGGTCAAGCTGGAACCGGGCGATTTGCCTCCGGTGCTCGATATCGAAAAAGTAGGAGATAACGAGCTGGAACTCCGGAAAGGGGTGAAGACTTGGCTTCGCCTGATAGAGCGGCATTATCGTGTGAAACCTATTCTTTATGCTTCGTATAAGTTCAAGGAACGTTATCTGAACGATTCGATTTTCAATACTTATCCTTATTGGATAGCGCATTATTATGTGGATTCGGTGCGCTATGAGGGGGAATGGAAGTTCTGGCAACATACCGATGGAGGCACATTGCCCGGCATCCGCGAGCAGGTAGACCTGAATGTCTTTAACGGGACGCTGGATGAATTGAAGCGTATGACCATCTTGCCCGATTCGGCTTTTCATAAGTCGTAAGCACTTTTGCCCGAAAGCATTTGGGCAATCCGGCGTTTTCCCTTATCTTTGTAACCTTAACCAGTAAAAAACTTGAATGCTATGTCTGCTGTGTCATTAGAAACATTACAGAACGAGGTAATCCGTGATGTATTGAATGTCAACGATGTCAATATTTTGAAGAAAGTAAAGAAGCTTTTGCATAAAGAAGAGCGTAAGGCATCAAGTGCAGAAGTGCCGTCTGTTGTATCGGAGGATGAGGCTCCCTATATGACAAAAGAAGAAATACTTGCTAACTTTGATCAGGCGTGTAAAGAATTGAAATTGAATCTGGAAGGGAAGCTGGAGTTTAAAACTTTAAAGGAAGCACTTGATGAATTGTAAAATTACCGTTACTCCTGATTTTTTGAAAGAGATGAAACACTTGTCTAAACGGTATAAATCTCTGAAGGAAGATTTGAATAAGTTAGGAGATGAATTGGAACGTAATCCTTTCCTCGGTGTCGAACTTGGCCATCATCTGCGCAAAGTGCGTATGGCTATCGCTTCGAAAGGAAAAGGTAAGCGGGGCGGAGCACGGGTTATTACCTACACGGTAATCCTCGCTCAGGCGGATGCTGAAATAAAGTTGATTACCATATACGATAAGGCAGACCGGGAGAATATCACGGATGCCGAATTGCTGGATATACTTCGCAGGAATGGGATTGAATAATATCGCTTATGAATGTATTGTTGAATATTTTATGGATTGTCTTGGGCGGCTGGCTGGTTTGTCTGGAATATCTTGTGTCGAGCTTGTTGTTGATGATTACCATTATCGGCATTCCCTTCGGGGTACAGACCATTAAGCTGGCGATGCTGGGCTTGTGTCCGTTTGGATGTACAATAAAGACCGAACCTTCTAACGGAGGATGCCTTACCATTATCATGAATCTGATATGGGTATTATGTGGAGGCGTATGGATTGCCTTAACTCATGTAGTGCTGGGTGTCTTGCTTTGCATTACGATTATCGGTATCCCTTTCGGAAGGCAGCATTTCAAGCTGGCTACGCTGGCTCTTACGCCTTTCGGAAAAAGTATAGGATGATGATGGCTTTTCATCACAGAGGGCACAGAATGTCACAGAGTTTTTTATTAATGTCCTCTGTGATACTCTGTGCCCTCTGTTGTGATACATATTCAACGCATCACAAATTTCACCGCAACCCAGCGGTTTTTCTCCCGGTGATGCGTAAATTCCAAGCCTAAACTTTCGGCTTTTTCCCGTATGGCAGGGATATCTTCCATATAAAAACCACTCATATAAAGTTCCGAGCCGGAATGCATGCACGCGGTGTATGCGGGCATGTCGGCAAGCAAGATATTCCGGTTGATGTTGGCAATAATCACATCAAACGGAGCACTCCCATGCAGAAGCGAGGCATCACCCAGTTCTACAGTGATATTATCTATATGGTTCAAGGCAATGTTGTCCCGCGAATTGTTCACACACCAGTCATCTATATCGATAGCGGTCACCGGATTGGCTCCGCGCATGCTGGCGAGAATCGCAAGAATAGACGTGCCGCACCCCATATCAAGCACCGATTTTCCTTTCAGGTCGGCATCCAGAAGCTCGGCAATAATGGAACTGGTTGTTTCATGATGTCCCGTGCCGAATGCCATTTGCGGATTGATGACAATATCGTATTCCGCTTTCGGATAATCGGTATGAAACGTACTGTGTATTACACATCGTTCGCCTATCACAATCGGCTGGAAGAAATTCTTCTCCCATTCCTCGTTCCAGTCTTTATCTTCCGGTTCGGAAAGCGTGTAGACAATGTCCGTATCCGGAATCGGGAAGTCGGCAAGCACATTCTTTAATGCCTCTTCATCGAATAGCGTTTTTTGAATATACGCTTGTGTTCCGCTTTCGCAAGGCACGAAGCTTTCGAATCCGATTTCAGCCATCAGGGCGGCAAGCACATCGGTAATGGTCTCGTTGCACGGATGTGCCTTTATTGTAACTTCAATGTATTTCATAAAGAGATGTATTGGTTAGTGAGGGACAAAGGTAATATAATTTGTGTGATATTACTTACTGGATAGTTGAGAATTTGTATCTTTGTCAAACTTAATGATTGATTATATGAAGATTCGGAACTATTTATTGGCTTTGCTTCTTTCAGGAGGGGTAAGCCTGCCGGCTATGTCCCAGCAACGGATTGCTTTCATCTCGGATGCACACATTCAGAACATCGTGGATTATCCCGAATTGGTACGTTCGATGGAAGTGCAGGTGCAGTCCACCCGGTTGTTTAATGAGAATTATTACGCCTTGATAGCTGCATTGGAGGATGCCGCCAAACGAGGAATAAGCTTGGTGGTTCTTCCGGGAGACTTGACCGATAACGGGCAATTTGTGAACCAAGAGAAAGTCAAGGAGATTTTAGAGGGGTATCAGGAACGTTTCGGAATGAAGTTTTTTGTGACCACGGGTAATCACGACCCGGTACGTCCGTTCGGCATGCAGAACGAGGAGCACGATTTCCTCCGTTCGGATGGAAGCCGTACTGTGCAAGAGAACCGTTGTGCCGGATATGTTGACGAGATGCAATGTTATGCCGCTTTCGGATTTTATCCCCAGCCGGAATATTTGTATTGGGAAACGCCTTTCACTTCTTATCGGTATGAGGACTACAGCTATCAGGAAGCCTTGCGTGAAGGAGCGTTGGAAAAACGTGAATATACGTTGTGTGATTCGTTGAAGGCCATTGATGCCAGCTATTTGGTGGAGCCGGTAGAAGGGCTTTGGCTTTTGGCGATTGATGGAGGAGTCTACCTGCCGGGTCCGGTAAAAAACGGTGTACAGACTTACGAAGGTTCGAGCGTGGGCTATAATAATGTGTTAAAGTATAAGGAGTTCATTCTTCCGTGGGTGCGGAAAGTGGCTTCCGAGGCAAAGATAAGAAACAAGATATTAGTGGCTTATTCGCATTATCCGTTGGCGGATTTCAATGACGGTGCTTCTGAGCTGGTGCGTAAGGCTTGGGGAAGCAAGAAATTTGATTTACACCGGGTACCCAGTGAGGAAGTGTCAGAAGCCTTTTTGGAAGCAGGTATCCGCCTTCACGTGGCAGGTCACATGCACGTGAATGATACCGGCGTGAAGCGGGGAAAGAATGGGAAGTGTTTGTATAATATTCAAGTGCCGTCCATTGCTACTTGCATCCCCGCTTATAAGATTCTGACCGCGGAAGATGATATGCACTTTGAGGTAGAAACGGTATTGGTCGATTCTGTTCCCGGATTTGATCGCTTGTTCGGTCTTTATGAGAAAGAATATGAGTATGACATGCGGGCGGGAAAGAAGCCGGTGTGGAGCAAAGAAGCTTTGGCATCGAAGGATTATGCGGAGTTTTGTGATTGGCAATTCCGTGACTTGGTACGGGTGCGTTTCATTCCAAAGGACTTGCCCGAAGCGGTACGTGAAGAAATGATTGATAAGACAGGTGCTCAACTTATGGCTGAGATAACGGGTGAAGAACCGGAAGAATGGGAGACAGACTGGAAGGGCTATGATTTGATTTTGGATCTTTATCGGTTGCGTTATGCTGATAAGTTGGCTTTGCGCTGGATTCCTGAGAAACGTATGCAGGAATACCGTATGTTGTTCGATGCCGTTCGATATTCAGCGGTAAACGATGAACTTATCATACACTTGCGTGAGATAGCCGATATATTTGAATGTTTCTTAAACGGGGAGCCGAGTGGTCATTTTCGCATTGATTTGGAGAAGGATCGGATAACGGGCGAGTGATGTTTTTTTGTCTTAATATTTCACCACAGAGGACATAGAGTTTTTTAATTATTTACTCTGTGTCCTATGTGGTGAAAACAGACTTTGCAAGCGGTGCAAAGTTAGATTCAGAGGTCTGAATTGCATTTTACATGTTTTTCAAGGTGCCGGAAAGCTTACTTTACGGTCACTTGCAGCGGGTGGCGCACCTGTTTTGCATAGGCTTTCAGGTAATCGGTCCACGATTCATCCGTGTCGAAGCCGTATTTGCTCCAGCCCGAACCCCAGTAATAGGTGAAGGTGTCGCCGGGACGGTAGGTACAGATTCCTAATACGTGTCCCAACGCATCGCCCGCGGGCTTGTCGAAGAGCTGCACTTTGGTCTGCACCGCCGTGTCGGGGAATACGGCACCCACATAAACGATGCCGTTGTCCGATTGAGGTTCGGTGGTAGGGTCGGCGTAGGCGATATATCCCTCCTGTGCGTTGTGGGCATAGCCTTCGGCATTGGCGGCATGGAGCACGATTCCTCCTGCCACGGGGGTGGGTTGGCTCAGGTTGGCATACGTCACGGTAGTCTGGTTCAGCTGCGAGCCTTTGTCGAGCCGGATGATGCGGGTTTCCACTACGTCCGAGTCATTGCCTATTACCAGCGGGTTGAAGGTAAGTTTCACGGTGAAGCGCAACGGACCGTTGTCCAGAATTTCATATTCTTTATAACAATACGGATAGACGATGGCAGAGTCGGGCATCAGTGCCGAGGTGCCTCCGCCTAATGTGGGGCCTACGGCATAGCAGTCCATTCCGTTGCCGTGGTCTACGTGGTAGGAGATTTGACGTACCAGTTCGTCGGCTTCCTGTTTTTTGCCAGCCTTGCGCAGGGCGTTGATTTTTGCCCAGGCGGCGGTGTCCAGTTCCATTGCGTAGCGGTCTTCCACTACCAGGCGGTCGGTGTTCTTGGTGAACACGTCGTAGCCGTATGCCTGTTCGCCTTTCTGTTGCAGGGCGGGTCCGTAGGCACGGTAGGCGGCGCGGTCGTTTTCCCAGGCTATGTCGTCCAGACGTTCGGGGTAATGCCTTCCGTATGCTACGGTGTCGGTTTCAGCCGGTGTCCCTTGCCGGATGGTATATGCTTCGGTTCCTTTTGCCGATACCGATACGGGGAATATCAGTTTTCCGTCGTGGGTAAGCTGGTAAGGGATTTCTTGGGCTTGTGCGTTGCAGACGATGATGTGCGCCGTGTCGGGCAGGTTCAGCGATTGGAACACTTGTGCGGCGGGCACTTCTATCATTTCGCCCGTGCGTTCGGCATCGAGCGGGTTGGTTACGGTCACGGTGACCGTTTGGGGATTTCCGCACCCCCACAGGCAGGCTCCCAGAGCCGTTGCCGTCAGAAGTACAATCTTGTTCATAGTTTTTTTATATTAAGTAGGTTTGTTTCTTTGGGGGCAAAGGTATGGATTTCTTGCGTTTAGCCAACAGATTTGCAGAAAAATTCGTTCGGATGAAAAATAATTGCATTTTGGTTGAGTGGTTTTGCCTGTTCGTTCGTATTCCTTGACAAAAAGACTAAATTCGTATGAAACATTTTGTAGCAGGAATAATGATGTGTGTGGCGGGCGTTTCGATGTACGCTGCCGCACCGGAGAAATTGGAAGTGAAGTCCCCTGACGGGACGCAGCAGGTCGAGTTCTACGTGTCGCGTTCGGCTTCGGGGGCGAATGTGCTTTGTTATCAAGTGTATTATAAAGGTGAAAAGGTGATTGGTTCATCGCGTGCAGGACTGGAGTTGGACAACCGGGTATGGGAGATGGCATTGGGCAAGCGCAGCCTTCCCCAGCCCGATTGCTGGATGGATACGATGGAGGCTGACTCGGTGTCGTACGGAAGTTGTGACGAGACATGGCATCCGCTGTATGGCGAACGGGGCACGGTGCGCGACCGCCACAATAGCGGTACGCTGTACTTGTCGCGCAAGGACGGTTCGGGTTACCGGATGAACATCGAGGTACGTGCGTATGATGAGGGCATCGCCTTCCGCTATTTCTTCCCTGAGCATCCGCAGGCCATCTTCCATAAGGTCGTGGGTGACTTGACAGAATATACGCTGCCCGAAGGCACGAAGGCATGGGCGGAGCAGTGGGCGCAGGCTCCGTTCGAGCACGTGGATGTGAATGCGCTCAAGCAGCCGGTGGAGCGTGCATTGACGCTGGAACTTCCCGGCGGAACGTGGATGGCATTGGCTGATGCCGATGTAGACGACTGGTGCCTGACCAAGTTTCTCGCCTCTCAGGAGAAGCCGAATACCTTGACGTCGGTGATGTACAGTCCGGTGGATGCCGTAACCTACTTCGCTTCGCCGTGGAAAGTGATTATGGTGGCGGACAAGCCCGGTGAATTGCTGGAGCATAACGATATCATCCAAAATCTGAACCCGCCGTGCGAGATAGCCGATGTCTCGTGGATAAAGCCCGGCAAGATTATGCGCGAGACCACGCTTACCACGGCTGGGGCAATGGAGACAATTGATTTTTGCGCGGCGCACAAGATTCCTTATATGTTGTTCGACTGGCAATGGTATATGCCCTGTACTTCATTCGACGGAGATGCCACGCAGGTGGTGTCCAAACTCGACTTGCCCAAGGTGATAGCATACGGGAAGAAGAAAGGTGTAGGGGTATGGCTTTACGTCAACCAGCACGCCTTGCAGAAGCAGATGCGTGAGCTGTTCCCGCTGCTGCGCAAATGGGGCGTAGTGGGCGTGAAGTCGGGTTTTGTGCAATATGCTTCCCACCGTTGGGCGGTATGGTTGCACGACATGGTGCGCTATGCTGCCGAGAACCGGCTGATGATAAATATCCACGACGAGTTCCGTCCGTCGGGTTTCAGCCGTACCTATCCCAACTTGCTGACGCAAGAAGGCATCCATGGCAACGAGGAGTTTCCCGATGCCACGCATAATACTATTCTGCCTTTTACCCGTATGATAAACGGGGCGGCAGACTATACTATCTGTTATTACGACAAACGTCTGAAAACCACCCACGCTCATCAATTGGCTGCATCGCTGGTATTTTACAGCCCGTTGCAGACACTGTTCTGGTATGATAAGCCTTCCTTCTATGGAGGCGAACCCGAAATAACGTGGTTCGAGCAGTTGCAGACGGTGTTTGATGACACGAAAGTCTTGGGAGGGGAGCCGGGCAAGTATGTGAGCATAGCCCGCCGCAGCGGAAAGACTTGGTTCGTAGGGCTGTTGGGTAACAACGAAGCTTCTTCCCGGCAGATTGACTTGTCTTTTCTTGATGAAGGGCAGACATACATTGCCTATGTGTATGCCGACGGTGGAGAAGAGACGGGCACACGTACGCAAGTGAAATGTTCCGAATGGTTGGTTGATGGCAAACAGGCGTTGCGCTTTGCCTTGAAGCCACGCGGAGGGGCGGCGGTTCGCCTGGTTCCCGTGTCGGACCAGGATGACAGAAAAGTGGAATCTTATCAAGGACAATTATTATAACATACAATAGAAGGAAAATATGAAAACAAGAAATTGGTTGATTGGAATCGGGTTAGTTTGTCTGACGGCTTGTGCAGATACAAAATCTGGCGATGTGTCCGGGCGGTTTGATGCAGACGAAGCATTGGCATATTGTGATGCTCAGGTGCGCCGCACGTTAGACGAGCTGGCTCAACGCGATGGGGGAGTGGATTATACGATGATGCCCCGGAACATAGCCGACAGTGCCTCGCATTGGTACTGCAGCAAAGTGACAAAGGATGAGTGGTGTGCCGGCTTCTGGCCTGGTATCCTGTGGTATGATTATGAGTATACGAATGACCCTGCCATCCGGCAGGAGGCAGAGAAGTTTACCGCTTCGTTAGAATATCTCACCTATGAGCCTGCATACGACCACGATTTGGGATTCCTGATGTTTTGCAGTTATGGGAACGGCTACCGCCTGACACGTAATGAATCTTATCGGCAAGCTATCTTGCGCAGTGCCGAAGCCCTTTCGGCATTGTTCAATCCGAAGGTGGGTACCATGCTTTCGTGGCCCCGTAATGTAGCCATGTTTGGTGGGCATAACACCATAATGGACAATATGATAAACCTGGAGATGTTGTTTTGGGCGGCAAAGAACGGAGGCGATAAAAAGCTGTATGATATGGCGGTGTCCCACGCCGATACTACGATGAAATATCATTTCCGTCCCGACTATACATCGTATCACGTGGCTGTATATGATACCTTGACGGGCGAGTTTGTCAAGGGAGTCACCCATCAGGGATATGACGATAACAGCATGTGGGCACGTGGACAGGCATGGGCTATTTATGGCTATACGGTGGTGTATCGCGAAACGAAAGAGCCGCGTTTCCTCGATTTCGTGCAAAAGGTGGCAGACGTGTATCTGGAACATTTGCCCGATGATTATGTTCCTTATTGGGATTTTAATGACCCTGCCATTCCATACGCGCCCCGCGATGCTTCGGCAGCCTGTGTAGTAGCTTCGGCATTGCTTGAATTATCCGGATATGTATCACCGGAAAAGGGGCAGGAATACAAGAAGGCTGCAGTCTGTATGCTGGAAAGTCTGAGTTCGGACAAATACCGTAGCGGGAAAAGCAAGCCGGCTTTCCTGTTGCATTCCACCGGAAATTATCCGAGTCATTCCGAAATCGATGCGGCAATCATCTATGCCGATTATTATTACATCGAAGCTTTGATGAGGCTGAAGCAGATGAAGCAGATGAAGTCGTAAGGCTGTATTTTTTGTGCCGGATTGTTTGATATTGGCTCAAAAAGTGTATCTTTGGCGGTAAATGATAAAAACGCAATTCACCACAGAGGGCACAGGGTATCACAGAGTCCTTAAAATTTTCCTCTGTGTACCTCTGTGCCCTCTGTGGTGAGATAGTATTAATCTTATAACATATACTTATACCATGAAGAAAAAAATCTTTTTGGCGGCGTGTCTCTGTTCGGCAATTGCTGTATCCTCGTGGGCGGAAAGCCTGAAGCTTTGGTACAGACAGCCTGCACATGTCTGGGTAGAGGCTTTGCCTCTTGGCAATTCGAATATGGGAGTGATGGTGTACGGCGGTACCGGGGTAGAACAGTTGCAGTTGAACGAGGAGACGATGTGGGGAGGAGGACCTCACCGCAATGATAATCCCAAAGCTTTGCAGGCTCTTCCGGAAGTGCGGAAGCTTATTTTCGATAACCGGAACATGGAGGCACAGCAATTGATTGACAAAACATTCTATTCGGGACGCAACGGGATGCCTTACCAGACCATCGGCAGCCTGATGATTGAGCAACCCGGACACGAACATGCTACGGATTATTACCGTGACTTGGATTTGGAACGTGCCGTGGCTACTGTCCGTTATCAAGTAGACGGAGTGACTTACCGGCGCGAAGTGTTTGCTTCGTTGGTGGATAAGGTGATAAGGGTGCACCTGACGGCAGACCGTCCGGGAATGTTGACTTTTACGCTCGGTTACCAGAGTCCGCTGACACGGCATCAGGTGACGTGCAAAGGAAAGACATTGGTCTTGACCGGAAACGGTGAGGACCATGAAGGTGTGAAGGGTGTTATCCGGATGGAAACGGGTACACAGGTTATGGCTAAAGGTGGAAAGGTAAAGGCTCAAGGAGACAAGTTGTGTGTAGAAGGGGCGGACGAAGTGACGCTCTACGTGGCATCTGCTACCAATTTCCGCTCATATAACGATGTGAGCGGAAATCCGCACCGTAGCGTGCAAGAACTGTTGAAGAAAGCAGTGAAGACCTCTTATACTCAGGCATTGGCCGACCATGAGGCTTATTATCGGAAACAGTTTGACCGTGTACGGCTCGACTTGGGAGAAGGGCAGGGAGACCAATGGGAGACAACTGAACGGATACGCCGTTTCAACGAGGGTAAGGACGTATCGCTGGCGGCACTGATGTTTCAGTATGGGCGTTACTTGCTCATTTCTTCTTCGCAGCCGGGAGGACAGGCTGCGAACCTGCAAGGGATATGGAATGATAAATTGCTGGCTCCCTGGGACGGGAAATATACCATCAACATCAATACCGAAATGAATTACTGGCCTGCCGAGGTGACCAATTTGCCGGAAACGCACCAGCCTTTGTTCGAACTGGTAAAGGAGCTTTCGCAGACCGGGCAGGAAACGGCGCGTGTGATGTATGGAGCGAACGGATGGGTGGCACATCATAATACAGATATTTGGCGATGCACCGGTCCGGTGGATAAAGCGTTTTATGGAACATGGCCCAATGGAGGAGCATGGCTGACCACACATTTATGGCAACATTATCTTTATACAGGAGACAAGGAATTTCTGGAAGAAGTTTATCCGGCATTGAAAGGGGCTGCTGATTTTTATTTGTCTTATTTGATTCCTCATCCAAAATACGGTTGGATGGTGGAAGCTCCTTCCATGTCACCCGAACATGGTCCGCAAGGTGAGAATACCGGAAAAGCTTCTACGATTGTAGCAGGTTGTACGATGGACAATCAGATTGTGTTTGATGTGCTGAACAATGCGTTGCATGCTACCCGGATTTTAGATGGCTCTGTTGCTTATCAGGATTCTTTGCGGTGGATGATTGAGCAGCTTCCGCCAATGCAGATAGGTCAATACAATCAGTTGCAGGAATGGCTCGAAGACTTGGATAATCCGCGCGACCGGCACCGACACATATCACATGCATACGGGCTGTTCCCCAGCAATCAGATATCGCCGTATGCGCATCCGCTTCTTTTTCAGGCTATCAAGAACACCATGCTTCAGCGGGGCGATGAGGCTACGGGGTGGTCTATCGGTTGGAAAATCAATTTATGGGCGCGTCTGCTCGACGGTAATCATGCCTATAAGATGATTGGCAATATGCTGAAACTGCTTCCTTCCGATAGCGTGAAAACGCAATATCCCGAAGGACGTACCTATCCTAATCTTTTTGATGCCCATCCGCCTTTCCAGATTGACGGGAATTTTGGTTATACGGCCGGTGTGGCTGAAATGTTGATGCAGAGCCATGACGGTGCGGTTCATCTGTTGCCTGCATTGCCCGATGTGTGGGTAAAAGGGAGCGTCAAGGGATTGGTGGCACGCGGAGGATTTGTGGTTGATATGGAATGGGACGGCGTACAATTGGCTAAGGCAAAGATTCATTCACGTTTAGGAGGGAATCTTCGTTTGCGTTCTTACGTGCCGTTAAAAGGAAAAGGTTTGAAACCGGTTTCAGGAAAGAATCCGAATCCGTTTTATCAGCAGGCGCAGATAAAAGAACCTTTGGTATCGAAGGACATTCATCCTCAACGTCCGATTTTGTATCAGGTTTACGAATATGATTTGGATACTGTAGCCGGAGAAGATTATCAGGTGGAGCGGATGTAAATGAAAAAGCCGATTCAAAATGAATGCCCTTTATTTGCGGTTGAAGTGCTGCAGATAAAGGGCATTGTTTATTTGAAAACGCTTCGAGGAAGTGCGATGGGATTTGCGTGAAATTATTCTTGTAACGATTTGTTGATTGAGTCAATGTAATCGAGCACCTCTTTTCTTCCCGTCTTTTTTTCGGCAGAAGTGATGAAATAAGCCGGAAGTTCTTCCCATTGTTCTTTCAGTGTATTCAGAAACCGTTCGACATTTTGTTGGGTTTTTACGATGTTTTGCTTGTCGGCTTTGGTAAATACAAGTGCAAAGGGAACGCTGTTCTCGCCCAGCCATTCGATGAATTCCAAGTCTATTTTCTGAGGTTCCAGCCGGCTGTCTATCAGTACGAACAAGCACGTCATCTGCATGCGCTCCAATACGTAATGTTGAATGATGTTTTTAATTTGTTCCATCACTTTCTTTCCACGTTGTGCATAACCGTAACCCGGAAGGTCGACCAAGTACCATGAGTTATTAATCAGGAAATGGTTAATCAGCAAGGTCTTTCCGGGCGTAGATGAGGTCATGGCCAGTTTCGAATGGTTGGTCAGCATATTGATGAGGCTGGATTTGCCTACGTTCGAGCGTCCGATGAACGCATATTCGGGCAGATTCCCTTCGGGACACATATCTGCCCGCGAGTTGCTTATTACAAATTTGGCACTTGTTATTTCCATGTTGTTCCTGATTTATTATTTATAATTGTCGTTGATGATATTGAATGTTTTTGCGTTCTATTCCGTTTCTAAGCATTCATCCAAATCATGGGTGATTTGTTCCTTGTCAAGATGTTGCCCGATGAAAACCAGCTTGATCATGCGGTCTCCGTATTTCTCGTCCCAGTCGCGCATCAGTCCGGGCTCTTGCATCATCAGCTTGATAAGGTCTTCTTCGGGAGCGGTGGCATACCATAATCCTGCCTCTTTCAGTTGCTTTTGGCGTCCGGCCTGTTCGAAGAGGTAAGACATGTCACGGTTATGGCTGAAGTAGCATACGCCTTTGGTACGGATGATGTTTTTGGGCCATTTGGTCGCGATGTAATGGTCTAGCTTGTGGATGTCGAATGCCGGACGGCGGTAATAGACAAACGTGCCGATGCCGTATTCTTCCGCTTCCCCTTCATCGTGATGATGGTGATGCTCATGGTGATGTCCGCCTTCTTCATCGTGATGATGTTCTTCGGGATGATGTCCGTGCGCCTCACGTTCCTCTTCTTCGCTGGCGGCACGTTCGATGCCCCGGATCCACCCGGCGGAAGTGGCTACACGCTCGAAGTCGAAAGAATGCGTATGGAGCAGTTTGTCGAGGTTGACATCCCCGTAATCGCATTCGATAATCTCAGCCGTGGGCTGGATGGTGCGGATGATTTGCTTGATGCGGTTCAGTTCTTCGGGTTTTACTTCGGAAGCCTTGTTCAGCAAGATGATGTTGCAAAACTCGATTTGCTGGATAATAAGGTTTTCGATATTTTCTTCATCGATGTGTGTGCGGGTAAGATTGTCTCCGCATGCAAACTCGTCCTGCATGCGCAGGGCGTCCACTACGGTTACGATACAATCCAGCCGGCATACGCCGTATTTGGTATATGCGCCTCCCAGTGAAGGAATGGAGCAAATGGTCTGTGCGATGGGTTCCGGTTCACAGATGCCACTGGCTTCGATGACGATATAGTCGAAGCGTTGGCTTTTCATCAGGTCGAACAACTGTTCTATCAGGTCGGTCTTCAGGGTACAGCAGATACATCCGTTCTGAAGCGATACCAGACTGTCGTCTTTCTTGTCTACAATTCCTCCCTTTTGGATTAAGTCGGCATCAATATTCACTTCGCCCAAGTCGTTTACAATGACGGCAAATTTGATACCTCGTTTATTGGATAGAATACGGTTTACCAAAGTGGTTTTGCCGCTTCCCAGATAACCGGTCAGGAGCAGCACCGGAATTTCTTTTGCATTCATTTTTGTTAGCGATTAAAAAAACAATGCAAAAATACGGTTTTATTATGAGATTTACAATTGACGGGATTTACTATTTTGCTATTTACGATTTACTATTTACCATATATTTATGTCACGCTGGATTTGTAATCGTAAATAGCAAAATAGTAAATCGTAAATCCCTGTTAGTCCAGCTCTACCAGTTCATATTTCTGGCTTCCGATGCCTAATTGTTCGGCATAGTCGAGGGTGTGCATACCGTGGCGCGAGTCGATGCGCTCTATCAGGTGGATTTTCCCGTGGTCTTTCGAAGAGCGGACCAGGTCGGTACAAGCTTTGTCCAATGCGACGGGGTCGAGCGAGGCAAGGATGCCGATGTCGCCCATTTGAGGATCGGCAGGAGAGGAGTCGCAATCGCAATCCACCGAGAGGTTGTTGGCCACGCTGATGTAGAGAATGTTTTCTCCGCAATGGTCGATAACCGCCTTGGCGGCTTCTGCCATGGATTCCAGAAAGTCATCTTGTTCCGGATTGCCCCAGCTGGTCGTGCTGGCACCTGCGGAGTGGATGTTCCGTTTCCCGTTCGACGAGGCGATGCCGATGGAGATGTTCTTGATGGCACCCCCGAATCCTCCCATGGCATGTCCTTTGAAGTGGGAGAGTACAACGGTAAAGTCATAGTTCAGGTAATTCTTCCCTACGATATCCGATTTCAGATGCTTGCCGCCTGTAACCGGTAATTCCGTTTCGCCTTCGGCATCCATGATGTCCACCGGAGCGATGGCGGTGAAGCCGTGGTCTTTAGCCGCTTGCAGGTGGCTCTGGGTATCTCCGCGCTTTCCTCCGTAGGCGGTATTACATTCTACGATAGTGCCGTTCACTTTTTGCACCAGGTCTTTTATCAATGAGGGCTGAAGGAAGTTGTGTCCGCCCGGTTCGCCGGTGCTGAGCTTTACCGCCACTTTCCCCTTGGCTTCACGCCCTAAGGCTTCGTAGATTTTGACCAAGTTCTCTGAATTGATTTCTTTGTAGAAATACACTTTCGGAAGGTTCTCGTTGCTCTCGGCAGCCTTGTTTTCCGAGGATTGCGCATGTCCGCATCCGACGGTGCTTGCCAGTGTGAATGCCGCGCAGATTAAAGTTTGAAATGTCTTTTTCATGTTTCGTTTTATTTTAGGGTAAATAGAATTCTTTCGTTATATAATGCCTGTAATTGACCCATGTAATGGTATTCGAAAACGAATATATACTGCCTTTGCCGATGCAGTTATCTTCGAAGGCAGTTTCATATATACTGAAACTGCCTTCGAAGTATATATTCGTTTGGAAAGTGATATATCTGGCATAATCCGGACATTTATATGGGATTAGAAATGGATATGGATTCCTCCCAAGAATGTGGCTTTCGGCATGGGATAGCCAGCCATGATTTCGTAGCGTTGTGCCAAGAGGTTCTCGCCGCGCACAAAGAGCGAGGCATACGGGCACAGGCGGTAGCTGGCACGCAGGTTCCAAAGCACGAAGTCCTCGGTACTGGCAGGGCTGACGGAGGTATATAGCCCTTTGATGTACTGGATGCCGGTCGACACGCCCCAGCTTCCTTGCCGGAAGTTGGCGCCGGCATACAGCTTGTGCTCTGGAGCCGAGATGACCGGATGTTCCATGTGCACCCAGCTGTAGTTGGCGTTTACGTTCCATTGGCGGTTGATGCGGTAGGCAATGTTCCCTTCCGCTCCCCAGTTCTCGATTTCGCCCGAGTTGACGTTGTGGGGGCGTCCGTCTACAGGAGTCGTCATAATCAGGTTGTCTCCATTTATATAATAGAGGTTTACGCCGTAGCTCAGGGCACCGTCTAAAAGGTGCTGGGTGTACGAAAGCTCGTAGTTCATCATCCGTTCCGGCTTCAGGTCGGGATTCTGTGGCGGGAACATATACATTTCGCGGATGGTAGGGTTACGGAAACCTTTGCTCACCATGGCTTTCAGTTCGGCGTTCTTGGGCAGGTGGAAGGCAAGCCCGCCTTGTGGAACCAGTTCGGTGCCTACGTGTGAGTGGTGGTCGACACGTAATCCTACGTTGAGCGAGAGCCATGTTCCGATGTCCTGACGGAAATCGACGTAACCGGCAAACTCGTCTTGCTTCTTGTCTACGCCCGGTGTGCGTGCTCCGTCGGCTATGGCTTCGTTCCACGATTCTCCGCCGAAGTGTTGGTAGTCGAAGCCCAAGGTCAGGCGGTTGCCCGTATAGAGTTCGGCGCTCTGATACCACGACACGCCCATCATCAGGTCTTTCGAGTGGAAGAGGGAGGTTTGCGGCTCTTCGCCGGCATGGTATCCGTCGTTTATCTTGTGCCTTCCCCAGTTGTAGAAGAAGCTCAATGCGCCCGAAGTCCGTTCGTACCGGTTCTCCAGCATAGCCGAAGCCATTCCTCTTGTAATCCGTGAGTCGTTGTCGAAAAGCCGGTCGGAAACCTCTCCGGGATTGGAAGCGTTGAAGTGGGTCACGTTGACATCTCCCCATAGCTTCCAGTTCGGGTTAAAGTCGTATGCTAATTTGGCATAGCCTCCATATTGCTCGAACGCCATGTCGGGGCGGTGTCCGTCGGTGCGGATATACGATGCCGATACGGTGCTGCTGAACCGTCCTTTCTTCACGCGGTTGGTCGCTTCCGCCTGTGCTGTCCCATACGAGCCGCCTCCTAAATTGATGTCCGTCTTCACGCCGTCTTCCTGCATTTTCCGTGTGACGATGTTGATGACTCCCCCCATGGCATTGGAACCGTAAAGCACCGATGCCGGTCCGCGCAACACTTCCACACGCTCGGCAAGCATGGTCTGGTAAGCATCGGAAATAGGATGCCCGAAAAGTCCCATGTATTGCGGATGCCCGTCGATAAGCACCAGCATCTGTGCGCTTCCCGACATGCCGCGCAGGCTGATGCCTCCGGCTGCACCGGTAGATACGCCATATCCCATTACGCCCCGGCTGGTAACGAAAAGCCCCGGAACTTGCTCGGTCAGTGCCGGAAGCACGGAAGGCTGGTAACGGTTTTCCAGTTGGGTGCGGTTTACTATCGAAATGGTCATGGGAAGGTGGCGGATATCCGTCGCGTTGCGTGTGCCGGTCACTACCACTTCGTCCAATGCGTAATTGCGTTGGGAAGTCAATGTATCTGTCAGTTCCGAAGCGTGTAGTGCCATCGGAATCAGGCTATAAGCCAAGAGGGATAAGCAGGTTATCTTTTTCATCTTCTTTCGTTAAATGATAAATAATAAGGCAAAATCGGTTTTACCGCAAACCATTTTTGCTATGATTTGCAATGCAAAGGTAGAAGATTCATTCAAATGGGAAGGTAACTTAATTACAGATTTCATTACCTATTTTACGGCAACGGCGTTTCCGGTCGAACAATAGATGCTTTTCATTGTTTTATTTTAACGGAAAGAATGCGTTAAGATTGCGGATTTTTTCGTACCTTGTCCTTTAATAATAGAATTAACTTAAAAAGCAGACAGATTATGAAGAATTGGAGAATTGAAGCCATTATTTTGGCGGTAGGCATGATTGTGCTGGGTATATTTGTTAAAAGCGGAATAACCTCGTTTGCCGAGCGCGACCGCAGTGTGAATGTGAAAGGGCTTGCTGAAGAAGAGGTTCCGGCAGATAAGGTTACGTGGCCTTTGGTGTATAAAAGCTTGGGTAACGACCTGAATGCACTTTATGATGAAATCAAGCGTTCGAACCAGACCATTGTGCAGTTCTTGAAAGAAAAGGGCATTGCCGAGACTGAAATCAGCGTGAATGCTCCGGAGATTATCGACCTTAAGGCAGAACGTTATAGCAATCAGGAGAATGTGCCGTACCGCTATAATGTGACTTCGGTGATTACCGTAACTTCGAACAAAGTGGACCTGATCCGTGATTTGGTGACTGAGCAAGGGGAATTGCTGAAGCGGGGCATTGCCGTTACGGGCGGTGATTACCGCTATAATATCCAATATGAATATACAGGGCTGAATACCATCAAGCCGAAAATGATAGAAGAAGCTACCAAGAACGCACGCGAGGCCGCCGAGAAGTTTGCAAAGGATTCGGATAGCAAGTTAGGGAAAATCCGCCATGCCTATCAGGGTCAGTTCAGTATCACCGACCGCGATGCCAATACTCCTTATATTAAGAAGGTAAGGGTAGTCACTACGATAGATTATTCATTGGAAGATTAAAAAAACGGATAAAAGTTTTCACTTTCAGGAATTTGTTATACCTTTGCACCCGATTTAGATCAATATAAAGTCTAACACAATTAGTTATTTACAAAACAATTATTTAAACTTAATGGAAAACTTAAAAGACGTAAAGCCCATTGAAGATTTCAATTGGGATGCTTATGAAAGCGGTGAGTCAGCATCAAGCATAAGCAAAGAAGAACAAGAAAAGGCTTATGACAACACCTTGAACAAGGTAGGCGACCATGAGGTGGTTGACGGTACCGTAATCGCAATGAACAAACGTGAGGTTGTAGTGAACATCGGCTACAAGTCAGACGGTATTATTCCGCTGAGCGAATTCCGCTACAATCCCGACCTGAAGGTAGGCGACACTGTAGAAGTGTACATCGAAAACCAGGAAGACAAGAAAGGACAACTGATCTTGTCGCACAAGAAAGCGCGTGCTACACGTTCTTGGGACCGTGTCAACGCAGCACTCGAAAACGAAGAAATTATCAAGGGTTACATCAAGTGCCGTACGAAAGGCGGTATGATTGTAGACGTATTCGGCATCGAAGCATTCTTGCCGGGTTCGCAAATCGATGTGAAACCTATCCGCGACTACGATGTGTTCGTAGGCAAGACGATGGAATTCAAGGTTGTAAAAATCAATCAGGAATTCAAGAATGTGGTTGTTTCGCACAAGGCGCTTATCGAAGCCGAACTGGAACAACAGAAGAAAGAAATCATCAGCAAGCTCGAAAAAGGCCAGGTACTGGAAGGTACTGTCAAGAATATCACTTCTTACGGCGTATTCATCGACTTGGGCGGCGTAGACGGTTTGATCCACATCACCGACTTGTCGTGGGGCCGTGTAAGCGATCCGCATGAAGTCGTTCAGTTGGATCAGAAACTGAATGTAGTTATTCTTGACTTCGATGACGAAAAGAAACGCATCGCTTTGGGCTTGAAGCAACTGACTCCGCATCCATGGGACAGCCTCGATCCGAACTTGAAGGTAGGCGACCATGTGAAAGGCAAAGTTGTCGTTATGGCTGATTACGGAGCATTCGTTGAAATCGCTCCGGGCGTAGAAGGACTGATTCACGTATCAGAAATGTCTTGGTCGCAACACTTGCGTTCGGCTCAGGACTTCATGAAGGTAGGCGATGAAATCGAAGCCGTTATCCTGACACTCGACCGCGACGAACGCAAGATGTCTTTGGGCATCAAGCAGCTGAAACCGGATCCATGGGAAACGATTGAAGAGAAATACCCCGTAGGCTCTAAGCACACGGCTAAGGTACGCAACTTCACCAACTTCGGCGTATTCGTAGAAATCGAAGAAGGTGTAGACGGACTGATTCACATCTCTGACCTGTCTTGGACGAAGAAAATCAAACATCCGTCAGAATTCACTCAGATCGGTGCAGACATCGATGTAGTAGTTCTGGAAATCGACAAGGAAAACCGTCGCCTGAGCTTGGGTCACAAGCAATTGGAAGAAAATCCGTGGGATGTATTCGAAACCGTATTTACAGTAGGTTCGGTACACGAAGGACGCATCATCGAAATGCTGGATAAGGGTGCCGTTATCGCATTGCCTTACGGTGTAGAAGGTTTCGCAACTCCGAAACACCTGGTAAAAGAAGACGGATCTCAAGCTCAGCTCGATGAAAAGCTTCCGTTCAAGGTCATCGAATTCAATAAGGACGCTAAACGCATTATCTTGTCTCACAGCCGTATCTTCGAAGATGCTCAGAAGGCTGAAGAAAAGGCAGAAAAGAAGGCTAAGAAGGCTGCAGCTAAGAAAGAAGACGCTCCGATGATTCAGAATCAGGCTGCTTCTACTACCTTAGGCGATATCGATGCTTTGGCAGCATTGAAACAACAGCTGGAAGAAGGCGGAAAGAAATAAGATAAACTCTTCTCCTTGTTATAATATAAAAAGGATATACCCTTGGGTGTATCCTTTTTTAATTGACAATTGATAATTATTTACCTCATCGACTTCACAATTGTCAATTGTTTATACGTCCGGCTTCTCCGCCTTCAGCGTAGTTACCTGCACCGTGCCGCGCAAATACACGCCGTTGTGACCGGCAATGTGCTTTACAACTTGTCGAAGGTCATCGACTCGTCCGTCTAGGCACGTGCATACGTTTTCTGTTTTCTTGCCGTTTCCTCGTCCATCGGTGCGCATCAGACATACAGAATGGTTATTCATAGCAGTTTCGTTTTTAGGTTTTCCCCATAGATTGCACAGATTAAAATTAAGAAGCTGTTTTGAATTTCTCCAAAAAGTTTTTCTTGGCTTGATGTATCCGTTTTCGTGTGTGCTTTGGGCGATTTTGGATCCTTTTCACTCCTGTTCTTCCTCAGATAGCCCGCTATCTTCCTCATCACAGAAGCAAAATGCCTCAAAAACTCATTCCAAATCATCGCACGATAAATTCAAAACAGTTTCTCAAAACAGCTGAATATTTGTCACGTCGGATTTTGTAATCCGACGTACATCACGTGCGCGGATTTGTAATCCGCATCATCCACGAAAACGGTTCAGATTGCAAATTTGATTCCTCAGTTACGTCGGATTTGCAAATCCGGCGTGACAAACAATTGACAATGGAAACGTCCTTGTGGATTAGTTGGCGCATTCGGGCGTATGTGATACGCCCCTACACGGGCTGTTTGCGGAATCATTTACGGAAAAATAAAAAGCGCCGGCAATTGCCGGCGCTTTTCCTTAACCTATCAAGTTGTTGATTATTTCTTGAAGTATCTGTTGTACAGGCCTTCGAAACCTTTTCCGTGGCGGGCTTCGTCTTTAGCCATTTCGTGAACTGTATCGTGGATAGCGTCCAGGTTCAGTTGTTTAGCACGGGTAGCGATGCGTTTCTTGTCTTCGCAAGCACCTGCTTCGGCGTTCATGCGTTTTTCCAGATTGGTCTTGGTATCCCATACACAGTCACCCAACAATTCCGCAAATTTCGCGGCGTGTTCTGCTTCTTCCCAAGCATAGCGTTTGAAAGCTTCAGCAACTTCGGGATAGCCTTCGCGGTCTGCCTGACGGCTCATAGCCAAGTACATGCCTACTTCGGTGCATTCGCCCATGAAGTGGTTGTTCAGGTCTTTAATCATTTCTTCGTCGCAACCTTTTGCTACGCCGATAACGTGTTCGTCAACGAAAGTCAGTCCGTTGTTGTCTTCTTCCATTTCTTTGAACTTTGAAGCGGGAGCTTTACACAATGGGCATTTTTCGGGAGCTGTTTCACCTTCATAGATGTAACCACATACAGTACAAATAAATTTTTTCATAATTCCAATGATTTTAAATGAGTTAGTTATTTAGTTAATACATTCTGCTTTTAAGGCAGCTTTAATTCTTGTTCGACGGTATGCAATTCGGACATACGCCTTTATAATAGCGGTGTATTTCATCGATTTGATACCCGTTTTCGCGCAAATGCTTCATGTCTTCCGATTCTTCCGGATGATGGAAAGGGACGTCGGTTATCTTTCCGCATATTTTGCATTGAAAGTGTGCATGTACCGAGGTGTCTCCATCGAAGCAGGCATTGCGTTCGTCAATCGTCAGCATCCGTGCAGCTCCATGCTCTACAAAAAGCTTGAGCGTATTGTAGACTGTTGTCTTTGATAGGGTAGGAATATCTGTACACAATGCCACATAGATTTCATCAATGCACGGATGAGTATGGTGCTTCAACAAGTAATCCATAATGGCAATGCGCTGTACGGATGGCTTGATGTGATAATTGAGCAGATATTCGTAAGCAGTCATTTTTTTCTTATTTGTAATTGTTACAATTTTAAATTTGAGGCAAAGATAGATATATTTTCTTTATTTGCAAAACATGGATTGCTTTTTTTACTTTTTTTCAATAGGGTTAGCTGTTACTCCTTTTTTATATTATCTTTGTACGTTGTAACTTGTAAGTTGTAAGTTAGACATTAAATGATACCCTTATGAAATATGGTTTTGTAAAGGTAGCGGCTGCTGTTCCTTTGGTCAAGGTAGCCGACTGCCAGTATAATGCGGAACAGGCTGAAAGCCTGATAGCGCGGGCTGAAGGAAGTGGCGTGCAAGTGATTGTTTTTCCGGAGTTGAACCTTACGGGATATTCGTGCGGTGATTTGTTCGGACAAGCCTTGTTGCTGGAACAGGCAGAGATGGCTTTGATGCGCGTGCTGAACAATACGCGCCAGTTGGATATTATTTCTATTATGGGAATGCCTGTACGTGTGGAGTCTGTATTGATGAATTGTGCGGTAGTGATTCAGAAAGGAAAGATATTGGGTATAGTTCCTAAAACGTATTTGCCTAATTATAAAGAGTTTTATGAGCACCGTTGGTTTGCTTCAGCCTTTACTTATCCGGATGAAAAGGTTGTCCGTTTGTGCGGTCAGCTTGCTCCGGTTGGGGCTAATCTGTTGTTCGAATCATCCGAAATGCGTTTCGGCATAGAGCTTTGTGAAGATGTGTGGGCGCCTGTTCCTCCGAGTTCGGCTTTGGCTCTGAAAGGTGCTGAAATTATTTTTAATTTATCTGCCGATACAGAGAATATCAGCAAGCATCAGTATTTGCGTTCGTTGTTGGCACAGCAGTCTGCACGTTGCTTGTCGGGCTATGTGTTTGCTTCTTCGGGTTTCGGCGAGTCGACTACCGATGTGGTTTTTGCAGGCAATGCATTGATTTATGAGAATGGCACGCTTTTGGCGGCATCCGAGCGCTTTTCTTTCGACAAGCAGCTGGTGATAAGCGAAATAGATGTGGAGCGTCTGCGTAGCGAACGCTTAGTGAATACCACATTTGCTTCGAGTGTGCGTCAGGCGGGCGCTGGTACGCTGAAGGTGATTCAGACGGAACGCGTGCCGGAGAAAGAGCTTTCCTTGACCCGTAAGATAGAGCCCCATCCGTTTGTGCCTGCCGGGGGTAAGCTTTTGGACGAGCGTTGCGAGGAGATTTTCTCGATTCAGGTTGCCGGTCTGGCAAAACGTCTGGTGCATACCGGATGCAAGACGGTTGTTGTAGGCATTTCGGGGGGGCTGGATTCGACCTTGGCTTTATTGGTTTGTGTGAAAACCTTTGATAAATTGGGCTTGTCCCGCAAGGGGATCGTGGGCATAACGATGCCCGGATTCGGTACTACGGGGCGCACGCATCGCAATGCGGTCGAGCTGATGCGTTCGTTGGGGGTAACATCGCGTGAAATCAGCATCCGTGAAGCATGCCTCCAGCATTTTGAGGATATCGGCCAGGATGCGGATGTGCATGATGTGACCTACGAAAACAGTCAGGCGCGCGAACGTACGCAGATACTGATGGATTATGCCAATAAGATAGGAGGGTTGGTTATCGGTACGGGTGACTTGTCGGAACTGGCGTTGGGATGGGCTACATACAACGGTGACCACATGTCGATGTATGGCGTGAATGCCAGCATTCCGAAAACATTGGTGCGTTATTTGGTGAATTGGGTAGCCGAAACCGGTGTAGACGCTGATTCGCAGACGACTTTATTGGACATTATTGACACGCCGATCAGTCCGGAACTGATTCCGGCTGATGAAAACGGTAATATCAAGCAGAAAACGGAAGACTTAGTCGGACCTTACGAGTTGCATGACTTTTTCTTGTATTATTTCTTGCGCTTCGGTTTCCGTCCCGAAAAGATTTATTACCTGACGTGCCTGGCTTTTCGCGGAAACTATGATGATGCTACCATTAAGAAATGGCTGGCCAATTTCTTCCGGCGTTTCTTCAGCCAGCAATTCAAGCGTTCCTGTTTGCCCGATGGTCCTAAAGTGGGGTCGGTATCGTTAAGCCCCCGTGGCGACTGGCGTATGCCGAGCGATGCCAGTGCGGCTCTGTGGCTTCAGGAGTGTGAGGGACTATAATAAAGTATTGAATACAGAGACACAGAGGCACAGAGGAATATTTCTTTAATCAAGAATTAAAAAAACTCTGTGTCTCTGCGCTCTGTGTTTTTATTCTTATTTGCTCTTTGAGGTGAAAAATCAAAGTTCGTCCAGCTCTTTCCCGGTGCGTTCCATAATGCTTGCGGCTAAGTTGTCGGCCGCCTGGATAATCGAAACCAAGGGGTAAAGCTTTTTGGAGGTATCGTAGCAACGCTGGTCTTCGAAGCTGTTCATGTTGATGCCGAAAGCTCCCATGTGCCAGCGGATGGCAAGCATCTCGTCATCGCTCATCTCCAATCCGTTGCAAAGCAAAAGGATAACCGACTTTTCGCCATGCCCCATCGGAAAACCCTTGTATGATACTTTGTATCCTTCGGTATCTTCCCAAATGCCCAGCGCATTCTTGGTCTTTTTGACGGAACGTATGTAGATATCGCTTTTGCATACATCATGCAAGAGGCTGGCAATGATTACGTTGTCTTCCCTACTTCTTTTTCCAAGCCGGGTTCCAGTGTTTTCATACCTTCCCATACCATGAGTGCGGCTTTGCAGGTGTTAAGCGAGTGCCGGACCAGTCCGCCTTCGGTATTCAGATGATGATTGGCAGATGCCGGTGCGGTGAAGAATCCCATATCTTCCAATCCTTTTATCAAATCTTCTACTCCGTCACGGTGGGTCGACCGCAACAATTCGATGAATTCTTCTTTATTGCTTTTCAAGTCCATATCCAACTGTTTTTCTTTATTGAAATGTTTTATTGGTTCTCAAAGAAGCCGAAGGCAATAGGATGCGTTTGCCGAATACGGCTTTTTGCGGAACCTCTATGCGTGGGTACAATGGGGATAGGCTGCGGCTTTTTACGTCTTTTTCCTCATATTGCCTGCCTGCTTGCGTAAGGGCTTCCCGGAGCATCGGCTCGTTTACGTCTCCCAATGGATAGGGCAGCATGGGGTTGTCTTCTGCTTCTATATCGGGTTGCATGCCATCGGGCATGCAAGGGGTTTCTCCTGCGGCATTCTGGTAAATGCTGACCATGACATATATTCCCCAGTTCTTGATTTCTTCCGGACAATCTGTATATGTGTCTTCTCCGCTCAGCATCAGTCCGGTGCAATATTTTCCATACGATGCCTCGCCAATCAGTTGTACGTCCATGTAGGGCATCAATCCGCCGAGCAAGGCCTCGGATGCGGATGCCGTGTTTCCGGTGGTGATGCCGTATATCCGTTCCAGCCCGATATTGGCGTCTTTCGTGCTCACATGCAGGTCGATGGCATCGTAATCATATTCGGTCATAAAGGGAGTTTCCAGGCTGATGCCTTCTTGCCGGTAGACTTCGGTCAGTATGTCATTGTATACTTCTTTTTCAAATACATCTCCCGCTTTGACATTCGCTTCCGGGGCAAACATCGATGCCAATACATTTTCGGTAATCACGTAGCCGCCTCCGTTGTAGCGAAGGTCAAGTATCAGTTCTTTGATGCCTTCGCTTTTGAACTTTTTCCCGATTTCGATCAACTTGGGGATAGCGTTCAGGTCGAAGCTGGTATAGGCAAGATAGCCAACTTTCTTCCCATTGAATTCATATACTGTGTCACACAATACAGGATCTTCGTACATCGTGACCGCACTTAGTTCCGCTTCCTTGCCCGATGCCTGAATGGTGTTTGTCTCTTCGTTGTAAGAAGCGAGCGAGGAGGTTAGGGTAGTGCTGTAATATAAATCGGTATAATTGTCGGTGGTGATGTCTTCTCCGTTTAGCGTAAGCAGGATGTCGCCGCGTTTCAGTCCGGCTTTCTCTGCAGGGCTTCCGGCTGACACATAATTGACCACTCCGATGCATTGGTTGCTGTCTTCACTAAGCAGATAAACCGTAAGATTCCAGCCGTAGGTAGTAGATACTCCGTCAACGCTGCTTGTAAACGAATCCATATCGTCCGTCATCATGGTCCACTTATCGATGTATTTCTCGCCTTCGTGATACCGTATGCGGTCTACGGTTCCGATGGGGTCTCCGTTGGTCTCAATGTTCCATAGCAACAGGTCCAAAGCGATATCCTCATTCCAATAATAATACGTGCTCATAATGTCTTTGCCGAACGTATTGGCATAATATGTTTCTGTACTGATGGCTTCCTGCCGGTCGGGTTGCCTTATGGATTCTTCTTCGTCCGAGCAGCTTATCCATGTGCTGCTTCCTATCAGAAGGAAGAGCATGCTTAAAATTTTCTTGTTCATATCTGTTGTTTCTTAAATCAGTGAGGACAAAAGTAATATAAAAATAACAGAGTAAGAATGAAAAATGTGATAATTTGAGTCAGAATGAATATACTTTCACTTTTTCTCTTTATCTTTGCTTCGTACAGACTTAGAAAAGGTTATAATATGAAGATACGTATTTTAGTTGTATTGCTGGCGGCATGGGGATTTGTTTCGTGCGTTTCGGTGCAGACGATATCGTTCGACCAGCTTTGCCCGGCGAAGTTCAGTATGCCCGAGCAGGTGAAAAATGTGGCTGTAGTCAATAATATGCCTTCTATACCAGAGGCAAAAGGCAATCTTGCCACGTTAGGGAATTTAGACGGTGACGGGAAACAGACGGCAGAAGCTTTTGCGAATGCGTTGGCTGATTCGAAGTATTTTAATCAAGTGGTCATTTGCGATTCGGCATTGAATGAAGAACAGGTTTCGGATGCCGGGATACGTTCTCTGCCTCATGAAGACGTAATCCGGTTGGCGCAGGATTTGGGCGTAGATGTGTTGTTCTCGTTAGACCGTGTCTTTCTTCAGAATGAAAAGAAAAACATCATTTATCCGGGCTTGATAGAGCCATGGCCTGTAGTAGTGACGCGGGTGACTCCGGTGGTCAGCATTTATTCGCCGGCGCGTGAACGTCCTCTTCAGGTCATAGCCCCTATGGATAGCTTGGAGTGGGATCTGGACCGTATGCCTTCGGATAAAGAGTTAGTGAAGTATACGGCGGCTTTTTCCGCAGAGGTGTTGGCGCATCAGGTAGTGCCTTATTGGGAGCATACGGAGCGGGCATATTTTACAGGAGGCTGTGTAGAGATGCGTGATGCGGCTGTATATGTAAAGGAAGGTGACTGGGAAGGGGCAAAAGCGCTATGGCTTTCTCTTTACGAGCATCGTAAATCGGGGAAGGTAAAGGCGCGTGCCGCATTGAATCTGGCATTGGCATCAGAGATGACAGGCGATTTGGATGCAGCCCGGAAGTGGTTGGATGAAGCCGGGAAACGGGTGGAACCCGGTTCGGACGAAGACAGGATTTATAAATATCTTGCCTTGAAATTGGAGGAAAGAAGAGCCGGTTTCCCGCATTTGCAGATTCAGATGAGACGGTTTGGAAACAATTTGCCGGAATAATATTGGCAAAACCGATTTTTTTTGTACATTTGGTCGAGAATTAAAAGAGAATAGAATGGATATTAGTGAACAATCGCATGCAGCCATTGCTTCTGTATTGGAAGAAGCGCTTAAAAGATATGCAAGTGCCGGTGAGGAGTCGGTCTTGACGGATATTCATTTGCTTCCAAATCAGGATAGCGGTGAATTGATTATTTTGGACGATGATGAAAACGTGCTGGCACGTACGGTCATTGCCGAATGGGTGAATTATGAAGGAGACGATTTCTATACGGAAATAGAACCTCTGCTTCGTGCTGAAGTGACGGCATTGAAGGAACAGGGATTGCTGGACAAGCTTTCGCTGATGAAGCCGTATTCGTTTGTGCTGGTGGATGACGAGAAGGAGACTGTAGCAGACCTGTTGCTGATGGATGACAATGAAACCTTGTTCTTAAACGATGAATTGCTGAAAGGACTGGATGAGGAACTGGACGCATTTTTGAAAGACTTGTTGGAAAAATAAGGCGTGGATGAAGTACGTTGTTCTTCATTGGCTTACGCCGAACGTTGTTTCTTCATTCTTAATTTTTCATTCTTCATTACTAAAAGGCTTATGGGAGAGCGCATTTCATTTCGCAGAAACGAGCGGTTGCGCACGGTCAATCCACATTGGCGTGGCAATCCTACAGCAGGGGGAAAGTTTTTTAACCGCCAGCACCGTTGGCGGCCGGGGATGGGGAGTGTATTGAAATGGCGCCTGTCTCCCAATCCGCAACGGAAAGAAAAACGCACCATCAAATGGGAGCCGAAAGTGCATTTCCTTCGTTCGCTGGACGCCGTAGTGGGCAATTCGTTGATTTGGCTGGGACATAATTCTTTCTTTCTCCAGTTGGGGGGCAAGCGGTTTATGATAGACCCGGTGTATGGAAGCATTCCTTTCGTGAAACGCCGGAGTCCGTTCCCCGCCAATGTATCTGTTTTTAAGGACATCGACTATTTGCTTATCAGCCACGACCATTTCGACCATTTGGACAAGCCGAGTGTGGCACGCCTGTTTGCCGATAATCCGCAGATGAAGTTGTTTTGCGGCATTAATACAGGTACGTTGATTCAGAATTGGTTCCCAGCAATGGAAGTGATAGAAGCTGCCTGGTATCAGCAATATGAGGCAGACGGGGTGCGGCTCACTTTCCTGCCTGCCCAGCATTGGAGCAAACGGGGCGTGAATGATGGAGGAATGAGGCTTTGGGGGTCTTTTATGATAGAGGCGGGCGGAATTACTATTTACAACAGTGGAGATACCGGTTATGCGCAACATTTTCAAGAATTGCCCGACATGTTTCCGCATATCGATTATTGCATGATCGGCATCGGTGCCTACAAGCCTCGCTGGTTTATGAAACCGAACCACATCTCTCCGTATGATGCGTTGACGGCTTCTGCCGAGATGCATGCCTGCATGACTATCCCGATGCATTACGGTACGTTCGACCTCTCGGACGAACCTTTGTTCGACCCTCCCCATGTGTTTAAGGCGGAAGCAAAGAAGCGTAACATGCCCGTCATTGTTCCCGAACTGGGGGAGATTGTTAAGCTGAAGCCTTTGCGGTAAATCAAAGGTGTACAGAATTGATATTATTAGCAACACAGATTTTCGCAGATAATTAAAATGATAATCTGCGAAAATTTGTGTTAATTTGCGTTTTTGGACGACTTATTATCGGTTACTTCCGGTTTCAATCTTCTTGATGAACTTTGCCGGATTGCCGCCTACGATGGTCATCGGTGGTACATCGTGTGTCACCACGCTGTTGGCACCGACAATAGAACCGTAGCCGATGCGCACGCCGGGCAGAACCGTAGCACCGATGCCAATCCATACCTTGTCCTCAATAACAATGGGACGACCGTATGTCGCGCTGCGGTTATCCGGATTCGGGTCGTGGTTGATGGTGATAAGGTTCACCTTCGGGGCAATAAACACGCCGTCGCCGATAGTGATGCCGCCACGGTCGAAGAAAGTGCAGCCCTGCTGTATCCAGCATCCTTTGCCGATGCGGATGTTCTTGCCGTAATCTACATAGAACGGAGGTAGCAGTGTCGTACTCTTATCAATCTCCCTGCCTGTAATATGGCGTAGATACTCATGTACTTCTTCCGGCGTGAGCCAGCCTTTTGCATTCATTTCCGCAGCGGTAGCCATCGTGTCGAAGATGGTGCTGATAAGTTTGTCATAACCCGGCTCATCGGGTGAGACCATAGCACCTGAAAGGTCTTTTTCAAAAATATCCATATCTTTTTTATTTTAAGATTCTGATGCAAAGGTAACGGGTTTGGGTGAAAAAGTCTTTGCCAGCCGGCTCAAAGTTTTTTGCTGTACAGTTCAAAAAACGGAAATGCAGTTACAGCCCTTTCACGTACTTGTTGATGCACTTGCGATCCCAGTTTATGCCACGCTTCACGATCTTGGCCGGAATGCCGGCAAGGATTACGTTCGGCTCATCGAACCGTTTGGTGACGATGCTGCCCCAACCTACAATGCTGTTGTCGGCAATCCGCACGTTCTTGCCTATCTTGACATCCTTACCCACCCATACGTGACGGCCTATTTCAATGCTTTCAGCATAATTGACCGGGTTACCTTCGAGGTCAGTAATCGTATGGGCATCCGTACACCATATATCTACTCCCCAACTCAACTGGCTGTCATCGCCGATACAGACATGCGAATTGTCTTCTTGCAGGTAGAGGGTGACTCCGTTGATGACCACTCTGTCGCCTATGGTGACGCTGCATCCGCTTGCTGTCCGTGACACGCCTGCACCTAATCCGGGAAGTTGCCCGATGATGAGTTTCAGTCCGGTCATGCCCAATATGGAGGAGCAACGCACGATAACCGTTCCCATATCCACCTTGTTCCCATCCCCTTTGACAATCAGCAGGAATCCGCCTCCCGTCAGCAATTCTTCCGCGCTGTCTTCCGAGTCGAAGCGCAGCAGCACGCGGTTGTTGTTCCCGATGATAGAAATGTCCGACCGTTCCAACATCTGGCTGATTCTCTCATCTGCCGTATCCGGACAGCATACTTCCCTGTCCGGGAATGCAAGAATAAGTTGGTTTTCTTGTCCTTGAATATTCATAATAGTTATGTTTTTGTTTATGATTCGTTCGTTTTGAATAAAAGGTCAGAGGCTGTGAGCAGGAGAACAACCGTACAGTCCCTTGTATGCTTTCGAGAAGTGCGACAAGTTCTTAAAGCCTACACTGTAGCAAATATCGGTCACTTTCTGTGTGCCGGACAATATGAGTGCGTGTGCGGCTTCCAGCCTGCGGCGTATCACCCACTTTTGCGGGGACAGGTCACAGACTTTGCTGAAGTCCCGTTTGAATGTGGCAAGGCTCCGCCCGGTGTAATTGGCCATTTCTTCCAGTGAGAGGTCGTTGGTGTAGTTCTGTTCCTAAAGTTCATGATGTCGATTTTCCACGGATCGGCAAAGTCGAAAAGTGAGGCATACAGGTTCTTGTCCGTATTCAGGAGTATGTACAATCCTTCCGTCATCTTCAACTCCAGCAGTTCGTCCGTAGGCTGGATGCCGGAATTGAAGTAAGGGGTCATGGACTCGAACAGGCTTACGATGTCGGGGCGGTTGGACGGTAGCCTGTACAGGCTGACTTTGCTTCGTCGTGCATCTTGCGGCAGGCTTTCCTTGTTCAGGCGATTGTAAAAACTACGCAGGAATTTGTCCGTGAACATCAGGAAGATGGCTTTGAACTGCTCTCCTTTGTATGCCTGCTTGGTGAGCTGCACGCTGAAGTCCTTGCGGATGAAGGAGCAGTCCCCTTTGTGCAGCCCGGTGACTTTTTCGTGTTCCTTTATCTCCAGCTCGCCGGAATACATATAGACCAGCACATGCGAATGGTTGCGGTGCAGGCAACTGCTACCGTTGTCTGAATACATGGCAAGGAAGATGTCCGAGTACCGCAACGTGTTGATTCCTTTCAAACAGTCTGTTTTCATCTTTATATTGTTTTAATACGCAAAGGTAACCATTTGCTTTGATAATCTGTTTGCTGTGAGGCTCGTTTTTCAGTCGAAATTTTTTCTGTGCCGTACTGCTACCTTTGGACGAAGGCATAGCTTTGTTTGGACGAAAGCAGCGTCTTGGCTGGACGGAGGAAACAGGTAGTTAATATAAATGAGAAGTTATGAAAGGCTAATTGACCTTTTCACCAATACTATTTGAGCCTCACAGCAATTATGCGGCAGCTTTTTCGGCGTATCTTTGTATTGTAATAAGAAATCAAACGGATAGGATATGATGAAACGAAAACTGTTATTCTTCACGATGCTGTGTTGCATGGCTTTGTCAGCGAACGCCTGCGGTACGGACGGAACGCATCAGCAGACGACGGAAAATGAGATTACTGGTGGCAGCGATGTGAACGCAAATGATACCGTGGTAAGCGGCGAAGGCTTGTTCGACCTAACCACGGGCGAGAACGGCAAGCCGCCTGTCATTACGCTCAGCAGCGGCTACACCATGCCCGTACTCGGCTTGGGAACATACAGCCTGCACGGGGACGAGTGCATCAACGCCATACTCTCCGCCATCAAGTTGGGCTACCGCAAGTTCGATACTGCCACATTCTACGGAAACGAGGAGGAAGTGGGCGAAGCGATACGTCGCTCTGGAGTGCCCCGTGAGGAGTTCTTCATCTGCACCAAGCTTTATCCCAACGAGTTCGGTCACGCGGAGGAAGCCATCGAAGCCTCTCTTGCAAAGCTCGACATCGGCTACGTGGACTTGATGCTGTTGCACCATCCGGGCCGTAACGACGTGGAAGCCTACAAAGCGATGGAGCGTGCCGTGGCCGCAGGCAAGATACGCTCGCTCGGCGTGTCCAACTATTATATAAAGGAGATGACGGAGTTCCTGCCGAAAGTGAGCATCAAGCCCGTGATGACGCAGAACGAGATTCATCCCTATTATCAGGAGAAAGAGGTGAGGGAGTTCATGCACCGCAACGGCATTGTCATAGAGGGGTGGTATCCCTTTGGCGGCAGAGGCTATACAAAGGCGATGTTCAGCAACGAAACCCTCAAGGAGATAGCCGAAGCGCACGGCAAGTCCCCTGCACAAGTCATCCTGCGTTGGGACTTGCAGCACGGTGTGGCAGTCATCCCCGGTTCGAGCAATCCCGACCACCAGAAAGAGAACATCTCCGTGTTCGACTTCGAACTGACACCGGAGGAAATGGCACGCATTGACGCACTCGACCGGAACGAGAAACATGACTGGTATTAAAATAAATAAGGAGGAAAAACGATGAAAGTATTACTGATTAACGGAAGTCCGAGGGGCAAAGGAAACACTTACATCGCCCTGTCGGAAGTTGCGAAGACGCTGGAGGCAAACGGCGTGGAAACGGAAATCGTCTCTATCGGCACGAAAGCGGTTCAGGGATGCATTGCCTGCAACCGTTGTGCGGAATCGGGCAGATGCGCGTTCGGTGATGAACTGTACATCACGATTCGCGAAAAACTGGAAACGGCGGACGGCATTATTATCGGCTCGCCTGTTTATTATGCAGGTCCCAACGGATCGCTCTGCGCCCTGCTTGACAGGCTGTTCTATTCCGCATCGTCACTGTTGCGTTACAAGCCTGCAGCTTCCGTAGCCGTTTGTCGGCGAGGAGGGGCAAGTGCCACGTTCGACCGTCTGAACAAGTATTTCACGATAACCGACATGCCCGTCGTAAGCTCCCAGTATTGGAACAGCGTCCATGGCCGTCTGCCGGGCGAAGCCACTCAGGATGCTGAAGGACTACAGACGATGCGTACCTTGGGCAACAACATGGCGTGGATGCTGAAAAGCCTGAAAGCCGGAGGACAGCCAATGCCCGAACGGGAGCCGGGAATCATGACAAACTTTATCCGATAACATCATAAAACTCGAAACAACATGAAACATTCATTCAAAACCTCATTCGTGGTCTTGCTCGCCTGCCTTTGCGGAACGGGCAGCCTCATGGCACAAGAAAATCAACTTAATACGAATAACATTATGGAAGAAAAATTGAATTTAACGCAAGAATGGGACAAGGTGTTCCCTCTGAGTGACGAAGTGAATCACAGTAAAATCACGTTCCACAACCGTTACGGCATCACGCTTGCCGCCGACCTGTACATGCCCAAGAACGCCACGGGCAAATTGCCTGCCATAGCTGTCTGCGGTCCGTTCGGAGCAGTTAAGGAACAGGCATCCGGATTGTATGCACAGGAACTGGCTAAGCGCGGCTTTCTCACAATAGCCTTCGACCCGTCGTTCACAGGCGAGAGCGGCGGACAGCCCCGTTATGTGGCATCACCCGACATCAATACCGAGGACTTCTGTGCGGCTGTGGACTATCTCGCTACCCGTGACGATGTGAATCCGGAACAAATCGGCATCCTCGGCATCTGCGGTTGGGGTGGCATGGCAGTCAATGCCGCAGCCATCGATACCCGCATCAAGGCCACCGTTGCCGCCACCATGTACGACATGAGCCGTGTCAATGCCAACGGCTATTTCGATGCTGCCGACAATGCCGACGCACGCCACGAACTGCGCCGCCAACTGAATGCACAACGTATAGCAGATTATCGCAACGGTTCGTATGAACTTGCCGGAGGCCTGCCCGATGTGGTGCCCGACGATGCTCCGCAATTCCTGAAGGACTACTTCGCCTACTATAAGACGGAACGTGGCTACCACAAGCGTTCACTCAACTCTAACGGCGGCTGGAACAAGACATCGACACTTTCTTTTCTGAACATGCCGATATTGTCCTACGCAGGCGAAATCCGCAGTGCCGTGCTGCTTGTCCACGGGGAAAAGGCTCATTCGCGTTACTTCAGCGAGGACACCTACAAGAAACTCAAGGGCGACAACAAGGAGCTGTTGATTATCCCCGGTGCCAGCCACACCGACCTCTACGACAACTTCGACAAGATACCGTTCGACAAGATAGAGGCATTCTACCGTGAGAACCTGAAATGATGAGCGATATGGATAAACATGTCACTTTCCGAAACGGGCAGCAAGTCTGCCCGCTTGGCCAAGGTACTTATCAGATGGGGCGCAGGCGCAACGAAGAAATACAAGCCCTACGCCGGGGCATTGACTTGGGGCTGACATTAATAGATACTGCCGAGATGTACGGCACGGAAGACCTCGTAGGCGAAGCCGTGCGAGATTGCCGCGAACGGGCGTTCATCGTCAGCAAGGTGCTGCCCAGCAATGCCAGCTACGAGGGAACAAAACGTGCTTGCGAACGAAGCCTGATGAGGCTCGGCACGGATTATATCGACCTCTATTTACTGCACTGGATAGGGCACTATCCTTTCTCCGAGACTGTCCGTGCTTTGGTGGAATTGCAGCAGGAAGGAAAAATCCGGCAATGGGGCATGAGCAACCTTGATGTGGACGATATGGAACATATTCTTTCTTTACCACACGGCAAGGACTGCGCAGCCAATCAGGTGCTCTACAACCTGAAAGACAGAGGCATTGAATACGACCTTATCTCGTGGAGCGAGCAGCACGGTATTCCCGTCATGGCCTACACGCCGCTGGGCGAAGGACGGTTGCGCAACCACAAGACGTTGATAGAGATAGCCCGTAGGCATGATGCCACTTCCACACAAATCATGCTGGCGTGGGTAATGCGTACACAGAATGTCATCGCTATTCCCAAAGCAAGCAGCATTGCCCATGTGGAGGAGAATGTCCGAAGTCTCGACATATCCTTGACGGAAGAAGACCTGCATGACATCGATAAAGCATTTCCAGCTCCTACGCATAAAGTGCGTTTGGCGGGGTGGTAAAGGATTCTACTAAATTCTTATCTTACCAAATCGGTGAAACAATGCTGTCTTCCCGATGGATGGTGACGGTACGTTGTTGGGTTGAATCCCCGTGGATGCTGGTTGCATCTCCACGTGTCGTGAAATACACATAGTTTCCCATATCATAGAAACGGTATACTTTCACTCCGTCGTGCTGGAATAGGTAATCTATCGTATAGGTATCGTTGTTGCTTGGCTTTTCGTATCGCAGAGGGACATTCAGGTTGCAGGCAGAGATAATTAAGGTACTGCATACGAGCAGGCAGAATCGGAAGCGTTTTTTCATATCGGTAAGGTTGAAGAGTTAAGAATGAAGAATTAAGAATGAAGAAGAGAAACTTATCAGTTAAACTTATTCTCATTCTTCATTCTTAACTCTTCATTCTTCATTCTAAAAAAGTTATTTCTTCAGTGCGGCGATACTTTCTTTCAGTGCGGCAATCTTAGTTTCAGCATCTGCCTGCTTCTTGCGCTCCATTTCAATCACATTGGCAGGCGCTTTGCTTACGAACTTCTCGTTGCCTAACTTTTTCAGCACGCTCTGCAGGAATCCTTCCTGGTATTTCAGGTCGGCTTCCAGCTTTTTCAATTCTTCTTCTACATTGATGAGGTTGCCCAATGGCACAGCATATTCGGTAGTACCTACCATGAAAGCCGCTGCGCCTTCTGCTTTTGCTTCTACCGTATGGATATCGGACAGGTTTCCCATCTTTGTCAGGATAGAATTGAATGCGGATACCGGATTTGTTCCAACCACTTCCAATGCCAGGGTTTCTTTCTGTGCAATGTTCTTTTGCAAGCGGATGGTGCGGATGCCTCCGATAACTTCTTTTACCTTTTCGAAATCGTTTACCAAAGCCTCGTTGAACCCTTCCGCTTTGTCCAGCTGTTGCGTCATGATGCTTTCGCCGGGTTGGCGGTCGTAGATGTGTTGCCACAATTCTTCGGTGATGAACGGCATGAACGGATGCAACTGCATGAGCAAGGCTTCGAAGAACTTCAGGGTCTGTTCGTAGGTGGTGCGGTCGATGGGTTGTCCGTATGCGGGCTTCACCATTTCGAGGTACCAGCTTGAGAATTCGTCCCAGAAGAGTTTGTAAACTGCCATCAGCGCTTCGCTCAGGCGGTATTTGCCGAATAAGTCTGTCACTTCAAGGGTGGTTTTCGTCAGCATTGCCTTGAACCATTCCGTGGCGATGCGGGCATATTCGGGCTGTTCGATGTCTGCCACGTTCCATCCTTTCACCAGACGGAAGGCGTTCCATATCTTGTTGTTGAAATTACGTCCTTGTTCGCAAAGCGCATCGTCGAACAGGATATCGTTTCCGGCGGGAGCCGAAAGCATCATCCCCATGCGCACGCCGTCGGCACCGTATTTGTCAATCAGTTCCAGCGGGTCGGGCGAGTTGCCTAACGACTTCGACATCTTGCGTCCGATTTTATCGCGCACGATACCGGTGAAGTACACGTTGCGGAACGGCATGTCGTGTTTGTATTCATAACCTGCCATAATCATGCGTGCTACCCAGAAGAAGATGATGTCCGGTCCGGTCACCAAATCGCTTGTCGGATAGTAGTAGTTGATTTCCTCATTGTCCGGGTCGAGGATGCCATTGAACAGCGAGATAGGCCAGAGCCATGATGAGAACCACGTATCGAGGCAGTCTTCGTCTTGACGGAGGTCGGAGATGGTTAAAGCGGCGTTTCCAGTCTTCTCTTGTGCCAACTTCAATGCCTCTTCCGGCGTTTCAGCTACTACGTATCCGCCTTGGGGAAGGTAATAAGCCGGGATGCGGTGTCCCCACCAAAGCTGGCGGCTGATACACCAGTCCTTGATGTTCTCCAGCCAGTTGCGGTACGTATTCTTGTACTTGGCAGGATAGAATTTCAGTTCATCGTTCATTACCGGAGGCAATGCCATATCGGCAAAGTGCTGCATCTTGAGGAACCATTGCATCGAGAGCTTCGGCTCGATAGGCACGTTGGTGCGTTCCGAAAAGCCTACCTTGTTGGTATAGGCTTCCACTTTCTCCATCAGTCCGGCTTCTTCCAGGTCCTTTTCAATTTGCTTGCGTACCTCGAAGCGGTCCATGCCTACATAAAGTCCGGCGGCTTCGCTGATGGTTCCGTTGTCGTTGAAGATATCGATGCTTTGCAAGTTGTGCTTTTCGCCCAGCATGTAGTCGTTCACGTCGTGTGCCGGCGTAACCTTCAAGCAGCCTGTACCGAATTCGATATCCACATAATCATCTTCGATAACCGGAATCACACGGTTCACCAGCGGAACAATCACTTTCTTGCCTTTCAGCCATTGGTTCTTCGGGTCGTTGGGGTTGATACACATTGCCGTATCACCCATGATGGTTTCGGGACGGGTGGTGGCTACTACGGCATAGCGTCCTTCGGAATCTCCTTCTACCTTATAGCGGAGATAATAGAGCTTACTATGTTCTTCCTTATAGATAACTTCTTCGTCAGAAAGTGCGGTCAGGGCTTTCGGGTCCCAGTTCACCATTCGCACACCGCGATAGATAAGTCCTTTATTGTATAAGTCTACAAAGACACGGATGACGCTCTTGCTGCGCGTTTCGTCCATGGTGAATGCCGTGCGGTCCCAGTCGCACGATGCGCCCAGCTTGCGTAATTGCTTCAGGATGATGCCTCCGTGTTCGTCTGTCCACGCCCATGCGTGTTTCAGGAATTCATCGCGTGTCAGGTCGGTTTTCTTAATGCCTTCTTGTGCCAGCTTGTTTACTACTTTTGCTTCGGTGGCAATCGAGGCATGGTCGGTTCCCGGCACCCAGCAGGCATTCTTGCCGGTCATGCGTGCGCGGCGCACCAGGATGTCCTGAATGGTATTGTTAAGCATGTGTCCCATGTGGAGCACGCCGGTCACGTTGGGCGGCGGGATGACGATGGTGTACGGCTCACGTCCGTCGGGTTTCGAACTGAATAGTTTGTTGTCCAGCCAATACTGGTACCATTTCCCCTCCACATCTGCGGGATTGTACTTACTTGCTAATTCCATTTTATTTTATTCGTTTTTAATGTTTACCTTATTCTGCTTCAGCGTGCAAAGGTAATAAATTCTTTGGAATATGCATATAAAATCAGCAGAATCAAATGGCGTGACATGATGTGCCGGGGCAAGCGGATGAAGCTATGGGGCTGTACGGGAAGGAATGCCGGTTTGTTTTAGGAGTTTTACCGGGATGAACTTATAGTTTCAGCGGGTGAAAACTATAGTTTCAGCCTGTTGAAACCGGTCTGAAACTAAGCCGCTCCGCCAGATGCGTGCAGATGCATCTGGCGGAGCGGCTTAGTATTTGTTTGCAGGAGTAAAGAACCGGGAATGTGTTATCTCAGTTCGTCCGAAGTGTAGCCTTTCGGGAGCGGTCGGCAATTGTACCCGGATGCCATGATTTCTCCGTATGCGCCTGCAGAGCGGAGGGCAAGAAAATCGCCACGATGTGTGCGGTTCAGGTCGATGGCTTTGCCAAAGACATCGGACGATTCGCAAATAGGTCCTACTACATCGTAGGTTTCCACCGGTTCTTCGGAGGAAATGTTTTCTATCTTGTGGTATGCCTGGTAAAGGGCAGGGCGGATGAGGTCGGTCATGCCTGCATCGACAATGGCGAATTGCTTGTTGGTGCCTTGTTTTACGTATATGACGCGTGTGATGAGGCTTCCGCATTGTCCTACTACAGAACGGCCCAGCTCGAAGTGTAAAGTCTGTTGCGGGCGAAGCTTCAGGTGCTTGTGGTAGGTAGCAAAGTATTCGGCAAAGTCGGGGATGGATTGCCGGTTGGGATGCGCGTAATCGATGCCCAGCCCTCCTCCTACGTTGATATGTTCCACGATGATTTGGCGTGCGTAGAGTTTTTCCTGCAATTCGTTTACACGGTTGCACAGGGCGATGAAGTCTCCCATATCCAGGATTTGCGAACCGATGTGGAAGTGCAGGCCGACGAACTTCACGTGGTTCATTTCGAGTGCCCGGTCGATAACCTTATCCATATCCTGCATGCTGATGCCGAACTTGTTTTCGGCAAGTCCTGTGGTGATATTGGCATGTGTATGTGCTCCTACATCGGGATTGATGCGGAAAGCTACGCGTGCTATCTTGTTCTTGCCGGCAGCCAGTTGGTTGATGACTTCCAGTTCGGGAACAGACTCTACGTTGAAGCAAAAGATGTCGTGGTCGAGTGCAAGGTTGATTTCCTTGTCGGTCTTGCCCACGCCGGCAAATACGATCTTGCTTGCGGGAAACCCTGCTTGGATAGCCGCTTCTATCTCCCAGCCGCTTACGCAATCCACTCCCAGTCCGCTCTCGCGGATGATGCCTAAGATTTTAGGATTGGCGTTTGCCTTGATGGCATAGTGCACACAGAATTTGTTGTACTTTCCGGCTTCGGTGCGGATAACGTTCAATGTCTCGCGCAACAGGTCGGCGTTGTAATAATAAAAAGGAGTTTCTACGTTTTGGAATCTCTCTACAGGAAAAATACCTTTCATAATCGATTTGTATTAAGTATTATAAAAAAAGCGGACGATGCGGTTTGTGTTACAACCGTACCATCCGCTTTTCGTGTTATATAAAAGTTATGAAGAAGATTTCATTACTTGCCGGCATTGAACAGCACGTCGCTCAAGGATTGCAAGGCTTTCTTCTTGTCGCATTCCCGAATCAGGAACGAGATGTTATAGTTGCTGCCTCCGAATGAAATCATACGTACCGGAATGTCACGCATCGCATCGAGCGCTTTGGCTTCGAAGCCCACGTTTTCCCATTCCAGGTCGCCCACAACACAGACGATGCACATATCGTGGTCAACGGTGACGGTGCCGTATTTCTTCAAGTCATTGACAATTTCATTTAAATGTTTGGTATTGTCTATCGACATCGATACGCCTACTTCCGAGGTGCAGACCATATCAATGGCGGTCTGGTAGCTTTCGAATATTTCGAATACTTTCCGCAAGAACCCGTAAGCCAGCAGCATACGGCTCGACTTGATTTTAATGGCTGTTATGTTGTCTTTGGCAGCTACGGCTTTGATTTTCCCCTTTTCGGTATCATTTGAAATCAAGGTACCGGGGGCGCTTGGTTCCATCGTATTCAGCAGGCGCACCGGAATGTTGGCATATTTGGCAGGCTGGATGCAGGTAGGGTGCAGGATTTTAGCACCGAAGTATGCCAGTTCTGCGGCTTCTTCGAAATGCAGCTGGCGTACGGGCGATGTTTTGTCAACCACACGCGGGTCATTGTCGTGCATGCCGTCGATGTCGGTCCATATCTGGATTTCAGAAGCGTTGATAGCGGCTCCGATGAGGGATGCGGTATAGTCGCTTCCGCCCCGTTGCAGGTTGTCGATTTCGCCGTATGCGTTGCGGCAGATGAATCCTTGGGTGATGTAGATGTCTTGTCCCGCATGTGCTTCCAGCTGTGCGGCAAGTTTCTCGCGGATATAATTCAAGTCAGGTTCACTGTTTTTGTCCGTGCGCATGAATTCCAGTGCAGGAATCAAATAGGCTTTTACGCCTTGTTCGCACAGGTAGTTGGTAACCATGTTGGTAGAGATGATTTCTCCTTGTGCCAAGATTACCTTTTCTTCGAACAACGTAAAAATATCTTTTGTAAACGACCGGATGTAATCGAATACCGATTTTACAAATTCCAGTGTCTTCTGTTTATACTCCTCTGTAGAATAAAGTTCATCAATGTGTTGTTTGTATTTGCCTTCCAACCTGTTGATGATTTCATTCGCACCTTCCGGGTTTTTCTTGTACAGATAATCTGAAATTTCGACCAAGGTATTGGTCGTACCCGACATGGCAGACAGGACTACGATTTTCTGTTCGCCATCGGTAATCAATTTGGCAACGTCTTTCATTCTCTGTGCCGAGCCTACTGACGTTCCTCCAAACTTTAAAACTTTCATTTTCAGTTTCGAATTTTTAATTGTTCAGTTTAAATACTATTTCTTTTCTGCGCGCAAAGATACGAATATTTCACGGTCTTTTCATGATTTGCCGCTAAAATCTTGGTCTCTTTGTTTTTTTTAGGATTCGCCTATCCGTTGCAATTGATGCTGTTCGCAGCGGTAAACGATACCGGGGAACTCGGAAAGCAGGTTGAGGTTGTGGGTCGTCATGATGATGGATGACCCTTGTTTGCATATCTCTTTCAACAGTTCCACGATGTTCCGTCCTGTTTCTACATCCAGGTTTCCGGTTGGCTCGTCGGCAAGGATGATGTCGGGCTTGTTCAGTATGGCACGTGCGATGACAATGCGTTGTTGCTCGCCTCCCGAAAGTTCATTCGGCATTTTATAGCCCTTGTTTTCCATGCCTACCAGCTGCAGCACTTCTTCTATCCGGCTTTCAATTTCGCTTCTCTGCTTCCAGCCGGTAGCGCGTAATACGAAATCCAAGTTGTCGTGTACGTTCCGGTCAATCAGGAGTTGGAAGTCTTGGAATACGATGCCCAGCTTGCGCCGTAATTCTGAAATTTGCCTTTGCTTCACCTTTTTCAGGTTGTAGCCCAGTACGGTGGCTTCCCCTTCGGCGATGTCTAATTCTCCATAAATGGTTTTCAGGAAAGTCGATTTTCCGCTTCCTACTTTTCCGATGATGTAAATGAATTCGCCTTTATGAAGTTCGAAGTCCACATCATGCAGAACGCAGAGGGCTTGCTGGTTTATTTCTACCCCTTTATAGCGTATAAGCGTTTCTTCGTTCATGATGCGTTAATGTTTTTTCCAGCTTTCGCTATGGCGTTCTTTCAGTTCCCGTGCCAGGTCTTCGATGCGGTATCCTTTGGAAGTGAGCAATACGATGAGGTGGTATAGCAGGTCGGCGCCTTCATAAATGAGGCGTTCGTCTGTACCATTGCAGGCTTCGATAATGGTTTCAACCGCCTCTTCACCTACTTTTTGTGCCATTTTATTAACGCCAGATTTGAACAGGCTTGTGGTATATGACTTTTCGGGCATTTCTTCGTGGCGCTTGTCGATGAAGTCTTGCAATTCTTTCAAGAACATGATGTCTTGCTCGTTTTTTTCTCCCCAGCAGGTGTCGGTGCCCGTATGGCATACAGGACCGGTCGGGTGTGCCTGAATGAGCAAGGTATCATTGTCGCAATCGCTCTTTATGGAAACTACTTCCAAAAAGTTCCCGCTGGTTTCGCCTTTCGTCCATAAGCGTTGTTTGGTACGGCTATAGAACGTGACTTTGCCTGTTGTCAAGGTCTTTTCGTAGGCTTCTTTGTTCATGAATCCAAGCATAAGCACTTTTTGGGTGTAGCTGTCTTGGATAATGGCAGGGACTAATCCGTCCATTTTATCAAAGTCGGGTTGCATAGTTTTTTCATTTTAAGGGTTATGAGATATATAATCAGTTAAATTCTTACGTTAATGCCTTCCGTATGGAGGTATGCTTTCAGTTCGGGTATGGGTATTTCGCCGAAATGGAATACACTTGCCGCCAGTGCCGCATCGGCTTTCCCTTGCGTGAACGCGTCTTTGAAATGCTGTTTGTTCCCGGCTCCTCCCGAAGCGATGACCGGAATGGTTAATGTGTCGCTCAGTATTGCCAGTGCCTTGTTTGCGTATCCGTTTTTCACTCCGTCGTGGTCCATGCTGGTGAAAAGTATCTCTCCGGCTCCCCGTTCGTTGGCTTCATGCGCCCAATTGAACAAGTCCTTTTCGGTTTCCACCCGTCCTCCGTTCAGATAACATTTCCATCCTTTTTCCGTTTGGCGGGCATCAATGGCAACCACACATACTTGAGAACCGAAATGCTGGGCTATGTCATCAATGAGTTGGGGATTCCGGATAGCGGCAGAATTGACCGATACTTTATCGGCACCGGCATTCAGCAGGCGCTCCACATCGCTTAGCTCGTGAATGCCTCCGCCTACGGTAAACGGGATATTGATGCAGGCAGCTATGCGTTTCACTAAGTCGGTAAACGTTTTCCGTCCTTCGTGGCTGGCTGTAATGTCCAGGTAGACCAGTTCATCGGCTCCTTGCTCGCTGTAGAGTTGTCCCAGTTCCACGGGGTCGCCTGCTTCGCGTAAGTTGATGAAGTTGGTTCCTTTTACGGTTTGTCCGTTCTTTATATCCAGACAGGGTATGATTCGTTTTGCTAACATGCGCTCTACTCCTTATTATATTATATAGTGGCTAAGTTCTTTTAGTGAAATCCGTCCTTCGTAAATGGCTTTCCCGAATACAACGGCAGGGATGCCTGCTTCATCCAGTTTCAGGATATCATCCATACAGCTGATGCCTCCGCTGGCTATCAGGTAAAGTCCCGGACAGGCTTTCAGTATGTCTTGATAGAGCGGGAGGGAAGGACCGTCCAGCATTCCGTCATGGCTGATGTCGGTGCACAATACCTTGGTGATTCCTTTTTGTGTGTATTGCTCTAAGAAGGGCATCAGTTCCATCGGGCTTTCTTCTTTCCAGCCGTTGATGGCGATTTTGCGGTCTTTCACATCCGCTCCCAGAATGATTTTCTCGTTCCCGTAGGTTTGCAGCCATTCACAGAACCATTCGGGGTGTTTCACGGCTACGCTGCCCAGTGTGACCATTTCGGCACCGCTCTCGAATGCGATTTCGATATCGCCCGATGTCTTGATTCCTCCGCCGAAATCGATGATGAGCGAGGTATGAGTGGCAATCTGTTCCAATGTGCGGTAATTCACGATATGGTGGGATGCGGCTCCGTCTAAGTCGACCACATGTAACCTGCGGATGCCGTATGCTTCGAACTCTTTGGCTACTTCCAGCGGATTCTCGTTGTAGACCTTCTTCGAATTGTAATTGCCTTGCGAGAGACGGACACATTTTCCATCAATGATGTCGATGGCTGGGATTAGTTCTATCATGTCAGTATGCTATGTTTAAAAAGTTCTGTAATATACGTTCTCCGGTTTTCCCGCTCTTTTCGGGATGAAACTGGGTGGCATAGAAGTTGTCTTTGTGCAGGGCGGCACTGAAGGGCAGGATATAGTCTGTCCGGGCTGCCGTAAAATCGTTTAGCGGAACGTAATAGCTATGTACGAAATAGACAAATTCTTCTTGTTCGAAACCGTTGAACAATAGCTTGTCTGTGCATTGGATGGTATTCCAACCCATGTGGGGCACTTTGTCTTCGTGGCGGACAGGATGGAAACGCTTGACATCTACATCGAAAATGCCCAAGCATGGGACATCACCTTCTTCCGAATGCCGGCACATCAATTGCATGCCCAGGCAAATGCCTAAAACGGGTTGTTTCAGGTCGGTGATCAGCCGGTCCAGCTGATGCTCCTGAAGATATTCCATGGTGTTCTTGGCTTCTCCAACGCCCGGAAAGATGACTTTATCCGCTTTTCGGATAAGTTCCTTGTCGGCGGTAATGACCGGCTCTATCCCTAACCGGCGCAAGGCATAGTCTATCGAGAAGATGTTTCCTGCATTGTATTTGATAATCGCTACATTCATGCTTTTTCTCTTGTTTCTTTTTTGTTTTTGCAAAAATAGCGAATTATTGTTGAATTCCTATTATTTGTAGCAGAAAGATGTAGTTTTGTTTGGAATGTGTTGCATTTAGAATAAAACGATACCGGCTTCGAAAGTCCCTTTATGGTCTAAGGTGTGTTCCTTGCTATACGGGCGTGTCCAGGCATAGCCGCCCGAGGCGAAGATGCCCAGTTTTTTCGTTATGCGGAACTCTAGATTCAGGCGTGGTTGAAGGGCATAAGCCCGTGCAGGATATCCTTTGTGTTTGTTATCAAGTGTTTCGATGTGGTAAAATCCTGCATCGGCACTGATTTCCAGGCGGGATAATAGCGGGTAGTAGATACCCGCACGGTAAAATGCGGAAGCAGATACATCGTGGTCGAGGTCGAAGTAATAAGCCCCTCCGCCCAATTCGGTGTAGGTATACCGGTTCTTGAACCGTACGGCAAGGTTGGCTTTATTCAGGTTCCCGCTTGAAATCAATAATTGGATTTGAGTACGGGGGGTAATATTGATGCATCCGATTTGGCGTGCAAGGCTATCGGCACTCAAGTTGACGAATCCGAACTGCAGACCCTTTTTCCCTTCGCCTGACAAGTTGGTTATGCCTATTTGCGCTCCTTTATTCTTTGCGCTAAAATTGCATATTCCCAACTGAAGGCCTCGATTGAGGGTATTTATGTTTCCCAGGGCGGCAAGCTGCACACCGTTGTTGGCTTCTCCGGCAGCGTTTAGTAAAGAGGTGAGCTGTAATCCTCTGACGGTATCTCCGCTGGCATTCATCAATCCGCTTATCATCACGCCGTTTTGTGCTTGTTTGGATACATTGGCGATACCGGACAGAAGCATTCCGCCCGATTGTCCGTTGGCGATGTTGATTAATCCTCCTATGATAAGCCCGTGGGTGTTTTTTCCGGTCATATTGCCTATGCCCGATAAGGCGATACCGTTTAGCGAACCTCCGTTTACATTCATAAGCCCGCTTAACACGACGCCGTTGGAGTTCCGCCCTGTAACATTGGCTATGCCGGAAAGCTGTACCCCTTCTGCATGTATGCCCGTAATGTTGACAAGCCCGGCCAATTGGAATCCTTTGGAGTGGTAATGGGTGGTACTGGAGATTACGTTGATGCCCACTCCGGACAGGCTGGGGTAGTTGCTTGCAAAGCCTATGTTGAAGTACGTGCATGGGGGCTGTTCTTTCTTATTGGTTATGTTTAAAGCAAGATTAGCCCTCTTTTTCAGCTTCTTATGCTGGGCGGACTGGGAATATGCGGGTAACGATATGGCAAAAAGCAGAGCGGACAATATGAATCCGCTCCGCAGTGTTTTTAGTTTCATGTGTCGTTCTTTATTTAACATCTTGATACAAGAAGCGTTTGATGCTTTTTTTCGGAGTCTTCTCAAATTCTTCCGGATAGATTTTTACTGCGGCTATTTGTGAATAGGACGGGAGAGCCGCATTCAACATGAGGCGGTTTTCTTCCATTTGTTTCTCAATATCTGCCTCGTTCATGCCTTGTGCGTATGCGGCTTCAAAATCGGGATAGACAAGTGCGGCAAGCTTATTGTCCTTTTGCTGGATAACGATGCATTCCGCCACATAGGGCAGGTTATTCAGTTGTTCTTCAATTTCTTCCGGATAGATGTTTTGTCCCGAAGGCCCTAACAGCATGTTCTTGCTTCGTCCCTTGATAAAGAGGTTTCCCTCGGCATCCATTACTCCTAAGTCGCCCGTATGCAGCCATCCGTCTTTGTCTATGGCTTGGGCTGTAGACTCCGGATTCTTGTAATAGCCCAACATGACATTGTCGCCGCGTACCAGGATTTCCCCAACCGTATATTGAGGGTCTGGGCTGTCTATGCGTATTTCCATGCGTGGCGCGGCTTTCCCGCATGAGCCGGGGCGGAAGCTTTTCCAATCCTCATAGCTGATAATCGGACCGCATTCGGTCATGCCATAGCCTACTGTATACGGGAAATCAAGCCCTTTCAGGAAGGTCTCTATCTCGCTGTTGAATGCAGCCCCGCCTACAATGATTTCATAGAATTGTCCGCCGAAGCCTTTCACCATTTGCTCGCGTACCGCTTCGTTTATCTTGTCGTTGATGATGGGAAGCTTCATGAGCATCTTCATCTTGAGCGTTTCCATTTTCGGCAATACGCCTTTCTTGATAATCTTTTCGATAATCAGCGGTACGGCAATGACAATATGGGGCTTTACATCCGTGAATGCTTGTGCGATGATTTTCGGGCTGGGCATGCGGGTGAGGAAATAAACGTGGCATCCGCAACAGATTTCGTAAAGGAATTCAAACGCAAGTCCGTACATGTGTGCCATCGGAAGCATGGATACGACCCGGTTTCCCGCTTGGAGCGGAAGCACCTCGAACGCGAATTGCGTGTTCGACCATAAGGAACGGTAGGGGAGCATGACTCCTTTCGAAAAACTGGTGGTGCCCGATGTGTAGTTGATGATAGCCAGCTCTTCGGGGGTGTCACGCCGGTAGGATACATGCTCGCGGCGGAAATTGCGCGGGAATTTGCGCCCGAACATTTCGTTCAGGTGCTCGCGGGCATATTCCAACTGTTTGCTCCGGCATACCAATAAGGTGAAATCGGTCATCAGGATAATGCCTTCCAGTAAAGGCATTTCCGCCTCGTTGAGGCTTTCCCATGCCATGTCGCCTACAAAAAGCAGGCGGGCATCGGAGTGATTGACGATATTGTGGATGGTATCGGCTTTGAATTCATGCAGGATAGGGACAGCTATCGCGCCATAGGTCAGGGTGGCAAGGAAAGCCACACCCCAATGTGAACTGTTCCGTCCGCAGATAGCTACTTTATCGCCCGGGCGTACGCCGCTTTCTTCCAATAGGATGTGTAGCTTTTCTATCTTCCGTGCCAGGTCTTTGTATTGCAAAGTGGCACCCTTGTAATCGGTCAGTGCATCGAGGTCCCAATTCTTTTTGATGCTCTGCTCTATGAAGGCTAAGAAACTTTTTTCCATATTTTTCGAGTATGTTTGATGCACAAATCGTGCAATAATGTGCAAATATATCTTTTTATTCTTACTTGTGCAATGGAAAAGCCAATTTCTTTCCTTTAAAAAGCGAACCTATGTCCGTTGGCTGGTGGACATAGGTCCGTAAAGGGTTGGATATAGGTGCGTAAAGGCTTGCACCTATATGCCCGGGATATGCGATGATTATTCTTTGTGCTCGCTATAGTATTTCATGAACTGGGTGCGTTCGAACGGATTGATGTCGCCCGCGGCTTCTGCGTTCATTTTTGCGCGGAAGCTTTCTATAGACTTAAATCCTTTGGCGTCCATCCATTGCGCCAGTTCGTCCAGCATCGTTCCGATGATTTCCGCTCCGTTTTGATAAACCGTTGAGCAGATTTCGCTTGCGCACGCTCCTGCCAGAATGGCTTTGACAAGTCCTTTTCCGTTATGTATGCCTCCGGAAACGGCATAATCCAGTTTGGGGACGGATGCCGACGCAATGGCGGTCCAGCGCAGGCGGTCGGCAAGTTCGCTTTCTTCGCTCAGCACGTGGGCATTGCAGAATGTCAGGTTTTCGATATCGATGTCGGTTTGATAGAAGCGGTTGAACAAGACTACGGCGTCTGCGCCGTTGGCATACAATTGTTCTATCAGGGTAATCGGGTTCGTGAAGTTGCTTCCCAGTTTCATGATGACGGGGATTCGCACTTCTTTTTTTACATGGCGCAAGATGTCGATGTGGCGTTGCTCGAAGCTTCCGGGAATGTATTCTTTTTCGGTCTGAAGTGCAAGGATGTTGATTTCCAGCGCATCTGCTCCGGCTTTTTCCATCAGTTTGGCAAAGTCTACCCATTCGTTATCGCTATAGCAATTGATGCTCGCAATAACGGGAATGGTGCATGTCTTCTTGGCTTCTTCAATCAGGCTGATATACTCGTTCAGCGCATGCGAACGGACGTATGCGTTCAGATAGTCGTCGGCTTCGGGCGCTCCGTATCCGTGCATGGTTCCAGCCTGCATGTTGATTTGTTCCTCGAACACGGATTTCAGCACGGCGGCTCCTGCCCCTGCTTCTTCCAGTTTCTTGATTCTCTCCGCGCTGTTGGTCAGTCCCGAGCTGCTGATGATAATCGGGTTTTTCAGCGTTAGTCCTGCGAATGTAGTTTTCAATTGTGCCATAATAGTATCATTTAACGTAATTTCTTTCTCCAAATATTTTGCTTCCTACACGCACCAGAGTGCTTCCGGCGCGTATGGCTATGCGGTAATCGTGCGACATGCCCATCGAGATTTCCTTGAATGCAGGCTCATCGGCGAAAAAGGCTTGCTTCCATTCGTCGAACAAGGCTTTCAGGGTACGGAATTCCCGTTCTATCTGTGCCTCGTCGTCGGTATTGGTTGCCATGCCCATTACGCCGGCTATGCGGATGTTGTGCAGTTCTTTCCATTCTCCGGCTTCCAACATTTCCCTGCAATCGTCCGGTGTGAATCCGTATTTGCTTTCTTCTTGGGCAACGTGTATTTCGAGCAGGCACGGAATGGTCCGGTTGTGTTTCCCGGCTTGCTTGTTGATTTCCGTCAGGAGCTTATAAGAGTCTACCGCCTCGATTAGGGTGATGTAAGGCGCAATGTATTTGACTTTGTTGGTTTGCAGGTGTCCGATAAAGTGCCATTCGATATCTTTGGGTAGTACGTTGTACTTTTCGGACAATTCCTGTTCTTTGCTTTCTCCGAAAATCCGTTGTCCGGCACGGTAAGCCTCTTCGATGGCTTCGGCAGGATGGAATTTGGATACGGCTACCAGCCGGACTCCTTCAGGCAATTCGGCTAATACGTTTCGTAGATTGGTTTGGATGTCCATTGTTGTTATAATAATCGAATTGGGGGTTAGGCGTTATCTTTTGTCGGCATCGGGAAATTCCGGTTTCACGTCGGGCTCGGCAGAATAGGGATATACATCCATGATGGCGGTTTCAGCCACGGATGCGATTACGTAATCTGCCATGGTGCCTTTCATCCCCTCGTCCAGTTTCTTGATGGCGTCACGCAAGTCGGCTGCCTGTACCAATACGTTGGTGGCTGTTTTCTTTTCCGCCCCGCTCTTTTCATCGAGGGTGATGAAATAGAGCTTGCACTTGAACCAGCGGTCGGCGGCTTCTTCTTCCGAGGGGAACAGTTCGCTATAGTTGGCGCGTTTGATATCGGATACGGTAAATTCGCCGCTTATGAATGGCGTTATTTCTTCGATGATGCGCGACTCGGCTTCCGTAAAGCTCAGCGCATCTACCAGATAGGGTTCTGTCACTTTTTTGTTCATGCCGTTTTCCGCTATTTTCTCATAGCGGATTTTGCACTCAAACCAGTTATGTAGCATATAATTATTTGTCTTTAAGTTATTTAATTATTAAATCTATAGTATTGCTTACTTTACTGCATACTTTATAACGCATATTTCTCAGATATATTCAGTGCAAAGTTAGCAAAAATCTAATACTTGATACTGATTTTCCTTTTGAAATTATGTAGTTCCCACAGAAAATGTTAATTTTGCAGCGTAAACAAAAAAAAGGTTTTGCCTATGGTATAGACTATCTTAAAGACATATAGATAAAAAGCGTTAGCTTTATTCTTGCGCTCTGAAAATTGGGGAATTTGACGAATGCTGCAAAGAGTAAAAGTTGATGCCTGCGCTCATATAGCGTGGGCTTTTACTCATTTATTGCAGCGAAGGTTATCCCCAATACCTCAGAGTGCGTAGATGAAGTTATTAGTCCACGTTTTTTTATTGTCTAAAATTTGGAGCATTAGGACTAAATAAACCAAGTATAAACAATAAAATCATTGAGCAAAATGAAGAAATTATTTTTAGTGTTGTGCGTTGCTTTATTTGGAATGAGTAGCGCATTTGCCCAAAAGGGCGAAAAGGCTGCTGGAATCAATCTTAATTTTGGTACAACAGCAAGTAGTGTGGGTTTGGGCGCAAAGTTTCAGTATGGGATAACTGATGCCATTCGTATAGAGCCTTCTCTTACTTATTATTTTGGAGGCAGTGGTATGTTTGACATTTCAGCCAATGCGCATTATCTGTTTAATGTAGCACCCAAAATCAATGTATATCCTTTGGCAGGTATTGGCTTTGATATGTGTAGATACGAGACTGTTGAATGGGATGATGCTATAGAAGGTGTATTAACAGGTGAAGAGGCAGACACCAAACATGAAACAGATGCATGTTTCAAATTCAATTTTGGTGGTGGTGTTGAATATGATGTAATGGATAATATTGCAGTTGGACTGGAACTGCGCTATGAAGTTATTACAGGGGGATATTCTCAGTTTGTTGTAGGTTTAGGCGCAAAATATAAATTCTAAGTTGATATGAAAAAGTATATTTATCGTTTGTGTGTAGCGTTATTTGCTGTTTCGTCTTTTACATTGGTTGCTTGTAGCGATGATGACGATCCTAACAATGGTGGTGGCAATGGCAACAATGGCGATTATGTATTGTATGTGGACGATGAGGCTACATATCCATCTGCGTATGAAAGTTTTCTTGAAGAAACAACAGGACGTACCACATATCCTGCCTTTGGCGTTTCTAACGATGGACTCAAAGTAGAAGCAGCATGTTATAGGCTGTTCAATAGTCCATCTGACTATTTGGAATACATTGCGTCAAGTGAATATAATCACCTTGGAGATGTTTTGCTTGCAGATATAAATTTCTATATAAAAGCCTTTGACCCTGCGACTGCAACCAAAGGACAAGAGGTTGAGTTTATTGAAGGTGCATTTATTAATGGTGAGTTAAGTGTCAGGAAGTACGAGCAAACGACAAATCCAACTTATGTGCCTACTACTTACTTCAATAAAATAAAAAGTGGAAAGATTACATTTGAATCATATACAACGAATGCTGAAGGCACACCATTAATAGTATATAGATTTGACAATGTAATCGTTTCGTATGGTCGAGACGTTAATGACGTTGATAATCCACAGTCAGAAATCAAACTTGATGGGCTTATACTTACAAAGTATGAGACTTATGTAAATTAAGACTGTTAATAAAATAAGGGGGGCTAAAATCGCTCTCCTTATTTATTATAAGTGAAGTATATTCCACTTTTTACAGATTGAATTCTGCTTTGAGTCTCTGGACTGTTGAAACGCTCACATCACATAATTTAGCGACCTTGCGAATACTGGTACCTCTTTTCAGTTCTTTAAGGACTTGCTTATATTCTTCTTGTTTTTGCTCTGTCGTTTTCTTACTGCCCTCCTTGCGTCCAAGTTTACCTCCCTTTTCAATATAAAGCTGGCGACCACTGTTCAGACGAAATTTTATGTTTTCCCTTTCAAGTTGCGCACAGGTGGATAATGTAGCAATCATAATGGGCGCAAACATGGATGGCTTTCCTTCATCATCCAATAGTGTAAACTGTTCCTTCTGCATATAGAGGTTAATACCTTCATCTACGAGTTGCTTAACAGTTTCCAATACTTCAAAGGCATTTCTTCCCAAGCGACTAAGTTCAGATACCAATAATATATCTACTTTGTTTGTCTTGCAGAAGTTCATAGCCTCAACAAAAACAGGACGTTCAACGTTTTTCTTTGCGCCACTAATCTTTTCCTCAAAGATTTTGGAGATTTCCATTTCCTTATACTCTGCATACTTCGTCAAGTCTGCGATTTGTCTTTCTGTGTTCTGTCTGTCAGTCGTGGAACTTACACGAGCGTATATAACTGCTTTCATAACTGATATTCTTTAATTAGTTTCTTAATTCCTTCATTTACTGATGTAAAGATAAGAATTTCTTTTGAAGTATGCAAACAAATCAAAGATAAAATAGAATACATAAATTAGATGTATTCTTGTTGTTTATTAGATTTATTTGAATACAATTTGCTTCAGAATACAAGTGCGAAAATTACGCACTACTTTATTGGGATGCGTAAATTACGCAAAGGGGCAAATAATAGTACCAACTTTAATTTTGCTTCTGTTAACGAGAAAAAGATGTTTATTTTGTATTGTCTTGAGTTATTGGAAGTTGATAAATTATAAAGTATGAAATAATCTTATTTTTAGTGAAAGATATTAGTATGTTTGCAAAAAAAGTAATGAGCTTTTGATGTTGGCAACTATTTATAGTTAGAATAGTTAAATAGGTTAAAATAATAAACATACACAGTTATATAATGAGGAAAGAACGAAAGATGAAACAGGAGACTCGCAAAAAGATAAGCGAGTCAATGAGTGGCAGGAAACAAACAGCCTCAACACGAGAAAAAATAAGTTTGGCTTTGAAGAAATATTGGGAAGGAATTCCTTATGAAAATAACAACTTAAAAGAAGAAGAAAATGTTTGAAACGAAATTTGCAGTCAATATTGATAAGTTGGAAATAACCTATATATGGGATATGGAAACACGTGCCTATATTGAAGGTCTTGATTACTTGCAATGTGGGGAATATGGGGAAATTTCTATAAAGAGGATAGAGAACAGGAACTACCATCACCAATTTGTCGTGCTTGGGCCTGGGGATGATGGAAATGATACAGTAATAGGCGATTTGTTCTTTGGCAGTCCCAATCCTTTGCGCCCTTATGTGTATTTGTCTGTTCGCAATCCAATACTCTATAAAGATTATATGCTGGGAGGTATCTCCTACATTGAGCAAGCCTTGCATTTGGAGTTTTTCAGAATTTCAAAGTTGCATCTTGCTTTTGATACGAACGTAAATATAATAAACAGGTTCTATAAACTGTTGAAAAATGAAGACGTGGATTTTGTTATCAACGACAAGAAAATAAAATCGATGGATGAAAAGGTACATTCCTTGATACATATTTCTGTTGGTACGAGAAAGAATCGTTATCAAGACAAATCTTTCTACGTCAAAAACAACGATGATAGTTTGGTGTTGAGCGCATATAATAAGGCATTAGAAATGGTAGAAAATTGTGCAAAGGATTATATCGCTTTAAAGGTTGGCTTTAACAGGATATATCGCTTTGAAGTGCGATTGAATTGCTACAAGGTTATTCGTGAAACTTTACAGGCTGCCAATGTCAAAGATGAGGAACTTTATTACAGCTTGGTGGATAGCAATACTTTGATGAAGTTGTTTTGGGTTTCCTTAAATCGCTTGGTACGCATCCAAAAGAGTCGCAAATCTTATAACTTGCTTGAAGCTCTTATTTAGAAGTATTTAGACTATGTTTTATGTGCGTGAAGGTGTATTGGTGGGCTGTTGGTTAATAGGTGTGCTAATACACTTTTTTCGCATTGATTTGCCGATCCTTTTCTTGTGTTCTTCTGACAATTTGCGTCCTTTTAGAGCTTGGCTAATGCGTTTTTTTGTAAGCATTCTAAGAAATACACATTGCATGCCCTATAGTTTGATTGTAATTTTGCCCCACATAACAATCAAACCGAATAGCAATGAACAGAACTGGATTTGAAGAATTAGAAATGCAGGTGCAACAAAGCGGCCTGTCATTGAAGTCGTACCTACGACAGATAGGAGTGAGTTATTCCACCTATCACTATTGGCAAAAGAAATACTCTGCCGAGAAAGACAGTATCAAACAAGAGCTGGCTCCGATCAATATCAAACGGCCAACAGCAGAATTGTCCTTGGATGAACAGGCTCCTTACGGCGTGTCCTTGTTGTTTCCCAACGGGCTCCGTGCCCACTTTGGAAGCGGCTCAGAGAAGCTGTTGATGGAAGTGTTGAACCAAAGTCTGCAGGAGGGCCATGTTTAACTTGAACGACACGATGCGCTACTTCCTGTGTCCCGGCAGGACGGACATGCGCAAGGGCATCAGTTCGCTGTGCGGGGTGGTGCATGAAAAGATGAAAAGTGAGGTGAAGAACGGCGATGTCTTCATCTTCATCGGCTCCAACCGCAGGCTTATGAAGCTGCTTCATGCGGAAGACGGCGGCATGGTGATGTACGTCAAACGGCTGGAGGCCGGACGCTTCAAACTGCCGGAATACGACCCGGAATCAGACAGTTATCCCATGGAATGGCGTGACCTGGTAATGATGGTCGAGGGCATTCAGGAAAGCCCGGGGCAGAGGCTCCGGCGGCTCAGGGCAGAGCGTAAGGAGTACCATGTATGACATGTCTTTTATTGAAAAAAGTGCTGGTATTATTGTATAATCCATTAATAATTAGTATCTTTACATCAGTAAAAAAGAGACAGGCAATGGATGAAAAAGCTATATTACTCAAGACGATAGAAGGGCTGAATGCCTCTATTGCTTCATTGTCTGCCACTAATAAAAAACAGGCTGAGCAGAATGAAAAACTGCAGGCGCGCATCAAGGAGCTGACGGCTCAGGTCGCATGGCTGAACCGTCAGCTCTTTGGGCGTAAATCGGAGAAGCTTCGCGCATATGACCCTAATATCCCCGATCTTTTTGCAGACGAGTTTGCCGGACTCCAACATCAGGCGGAAGAAAAGCGCGACGAAGCCGTTGGGAAGATTGAAAAGGAATCGGCGGAAGTACGGAAGCAGAATCGTCAGAACCGAAAAATGATAGAGGACTTACCCGTACTGGAGACCGAGACAATAGAACCGACAGGTGTTGACCTGTCTTTATACCGTAGAATAGGCGAAGAGATAACAAAAGTCGTCAAACACAAGCCGGGCATGCTTTACGTCAAGGAAATCATCCGTCCCAAATATGCACTCAAGGACAGCACCATGCTTCCTCCGGCTGGACAGAAAGGAGTGGAGATTGCCCCCATGCCGCTGATGCCTGTTGACAAGTGCATCGCTGATACCAGCCTGCTTGCCGAGATACTGCTTCAGAAGTATGAATACCACGTCCCGTTCTACCGTCAGATACGGCAATACAGGCATCTCGGGCTGAAAGGCCTTACGGAAAGCACGCTGGACGGATGGTTCAAGAAGACGGTAGAACTGCTGAAGCCCCTGTATGAGTCGCTTAAGAAAGAGGTCTTCTCTTGCGACTATGTGCAGGCGGACGAGACCACCATCCCGGTCATCAACAGAGGAAAGCACAAGGCGGAAAAGGAATACCTCTGGATGGTCAGGTCTGTCATGGAAAAACTGGTCATCTTCCATTATGACATGGGATCCCGGGCCGGATCAGTCATCGAATCACTGGCAAGCCAATACCGCTTCAAAGGATACCTTCAATGCGACGGTTTTGCAGGCTATGAGACAGCCTTCAAGACCAACCCCGACGTGCGGCTGGTCAATTGCATGGCGCATATCCGCCGTGATTTTGAGCATGCCTTGGGTGAAAACAAAAAGGAAGCCGAATATGGGCTGGCCCAGATACAGTACATGTACAGGATTGAGCACTGCTGCGATAAGGCGGGCTTGTCGTTCGACGGACGCAAAGCGAAACGCCGGGAACTGACACGCCCAATCATGGAGGCCATGAAGACGTGGATGGAAACGGAAGGCATCAAATACAGTCCCCAATCGCTAATCGGCAAAGCTGTCTCGTATGCCTATACCCGATGGGACAACATGATGAGATGCCTGGAGGACGGACGCCTGCTTTTGGACAACAACCTGGCGGAAAATGCCATCCGGCCAATTGCTTTGGGGCGCAAGAACTATCTCTTCTGCGGTAATCACGAGGCTGCCGTTAACATGTCTGTAATCTGTTCCCTGCTGGCCACCTGCAAGGCACACGATGTGAACCCAAGGGATTACCTGAAGGATATCATTGCCCAAATGCCGTATCATAAGAAGTCCGCTGATGAGGAACTGCTTAACCTTCTTCCGCACAAATGGAAACTGCAACATCCGGAGAGCCTGTTGACCAAACAAACTGTAGAATCCGCCAACTAACCACAACGTCAACATACAGGTTCAACAAAACTATAGCGACTGTCACTATGAATCCAATAGTAACAGTCGCTATCATTATATAGATATTTAATGACTGTAGTTTATCGAATGCTTACGTTTTTTTGTGGTTGCTGATTTTCTTCTACCTTTTAACGAATAAGAGATTTTTTTCTTGATAAGTTCATTCATTTGTATTTTAGGGATAAGGATTTTTATTTTAAGATAAGTGTGTGCCAAAATACGTGCTCTTATATAAATATTAAGTAGATAGGATAAAATGAAAAATTTGGATCAGAAAATTTTCAGACATGAGGAACGATTATACCTATATAGTAAGTAGGTCGAAATCGTACTCTGAGTAAGAAGATACAGCAATCAGCCTCAACTATTTATGTGATTGATGAGGCTTTATTTACTACTGGAAGCATTTTATAATTGCAGTCCTAGGCAATTTAATCGTATTGATCGAAAACTTTTTCCCTTTCATCAATAATATCATCAACACTTTGCAATGATTTCACATATCTGTATATGCCACTGACACTTCTTCCCATCATTGTAGCAAGATGAACAGGATTAGCATTAGGATTAGCCATATATATGGTAGCAAACGTATGACGCATTGAATAGAAAGTAATGTCAGGTGGAATAATCTCTTTGCCAATTTCTTTATTTATTTCAACAGCAATTTTTTTAAGATTATCATTGACTAATCTTTCACTTGTTTGCAAAGCATTAGCTTTTTTCTGTGGCGTATCATAAGTGTATGAATGCAAGTTATTCTGGAGGATTGGAAATAAGTATCCATCCCTCAAATTGGCAGTTCTAATGAAACAATCCATCAATGCCATTCCTATCATATCTTTCTTTAGCACGACTGGAACAGGAACATTTGTTTTGTTTCTTCTGATATTTTGAATAACGTAATATTCAGTGTCATTATGTTTCTCAATACTTACATCATCAGCCTTAATGTCTGCCAAATCACAGAATGCAAGGCCTTGTAATCTATACCCAATAAGATATATTGCAATTGCAAACTCTTTGGTATATCGTACAATCAATTTACTGTAAGCCTCAGCCTTGTATGCCATTGCTAAATCAAAAGGATCAACAATTATCAGTTGCGAAAATTTAGCTTCAAGTGCCTTTATTGCATCTCTGTTTAATGCTTTTTTATTTCTGTTGATCGATATTCTACATTATATTTCCATTTTTTGAAGCAATATAAATCAGCACTTATAAGATTATGGCTGATTGCATAATTCCAAATGGAAGCAATCTTGCTGCATACAACATTGATTGTACCTTCTGCCTTAGTGGTAGTAATTACATTCAATTTAAGCCATTTACATAAGCCTCTTACAAATTTTTCATCAATTTCAGACAAAATGATATATTTAGAACTTTTCCTGCTATACTGTTCAATCTTATCACACATTAAATGATAATTCTTAATGGTGTTTGGTTTCAAGTGCCTTTCGTCAATTAGACGTTGTACCAAATCATGTAGGATAATTGAATTACCACATAAGTCAGGCTTGATGTTGAGGCTATCATCAAGGAGCATTGCAGCAGTATATTGAATTCCTTTCAGTTCATATTGGTACTTCCTTTCAATGACTTTATCTTTTGCCTCTTTCAAAATTAAATTTAAAGTAGCAGCATTGGCATATCCATTCTTGACTACTTCATTCTTTTTATCCCAATACTTGATAGGACAACTTACATTCAGGTACTTTTCTTTCCTCCCATTGAATTGTACACGCAAGACTATTGGATAAGTGCCATCAGCCTTTGCCCTGCTTGTAATTTGTGCTAACCTAATGATTGCTGTATCTGTTTTCATTTTTCTATATCTGACTTTTTTAAGTGTGTGCAAGTCTCAAAATAAGGGAAAAATCCTGTTTTGCACCATCTATTGCACACTTTTTGCAAAGATACAACTTTATATGCACACCTTAGTGTCTTTGATATTAAAGATTCTAAAGCGTGCAAATCAATCAGTTAGAAAATTACGTTTAGGATATTGATGGTTTTGCACTCGAACCAGTTATGCATCATATTTCTATTCGTTTTGTGAGATTAATTTCTTGCAAATGTACATTAAAATTTGGAATGATGCATCCCCGCGGCATGATTATTTTCCGATTATTCCCTCAGTTTGCATCGGTTCAGCTGCATAAACTCTTGCAGGGCAGCAGCATGATGCCCTTGTATCAGGACGTGATGGTTCCCTATCGGATTGTTCAGGAAATAGTCTACCGGCTTGTTCATTTTCAGGCGGAACTGGGTGCGGCATGCCGAGATTAGGTTTGTGTTTTCTACAAGGTATCCTTCCGATACGTAATATTCGTCCAGGCATTCTCCTCCGCATTTGAATAGGGTGATGTCGCCTTCGTGCATCAGCCCTTGCAGCCCGATGCCTCGCCCGGTTTCGAAATGGTCGCGGATGATGAATTCGTCTACCATTTTAGTGGGTACGGAGCAATGCGCCAAAATCAGTTCGTTCCTTTTGCGGTCGATAAAGGAAGGATTGCCCATGAAAGTGGGTTTGCCTGTTATGGCATACGCCATTAGCATGGTCATAATGGTTTGCAGGTCGCCTTCGCCTCCGGCTGGAATGCCCTCATCGGTCAACAGGGCTGAAGTTACGTTTCCGGTAGCATTCAGCTGGCTGATGCATTGGTCGGAAGACAAGGTCACGGCATCCAGCTTTTGTTCGGCGCATACATCCTTTACGGCTTTATAGAGCCTCATGGCGCGCAAGAGGTCGTCGGGGGTAGTGTCCTGGCATGCTTTCGCCCGGTTGGCGAAGATGGAGGCTTGCATGCCGATTTCATCGTCGGTAATGGCATAGAAACGTTTGAATACTTCTTCAATCGGAATGTCTACATACGTCACTCCCCACCGTTGGCTTGCCAACAGGTAATCGACGTGGCTTGCGACCAGCCAGGGGGCGGGCGTGCCTATTACGCCAATCCGTTTTCCTTTCAGCGAGCGCTTGGCGGCAAAGGCGCGGTGATGGATTAATACCTGTTCGACCATCTCAGGGATGCTTCCGTGGATGATGCGTACCTTCATGTCTTTATATCCGAAACATGCGGAAACTTCGAGCGCGGCGGCAAGCGAGTTGTTCAGCCCGTCGGTCAATAACGTGATGGGATACGAAAAGCTGCTGAAGTTCTGAATTACTTTATCTTCCACGCCTCCGCTTCCGATAAACCCCATCTTGTATGCGTTGGACGGGATGGTTTCCGCTTTCGTGTAGTTTACAAGATGCAAGGTGAAATGCTTTTCGAGCGCGATGAACAATTCTTTATGACTTTCGTACGTTTGTTCTGCGATATATGTTCCGGTAGTGAAGATGAGTAAATATAAATCCATAATCGTTAAGTTAAAATGAAGGCAATTATTAACGTGGACGAATATACGGGCTTTTTCTGAATAACCCGAGAGAAAGAGGGGCGTTTTTATGTTTTTTGATAGAGTTTAGTCCCTGTTTAGGGTTAAGAGTTGATTTATTTCGGCGGAAATGTTTGCGGGTTTTATTCTTTCGGTTTATCTTTGCGACCATATTTTAAAATTCATATATTCTATGCCACATATATCCATTCGAGGAAATGAAATGCCGGAGTCGCCGATTCGCAAGTTGGCGCCATTGGCAGAAGCTGCTAAGGAGAGAGGGATTCGTGTATATCACCTGAATATCGGTCAGCCAGACCTTCCTACTCCGCGAGCGGCCCTTGAAGCGATTCGCCATATAGACCGTACAGTTTTGGAATACAGCCCGAGCCAGGGGTACCGAAGCTATCGCGAGAAGCTTGTAGGGTATTATAAGAAGTACGACATCCTGTTGGATGCCGATGATATCATTGTGACTACAGGCGGTTCGGAAGCCGTATTGTTCGCTTTCATGAGTTGTCTGAATCCGGGAGATGAAATCATTGTGCCCGAACCGGCTTATGCGAATTACATGGCATTTGCCATATCGGCGGGGGCAGTTATCCGCACGGTCACAACTACCATCGAGGAAGGGTTTTCTTTGCCGAAAGTAGAGAAGTTTGAAGAACTGATTAACGAGCGGACCAAAGGAATCTTGATTTGCAACCCGAATAATCCGACGGGGTATCTTTATACGCGGCGTGAAATGAACCAGATACGGGATTTGGTGAAGAAATACGACTTGTTCTTGTTCTCGGACGAAGTGTACCGTGAGTTTATCTATACAGGTTCTCCCTATATCTCGGCATGCCATCTGGAAGGAATCGAACAGAACGTGGTGCTGATTGATTCGGTGTCGAAGCGTTATTCGGAATGCGGCATCCGTATCGGTGCGCTGATAACAAAGAATAAAGAAGTGCGCAAGGCGGTCATGAAGTTTTGCCAGGCTCGTTTGAGCCCTCCTTTGATTGGGCAGATTGCGGCAGAAGCCTCATTGGACGAGCCGGAAGAATATACGCGTGAGACGTATGATGAATACGTGGAACGCCGTAAATGCCTGATTGACGGATTGAACCGTATTCCCGGAGTTTACTCGCCGATACCGATGGGCGCTTTTTATACCGTAGCCAAATTGCCGGTAGACGATAGCGAGAAGTTCTGTGCGTGGTGTCTGAGTGATTTCAATTACGAAGGCGAGACCGTCATGCTTGCTCCTGCAGCCGGATTTTACACGACTCCCGGAGCCGGGCATAATGAAGTGCGTCTGGCGTATGTGTTGAAGAAAGAAGACTTGGTACGCGCTTTGTTTGTCTTGCGTAAAGCGCTCGAAGCTTATCCCGGACGGGTAGATGATTGACCATGGACTGGAAGCTCTTCATCGCGCGCCGTATCTATAAGAATAAGGAAGAAGGCGAAAGAAACGTTTCGAAGCCTGCCGTGCGCATTGCTATTGCGGGGATTGCCATCGGTTTGGCGGTCATGATTATTTCGGTGGCGGTAGTTATCGGATTTAAGCATGAAGTGCGCGACAAGGTTATCGGATTGGGGTCGGATATCCTGATTACGAGCCTGGATGAAGTGCAGTCGTATCAGGTGACGCCGATTGTAGGCGATGATAGTTTGATGTCGGTTTTAGGCGCAATGCCGGGCGTCAGGCATGTGCAGCGTTATGCCACCAAGCCGGGGATGATTATGACTTCGGATAACTTTCAGGGCATTGTGCTGAAAGGGGTAAGCCAGGAGTACGACCTGACTTTTCTTAAACGTCATTTGCTGGAAGGCGAAATCCCGGCTTTCGCCGATTCGGTATCTTCTTTTCAGGTCTTGGTGTCAAAGACTATTGCGGATAAGCTGGGCGTAAAAGTAGGCGACAAGCTTTCTACCTATTATGTGGAAAACAATATCCGGGCACGCCGTTTGACGGTAGCGGGCATTTATCAGACCAACTTCTCTTCGTATGACGATTTGTTCCTGCTGACCGATTTGCGCACGGTAGTGCGATTGAATAATTGGAAGGAAGGGCAGGTAGGAGGCTTGGAAGTCAGTGTGAGTGACTATGCGCGCTTGAATGAAACAAACGAGCAGATGCTTTCTTTCTTCTATGGGAAAACCGACAGGTACGGGGGAAAATATTATTCGCAAACAGTAGAAGAGGTGTACCCTCAGATTTTTGCATGGCTCGGCTTATTGGACGTCAATGTATGGGTGATTCTTATCTTGATGGTAGGAGTGGCGGGGTTCACCATGATATCCGGATTGCTGATTATCATTCTGGAGCGGACAAATATGATAGGTATCCTGAAAGCGTTGGGGGCTGATAATACATCTGTCCGGAAGGTTTTTCTGATGCTTGCTGTTTTCTTGATTCGAAAGGGAATGGTTTGGGGGAATGTGCTGGCGCTTACATGTTGTGCCCTGCAGCATTTCTTTCATCTCATCAAGTTAGACCCGGCGGTTTATTACATCGATGCCGTACCTGTCGAGTTGAATGTAGGGGTATGGCTCTTGTTGAATGTGGGTACGCTTGCCGTTTCCGTTCTGATGCTGGTCGGTCCTTCTTACCTCATTAGCCGCATTCTTCCGGCACGTTCTATCCGTTTCGAATAAGTGGGACAGGAGATGTTTGCATGTGCCAATAGGCTTCGGACTTAATTTAACTCTGCGGGCAACATAGCTAACCTTGCTGTAAGATTAATAATCCTACACGTGTAAGATTAATAATCTTACAGCATGAAGATTATTAATCTTACAAGCAACGCAGCTATACATCTTGGCACTCATGGATAAGTAAGTTGGAGGATTTAGGCAGGTAATGTCTCCTTATACCTCATCTAATGGCTTTAGTTGAGGATTTTTCAGTTGCTTGAATTGAGTGGGAGATAGCCCCGTGACGGAACGGAATTGCGTGCTTAGGTGCGCACTGCTTGAATAATGCAGCTTGTCGGCTATTTCGCTGATGCTTAGTTCACCATAGATGAGTAGTTCTTTCACGCGTTCGATTTTCTGGGCGATGTAGTATTTTTCAATGGTAATGCCGTTTGTTTCTGCGAATAATTTGCTGAGCAGGCTATACTCCCGTTTGCATTGGCTGCTGATATAGTCTGATAGGTTTTTCTTTTTCGGAGCATCATTGTAATGTACATATTGGATAACGGCTGTGCGTATCTGTTCGATGATGCGGGTACGTTTGTCATCAATCACTTCAAATCCGCAATTCTCCAGCTCTTGCTGTATCGGTTCCAATTCTTTTTTTGAAATCGGCTTGGAAAGGGTTACTTTGCCTAACTGGACGTCCAAAGGTTCGGTGCCGTGTTTTTGGAATATTTGGGTAACGATGATAATGCAGCGTCGGCATACCATGTTTTTTATGTAGATAATCGCATTGCTTTCCATAGATGTATGAATAAAGAGGCTGCCTCATGTGTATTCCCTGAAGCAGCCTCGCGTATGTGTTATGAATGTTTGTTTTTAGCAAACGCGGTGCGAGCCGTCGCTGATAACTACATCATATACTTTGGGTGAACGTCCGAATTTCTTCTTGAACTGTTCTTTGGCAGTTGTGATGAAGGTTTCGTACAATTCGTTCTTCACCAAGTTGATGGTGCATCCGCCGAATCCGCCGCCCATGACGCGTGAGCCGGTTACTCCGCAATCGAAAGCGATATCGTTTAAGAAGTCCAGTTCTTCGCAACTTACTTCATACAGTTTGCTCATGCCGTGGTGGGTTTCGAACATCTTTTGCCCTACGGTTTCATAATCGCCGCGTTCCAGGGCGTCACATACATCCAATACGCGTTGGATTTCTTCGATGACATATTCAGCACGTTTGTAATCTTCTTCCGATACATCCGCTTTCACTTCGCTCAGCATATCCATGTTGCAATCGCGCAGGAATTCTACTTCCGGATGGTTTTTCTTGATAGCGGCTACCACGTTTTCGCAACTTTGGCGGCGTTTGTTGTAGGCAGAAGAAGCCAGTTCGTGTTTAACCACTGAGTCTACCAATACCAAACGGTAGCCCTCGGGACGGAACGGATAGTATTTATATTCCAATGAACGGCAATCAAGGCGCATCAAGTGACCCTCTTTGCCGAATACAGAAGCGAACTGGTCCATGATACCGCAGTTTACACCGCAATAGTTGTGTTCGGTAGCCTGACCTACTTTTGCCAATTCGAACTTGTCAATCTTATTGTCACCGAACAAGTCGTTCAATGCGTATGCAAAAGTGGATTCAAGTGCGGCAGATGATGACATACCTGCACCCAGAGGAACATCGCCCGCGAATGCGGTATTGAATCCTTTTACATCTACGCCACGTTTAATCATTTCGCGGCATACACCGAAAATGTAACGTGCCCAACTTGCCTTGGGAGCGTCTTCTTCATTCAGACCGAATTCTACGTAATCTTTCAAGTCGATGGAATAAGCGCAGACTTTGTCTTTTCCATTCGGTTTGATTTCGGCGGTAATGCCTTTGTCCACTGCACCGGGGAATACAAATCCTCCGTTATAATCGGTATGTTCGCCAATAAGATTGATGCGTCCGGGTGAAGTATAAATAGCTCCTGTGGTTCCATCGAAATGTTTGATGAAACGGCTTCTTACGAAATCTATATCCATGGTATTTTATAATTAATGAGTTAATAAATAAATTAGTCTACTGGAATATCTTTGTTGACGTTTTTACATCCTATCAGTCCGTAATATAACAGGTATGCCAACATGGCGACAATGAGCCAATAACTTGCCATATAGCCGACCGAGTCGGAAATGACTTGTTGCAGAAGCGGGAAGATACCACCACCCACAACCATCATCATGAAGATTCCGGATGCCTGGGCTGTATATTTGCCTAATCCTTCTACGGCAAGGTTGAAGATTCCTCCCCACATAATGGAAGTGCACAAACCGCAAAGTACGAGGAACAAGGCGCTCACCGGTACTTTCGGAGTCTTCAATGAGCCTTCGATGTCAGACAATTTCAAGTTGGCTTGAGTCAATTCCGCTTCATGTTGTTGGAGGTTTGCACCTGACGGATCAGCGATAATTGCGCTGATTGTAGCTTCAGGAACTTTGGCTTCCGTCAGTATTTCAGAGGTCTTGGCAATCGGGTCATAAACGATTTTCGGTACGTTGATACCTACATTCTTCGGAATGAAGATAGCGAAGATAATGAAAAGAATGGCTGTAGCAGATACCGTAATCAGCTGGGTACGGGTAGAAACCTTTCCGCTGATGATGGTACTGGTAAGACGTCCTACCAGCATGAGCAGCCAATAGATAGCAGCAATGGCTCCGCCGATAGCCGCACCGTTGAATAAGATGCCTGCTCCTTTGTCCGAAGCATCTGCCAAGTAGAAGTTCAATGTGCCCGGAATACCGATTTCAATACCTACATATACGAAGATACCGAATACGCCCAATACCGTATGACGGAAACTCCAGGGGCTGTGGCTGAATTTTTCTTCTTTTACGTCTCCTTTATGCAAGTGAGGTTCGGGAATAGCCACAAACGAAATCACAATAAAAGAAAGGAGGAACACGCCCATGGCAATGAAAAGCAGGGGAGTCACGTCGGACATTGCAGTCTCAGGCGTAACGGTTCCAATCAATACACCTACGAACAACGGGGTCAGCGTACCTGACAAAGAGTTCAGGGCACCGCCGGCCTGGATAAGCTGGTTACCTTTGTTGCCTCCGCCACCTAACAGATTCAGCATCGGGTTTACAACTGTATTGAGCATACATACGCAAAAGCCGCAGATGAATGCACCTAACAAATAAATAATGAAGTTCAGCTTGATGCTGTATGCGCCCATACTGAATACAGCGATGTCAGCACCTACCAGGCTTGAAACATATTGGGTAAATAATCCTAAGAATCCTACCGCCATAGCGATAAGGGCAGTTTTCTTATATCCGATTTTCACCAGCATGTTTCCAGCCGGAATACCCATAAACAGATAAGCGAGGAAGTTCATCATGTTCCCCATCATACCCAATGTATTGGCTCCCGCATATTGGTTTTTCCAAATAGTGCCGAACGGGGCGGCAAGATTGGTAACAAAAGAGATCATCGCAAAAAGGAAAAACATGGTGATGATTGCGATGAGATTACCGTTCTGTTTTTGTTGATTCATGGTTGTTTATTAAGAGGTTAGTAATTAATAGGGTTAGTTTTCTATGCCGAATTTATATACGGTCACCTGGTGATAGGTTTCGCCTGGATTCAGAACAGCCGAGGGGAAATGTCCCTTGTTCGGTGTGTCGGGGAAATGTTGTGCTTCAAAACAAATGGCACTGCGTGCAGGGAATGTGGCACCATGCCATCCGCTGAAACCACTTTGCCAATTGGCTGTATATACTTGTACGCCCGGTTCTGTAGTAAATACTTCAAGTGAACGTCCGCTTTGAGGTTCTACGCATTTGGCGGCGAAAGTCAATGTACCCGCTTCTTGTTTGTTAAGTACATAATTGTGGTCGTATCCGCTTCCGTTGATTAACTGTTGGAAAGGTTCGTTGATGCGGCTTCCTACTGTATGTGGAGTACGGAAATCCATGGGAGTATCCGCTACTTTCAGGATTTCTCCTGTTGTGATAGATACTTCATCTATCGGAGTATAAAAGTCTGCATTGATAGTAAGAATGTTGTTTTCCACGCTTGGAGTCGGATTGGCAATGCCCGAAAGGCTGAAGAAAGCATGATGGGTAAGGTTGACTAATGTCGTGCGGTCGGTTGTTGCCGTATAAGTCAGGATAAATTCGTTTTGGTTGGTGAAAGTGTAAATCACTTGTACGTGGAGGTTTCCAGGGAATCCCTCTTCGCCGTCTTGCGATAAATAGCTGAGCGTGACACTTTGCTTGCTGGTTTGTTCTGCGTCCCATACGCGAGCATGAAATCCCGTAGGACCTCCATGGAGTGAATTCGGACCATTGTTAATGGCAAGTTGGTATTCTTCTCCTCCCAATTGGAATTTGCCTTTGGCTATACGGTTTCCATACCGTCCGATTAACGTACTTAAGAAAGCTTCCGGACTATGGATGACACCGTCTAACGTGTCATGTCCTTGGATAACATTGGCAAGTTTCCCGTTCTTATCCGGTACCATAATAGCCAATAAGGCACCTCCATAGTTTGTGATTGCCATTTCGGCACCATTATCATTTTTCAGAATGAACAAGTCAACGTCTTTACCGTCAATGGTACGTTGAAAATCGCTGCGTTTCAGTCCGCAGAGATTGTTTTCATAATAGAATGTGTTAATCATGATCTTGAATATCTTTTTCTTTTTTTGATGCTACAACTATAAATGTATGCAAATAAAAAGATTTTATTCAAGATAAACAAGTAATTTAGTTAAATAATTCACGAAGTATAACATGTTGCCAATAAATCGGCGACAATAAAGCTGCTTCCGCCAATGAAAATGAAGTCATCTTTATCTGCTTGAGCCAATGCGGCTTGTAGTGCTTTCTTTACCGTAGGATAAGCATCTCCATGAAGTCCGTGTGCCGAGGCTTGTTTTTTCATCTCTTCGGCGGGCAGGGCACGTTTGACACTGGCTTGGGTAAAATAATAGGCTGCATCGGTGGGTAAAAGAGAAAGCACACCGTTGATGTCTTTATCATTGACCATGCCCATTACGATATGCAACCGGTGGTAATGCTGGCGGGATAATTGCTCAACGATGTATTGGATGCCCCCTACATTGTGTCCCGTGTCGCATACTACGGTGGGATGGTCAGCCAGTTTTTGCCAGCGTCCTTTCAATCCGGTCAGTTCGCATACCTGGGCGAATCCCTTCCGTACATCAGTTTCGGTGAAACGGTATCCGGTTTGCTTCAGTTGGCGGATAGCGGATAGAAGAGTATTGGTGTTTTTTTCTTGACACAACCCTCCCAATTCTCCTTTCAAGTCTGAATACTCGACGGTTTGGTAAACATAGCCTCCGTTGGGATTGGGTGTGGCTTCGAGCAAGAGATGTTCTTCTTCGGCAAAAACAATCGGGGCACTCACCGAAACGGCTTTCTGGAGAAATACGGGCTTGGTTTCGGGCGTGGTTTCACCAATCACTACCGGAGTGTGGGGCTTGATGATGCCTGCTTTTTCCGAAGCGATTTTATCTAAGGTGTTTCCTAAGAATTGTACATGGTCGAAGCTGATGTTGGTGATGACGCACAAATCGGGCTGGATGATGTTGGTACAATCCAATCGTCCTCCCAATCCCACTTCAATGACCGCTACGTCTACCTGTTGCCGGGCAAAATAGAGGAAGGTCATGGCCGTGGTCAATTCAAAGAAAGACGGGTGCAGAGGTTCGAAGAATGCCCGGTGTTGTTCCACGAAGTCAATGACAAATTCTTCTGACACCGGAATGCCGTTTATGCGAATCCGTTCACGGAAGTCTACGAGATGAGGAGAAGTGTAAAGTCCCACCCGATAGCCTGCCGATTGAAGGATAGCCGCCAGTGTATGCGAGCAAGAGCCTTTCCCGTTTGTTCCGGCTACATGGATTGTATGGAATTTCCGGTGTGGGTGATTGAAATGTTCGTCGAGGGTATAGGTGTTTTCCAGTCCTTCTTTGTACGCGTCTTTGCCCACTTGCTGGAATAAGGGGGCACTTGTATATAAGTAAGTAAGGGTTTCTTGATAATTCATCTTTTTTATTTACTATTTGTCTATTTACAATTTACTATTTATGCCAATCAAGAGTTGAAAGGGAGTTAACAGGAATTCTCGTTTGCCGGTGCAGGCTGGGAATTAGATGTCAACTGATAAATCGTAAATAGCATTTATAAATGGTTTAATACCACCACGGATAATCGTTCTTCCGTCCTTCTACGCCGATGCTTATCGAACTGCTTTCTCCCAACTTGAAGTTGACCATGCCTCCGATGCGGTCGGGGGTATAGTTGGGCAAAGGATACCAGTAAGCCGGACGGTTGGGCATGAACGATTTGTTCCCGTAGGCATAGATGCTGATTTTGTCGGTCAGGCGGTATGCGGCAACTCCTGCAAAGCCTACATTGCGGTAGCGCACGAAGCCCCAGTCCATGTTGGTCGCATAAAGTCCGGCGGCAATGCTCAGCCGGTCACTTACCGGAACGGCATACATGAAGGCAAAGTCTTGTCCGAACCCTACCCCCGACGGCGCCCATTTGCTCGGGCTGAATGTAACGTTCAGTCCGATGGAAGCGTTAAATCCTTTGTGCAGTTCCCATGTGGCGAAATTATAATCGAAAGGGGTGATGCCGTACATCCCGAAAGGGCGCAGCTGGCTTGCGAATGAAACGGGAGACGCTAAGGGCACACTTAGGCTGTCTTTCGAGGATAGTGGTTCTGGAGATGCCGCATGTTCCTTCTCCGCTTCCATTGTCCCTGATTGTTCAGTTTGCGCATGGAGGGCGGGAAAGGCGAGTCCCATTAAAATGATAATCAGTCCTAACCGTTTCATGATGCATTCTTGTTTTGTGATTCCGATTCAAAGATAAGCATAATTGGGTAGATAAACGGCTGCATTAACGCAGATTCACGCACATTTTCACAGATTAACCTGTTTGGGTGCTGTGAAAACAAGTTGCGTACGCAGATACATTCATCGTCCGATGAGATTAGATGCATTTGTTCTTGCATATAGTTTCGGAAGCGGATGAATATAGGTGCGTACGCAAGGCTCCTTCACATGGTTATCTTATTCGAATAAGCTTCTGAATTTCTTGAAGATTTTTTCTTTCAAGGTCATGTTAGGCTTGAAGCTTTCCGATTCTTGCCATTTCTCCAACGCCTGGCGTTCTTCTTTGTTCAGGGTTTCCGGAATATAGACGCTTACATTTACCAGCAAGTCGCCTGTACCGGTATTATATCCGTAACTGTTGAGTTTAGGAAGTCCTTTTCCGCGCAAGCGCAATACCTTTCCCGGCTGGGTGCCAGGCTCTATTTTGATTTTTGCTTTCCCGTCAATGGTCGGTATCTCTACCGTGCCGCCCAAAGCTGCTGTAGGAACGCTCAGTAGCAGATTGTAAATCAGGTCGCTTTCATCTCGTATCAGTTCCGGATGCTTTTCTTCTTCAATCAGTACCAGCAGGTCGCCCGATACGCCATTGTGCTTGCCTGCATTTCCTTTTCCGTTGATGGTGACTTGCATGCCTTCCGCTACCCCTGCAGGTATTTTGACGGTTACGACTTCTTCGCCGTACACGATGCCTTCACCTTCACATTCCTTACATTTGTTCTTAATGATTTTTCCTTCGCCTCCGCATTGAGGGCAAACCGTTTGGGTCTGCATCATGCCGAAAATGCTTTGCTGGGTGCGGGTGACGCTTCCTGTCCCGTGGCAGGTAGGGCAGGTCTCCGCACCGCTGTTCCCTTCGGCTCCTGTACCATGGCAATGGGTGCATTGGACGTATTTCTTCAGCTTGAATTTCTTTTCCACTCCTGTAGAAATCTCCTTGAGATTCAGTTTAACCTTCACCCGCAAGTCAGAGCCTCTGTAGCGGCGTTGGCGTGTCTGTCCTCCTCCGCCGAATCCTCCGAAACCTCCTCTGCCTCCGAAGATATCTCCGAACATCGAGAAGATGTCGTCCATTGACATTCCTCCGCTGAAGCCTCCAAATCCTCCTCCACCTGCGGCTCCGTCTACACCGGCAAAGCCGAACTGGTCATACCGGGCACGTTTGTCCGGATTGCTTAACACTTCGTATGCTTCGGCGGCTTCTTTGAATTTTTCTTCGGCTTCCTTGTCACCCGGATTGCGGTCGGGGTGATACTGAATCGCTTTTTTACGATATGCTTTTTTTATTTCGTCTGCTGATGCCGACTTTTCAACGCCCAATACTTCGTAATAATCTCTTTTCGCCATGGTCATCAAACTCTTTTATTTATTGTGCAACTACAACTTTTGCGTGGCGGATTACTTTATCGTTCAATTTATATCCGGTCTGTACGCAATCCAATACTTTTCCTTTCTGCTCTTCGCTTGGGGCAGGAACCAAAGCCACTGCCTCGTGGAAATCTGTGTCGAACGCTTCGCCTACCGGTTCCATTTTCTCAAGCCCTTCTTGCGCCAGCACCTTTTGGAACTTTTGGGATATCAGTTCGATACCTTCGCATACTGCCTGAATGTCTTCCGACTTTTGTGCGTTTTGCAAAGCCCGTTCCATGTCGTCCAATATGGGAAGGATGGCGCTGATAGCCTTTTCTCCCCCGTTCTTGATGAGTTCCGCCTTTTCCTTCATGGTACGTTTGCGGTAGTTGTCAAACTCAGCGGACAGGCGCAGGTATTTGTCTTTTTGCTCTTCGATAGTCTTGTTGGCGGCTTCCAGTTCTTTTTCCAGTTTTTGTTCGCTGGTCAGTTCTTCGTTAGCCTCTTCTTTATTTTGAGTTTCTTCAGCTTGTGTTTCTGCTTGTTCTGCAGCAGCCTGGTTTTGTTTCAACTCTTCTTCTTCGTTGTGATTGTTTGTGCTCATGATGATATTGTATTTTTATTATTTCGCTTTTCTTTTGTCCCCTACAAAATCTGTGCCTAACTGTAGAAGCCGTAAAAAACGGACGCAAAGGTAGTGAATTTTTGTCAGACTGGCAGAATATAGACGGTTCGTTTGCCTTTTTTTTCTTATCTTTGTGCCCGAATTTATATATAATAGGTATAATAAGATGATAACAGTTTCAAACGTTGCCGTTCAATTTGGTAAAAGGGTGTTGTATAACGATGTGAACATGAAGTTCACCAATGGGAATATTTATGGTATTATCGGTGCAAACGGTGCCGGAAAATCTACTTTCCTGAAAGTGATTTCGGGAGAGTTGGAGCCTACGAAGGGAAGCGTGACCTTGGGACCGGGCGAGCGTCTTTCGGTATTAAGCCAAGACCACTTTAAGTTTGATGCCTATACGGTGCTTGATACGGTCTTGATGGGACATTCGGTTTTGTGGGATATCATGAAGCAGCGGGAAGCATTATATGCAAAAGCCGACTTTACAGACGAAGACGGGCTGAAGGCGGCAGAACTGGAAGAAAAGTTCGCCGAGCTGGAAGGCTGGAATGCCGAGAGCGATGCGGCAATCCTGCTAAGTGGGTTGGGGGTCAAGGAAGACAAACACTCGATGCTGATGGGCGACCTGAGCGGAAAGGAGAAAGTGCGTGTGATGTTGGCGCAGGCTTTGTTTGGGAATCCGGACAATTTGTTGCTCGACGAGCCTACCAATGACTTGGATATGGATACCGTAACATGGCTGGAGAACTACCTTGCCGATTTCGAGCATACGGTATTGGTGGTAAGTCACGACCGGCATTTCCTTGATTCGGTCTGCACCCATACGGTCGATATCGACTTCGGCAAAGTGAATTTGTTTGCCGGAAACTATAGTTTCTGGTACGAATCCAGCCAGTTGGCTTTGCGCCAGCAACAGAATCAGAAGGCGAAAGCGGAAGAAAAACGGAAAGAACTGGAAGAGTTTATCCGCCGCTTTTCGGCAAATGTGGCGAAATCCAAGCAGACTACCAGCCGCAAGAAGATGTTGGAGAAACTGAATGTAGACGAAATCAAGCCATCATCGCGTAAATATCCGGGTATTATCTTTACCATGGAGCGTGAGCCGGGCAACCAGATATTGGAGGTGTCGGGTTTGCGTGCTGAAACCGAGGACGGGGTCTTGCTCTTCAATGATGTCAACTTTACTGTAGAAAAAGGAGACAAGATTGTATTCTTGAGCCGTGACCCGCGTGCCATGACGGCTTTGTTCGAGATTATCAACGGAAACCGGAAGCCTCAGGCTGGGCATTACAATTGGGGCGTAACAATTACTACTGCATACCTTCCTTTGGATAATACCGATTATTTCAACAGTGATTTGAATTTGGTTGAATGGCTGAGCCAGTACGGGGAAGGGAATGAAGTCTATATGAAAAGCTTTTTGGGGCGCATGCTTTTCTCAGGCGAAGAAGTGTTGAAGAAAGTCAATGTCCTTTCGGGAGGAGAGAAGATGCGTTGTATGATAGCCCGGATGCAGCTTCGCAATGCGAACTGCCTGATTCTGGATACGCCTACCAACCATTTGGATTTGGAATCCATTCAGGCGTTTAACAACAATTTGAAGATTTATAAAGGAAATGTGCTCTTTGCTTCACACGACCATGAATTTATCGAAACCGTGGCAAACCGTATTATCGAGCTGACACCCAACGGTATCATCGATAAGATGATGGAATACGATGAATACATTACATCTGACCATATCAGGGAAATGCGTGCCCGGATGTATGGGGATTAATCTGTGAATTATTACGAAAGGGACATTCAGTAATGCCCTTCAAAAATAAGATGGCATAGAGATAATCAATAAATCATCTATGCCATCTTATTGTAATTTTTTGTATCAGGATAAATGTAACGCCGGGATACTTCGGTTTTTACTTATTGAAGATATTGTCTTTGGCACTGGCTGTGGAAGGGACTCCGACATAGCCGCCCAGGTTGCAGTTTTTCAGAATGATGTCTTCGGTATTCGAAAAACTAAGCCCGATGCCTGCTTGGTCTACATTGACGTTTTCAAAGCGGACGTTGTAGATGGGCTTGACGGTGGTGCCTTGCAATACGAGCGCAGCGGCTGAGGCTTTCTGGCATGTAACGTCCTTTACATAAATGTCGTGCACTTCGGTAAAATGGGTGTTGTCCATGCCTTCTCCTGCATACATGGAGGTGGCATAAAACAAGTCTTCTACTTCGCCGAACCGGCAATTGTTGACATAGATGTTCCGGATAAATCCGCCTCTGTCGGGATTGGTCTTAATGTAGATGCCCCGTTTGCAGTAACCGCCATAGGTGCAGTTTTCTATAAATACATTTTGCACGCCTGCCGACATTTCGCTGCCTAAAACCACTCCATGCAGCCCTTTGAACTTGCAATTGCGGATGATGATGTTTTCCGATGGGCGGGCAGTAGTCCATCCGTCGTTGTCGCGTCCGCATTTAATCGCTACATTGTCGTCACCGTTGTTGAATTCGATGTTTTCAATCAATAAGTTGCGGGTAAATTCGGGGTCGATGCCATCGTTGTTTACCAATTTCGCATCGTAGCGCAAGCCGCGGCAAATGATGTTTTCCGACTTCAACAGGTGGATGCACCAGAAAGGGGAGTTGGTAATGAATACGCCTTCCAGTGTAATGTTTTTACAAGCGAAGAACTGGATGAGTTGCGGGCGGAGATAATATCCCTCGCCAAAGTTCCGCTCTTCTACCGGCGTTTCGTTGTGGTTCATGTCCCGGCTTAGCTGTTGTCCTTTCTTTTGCTGGCTCTTCCAAGTGGCAAATGTGCTTCCGGCATTGCCGTCTATGGTTCCTTTGCCGATAATGGAAATGTTTTCCAGTTGGTAGCCATAAATGAAAGGGCTGTAATTCTGCAAGAATGTGCCTTCCCAACTGGTTTTGACCAAGGGCAGGTAATATTCGGGTTCCGGAGCGAATTTCAGAACGGCTCCTTCCTGCAGTTCCAGGCATACATTGCTTACGAAATGGATGGGACCATTTAGCTTGTATTCGCCGGCTGGCACCACAATGTGCGCGCCGCCGGATTTGGCTGCACGCTTCATGGCTTTATCAAAAGCCGGTTTACAGTCTTTCTTCCCGTCACCTTTGGCGCCGAAAGAAGTAATGAGCCATTCCTTTTCGGGAATTGTCGCTCCGGTGATTTGTGCTAGAATCGAGTCGCGTTTCATGATCCGCATGTCATCGGCAGGGTTGGCGCTTCCGGACACGAAGCCCAGAAGTGCCAGCGTAAAGATTAACAGATGTCTTTTCATGTTTTTATGTTTTTCGCCACAGGTTATCTCATTTCCGCTTTTGTGATTTCTCCGATATACATGGTGTATTGTTTCGAAGCATCCACCGTCTGGTTCAATGATTTCAGCTCTTCGGCAGTCATCTTTTGCGCCATTGCTTTTTTGCAGGAAATGACGATTGCCGGCTGGGCACTTTGGTTGAGATAGAAGGAAACCGTATACGTATTGCTTTGCTCCATTAATGCGGTGGCAGCAATGCGGCTTTGGTCGAAGAGGATGTAAGCTACGTTTTTGGTGAACATCTTTCCGAATCCACTCCAGTTTTCCGCTTTGATGTCGATTGTCTCGCCGTTTTCGGCTGTCAGGGTAATGCGTCCTTGGGCTGCCAGTTCATTCATATTAGACGGAAGCTGTTCGATGCTCACTTCTTTCAGTTCGCCTGTAGAAGCAGGTACGGTCTGTACAGGTTGTTGCGGAACAACGGCTGGAACCGGTTGTTGTGCTTGGGGTGCAGGTACTTCGGCAGTCAACAATTTCTGTCCCAGTGCATCAGCTACTTGTTGGAACAGCTGGTCTTTCAGGTCAATGGTTTCACGGCGGAACTTGCCGCAGATAGGAGCCAGCTTGGTCTGTTTCTTGTTCAGGGCCATGTCATCGGTAATCCATTCTTCGGCTGTATATTTTTCGCCTCCGTCGCGCGCCTCGTCATACCAGTAACGGATACGGGTCATTTCTATGTTGCATACGCCTTCTTCCGCATAAATAAAGAATTGGTAGTAGATGCGGGTACGGTCGAGCGATAAGGCTGAAGAAGAAAATACGAGGTATTCTTCCGCTTGTACGGCGATTTCTCCGGCTTCTTCGTTGGTGTAAGCCACAAAGCTGTTCAGTTTGCCATCGGGTTTAAACCGTTCTTGAGCCCATTTCAATAATTGGTCGAAGATAGCCGAGCGGGATAAACCGGGCGCTTTGATTTCTTTGGTAAAAGTGACCTTCCCGTCGGTCAATGTCACGGCTCCAGCCAGATACTTGGGATTTGAATTGTCGTTTTTATCCTTAGCTATGCCGGTAAGAGGCAAACATATCAAAAGGATGAGCAATAGTTTTTTCATGATGCTATGATTTGATTGATTATTATGGAGAGCAAATATAGGAAGAAAAAGGAAAACAAGCTCACCTTCTGCTATAAATAATACAAAAAGACTATCAGAAAAGCAGAAAAACACAGAGACACAAAGGCACTGAGGAAGATTTGCAATTCATAAAGCCTCAGCATCTTTGTGTCTCTGTGTCTGGTATATGGAGCATGCCGGAGTTAGCGTACCGGCATCTTTTCAATACGTCTTTGATGACGTCCTCCTTCAAAAGCGGTATTGAAGAATTCGGTCATGATTTTATCCGCCATGTTTGTATCGATAAAACGTCCCGGCATAACCAATACGTTCGCGTCGTTGTGCTGGCGGGCCAAATGTGCGATTTCAGGAATCCAGCATAGGGCAGCACGTATGCCTTGATGCTTGTTCAAGGTCATGCCGATGCCTTCTCCACTTCCGCAAATGGCTATGCCCGGATAACATTCGCCTGCTTCCACAGCAAGCGCCAACGGGTGTGCGAAGTCTGCATAGTCGCAACTCTCGGCAGTATAGGTTCCGAAATCTTTGTATTCCCAGCCTTTTGCTTCGAGCCATTGCTTTACGTATTGTTTCAATTCAAATCCGGCATGGTCGGAAGCCAATCCAATCACTTTCATGAGTCTTGAGTTTTTAAGTTTCTAAGAGCCTGTTTAAATTTTCCAATAAAGTAATATTCTATCAGGTTCTTTTGCGTTTGTTTCCGGTCTGTTTTCCCGATTTTATTCGTCAGATACCCGCTATCCTCCTCATAAAATCAGAAAAACATCCTCGAAAACAATTCGCAAATTAACCTGAGCAAAATTTAAACAGACTCTAAGTTTGTGAGTTTTTAAGTTTTTAAGTCCTATAGTCAAACAGAATTTGATTAACGAAAGTAATGCGTGTAATAGAGACGCCACAATGTGACGTCTCTACTTGGAATTGTAAATATCGCAATTCATTTCGGATTGACTATAACTTACAAGCCTGCAAACTCAAAAACTTAAACAACAGTTATTTGTCAGAGCATGGCTTTTACTTGGTTGTACACATTTTCGGCGGTGAATCCCAGCTTTTCGTCCAATACTTTGTATGGAGCAGAGAAGCCGAATGATTCCAGTCCCCAAATCTTTCCGTCTGTGCCTACCAGTCCGAGCAAGTTGACAGGAAGTCCGGCGGTCAGGCCGAATTTCTTTACTCCGGCAGGAAGGACGCTTTCCTGATATGCTTTGCTTTGGTTACGGAACAAGCCTTCTGAAGGAGCGGAAACGATGCGTACCTTGATGCCGTCTTTGCGGAGAAGTTCTGTTCCGGCTACCAGTGTAGATACTTCGGAGCCTGAAGCCACCAGAATTACATCCGGATTTTCGTCAGAACCGGCTACGATGTAAGCTCCCTTAGCGGTTTGTGTATAGTCGTTGCCTTCGGGTAAGTTCGCAATATTCTGGCGTGAGAAAATCAGCGCAGTAGGTGTAGCCGTATTTTCCATTGCCAGCTTCCATGCCTGAGTCGTCTCTTCGCAGTCTGCCGGACGGAGAACCAGCATGGAGTTGTGTCCTTTGTGGTTTTTCAGTTTTTCCATCAGGCGGATTTGTGCTTCTTGTTCTACCGGTTCGTGAGTCGGACCGTCTTCGCCTACACGAAAGGCGTCGTGTGTCCAAATAAATTTTACCGGAGTTTCCATCAGTGCAGCCATACGTACGGCAGGTTTCATATAATCGGAGAATACGAAGAACGTACCGCATGCAGGGATAACGCCTCCGTGTAACGCCATACCGATGCAACAGCATGCCATGGTCAGTTCGGATACGCCGGCTTGGAAGAATGCACCGCTGAAGTCATTCTTGGTAAACGCATGGGTTTTCTTCAGGAAACCGTCGGTCTTGTCAGAGTTAGAAAGGTCGGCAGATGCGCATACCATGTTTTCTACCTGTTCTGCCAAAGCGCCGAGCACAGTTGCCGATGCGGCACGGGTAGCCGAACCTGCCTTTTGTTGAATCGCTTCCCAATTAACTTGCGGAGCTTTGCCCGAGAACCAGTCTTCCATTTTGGCAGCCAGCTCCGGATTAGCCTTTGCCCATTCGGCTTTTGCTGCATAGCGTTCGCTCACGATGGTTTTCAGTTCTTCGCGGCGTTTGGCATAGAGTTCTGCTACTTCAGGGAATATCTGGAATGGATTTTCAGGGTCACCGCCCAAGTTCTTGATGGTATTGACGTAAGCATCACCTCCAAGCGGAGCGCCGTGTGTGGCGCAATTGTGTTCGTAGCTGCTGTTGTCTGCCTTACGGGCGCCTTTACCCATGATGGTCTTTCCGATAATCAAAGTCGGTTGTCCAGTTACGGCTTTTGCTTCAGTCAAAGCTGCACGGATTTCATCGGCATCATTGCCGTTGATGGTGATGACTTTCCAGCCCCACGCTTCGTATTTCTTGGCAACATTTTCATCGGTCACGTCTTTGCATTCGGTAGACAATTGGATGTCGTTCGAGTCGTAGAACATAATCAGGTTGTCCAGTCCCAAATGTCCGGCGATACGTCCGGAACCTTGAGAGATTTCTTCCTGTACACCTCCGTCTGAGATGTAAGCGTAAATTGTCTGATTCATTACGTCACCCAAACGGGCTTTCAAGAATTTGGCAGCGATAGCGGCACCTACGGCAAAAGTATGTCCTTGCCCCAGCGGTCCGGAAGTATTTTCAATGCCTCTCATTACATCTACTTCAGGGTGTCCCGGAGTAGGGCTTCCCCATTGGCGGAACTGCTGCAGTTCGTCCATGGTAAATTTTCCGGTCAATGCCAATACAGAATACAACATCGGAGACATATGTCCGGGGTCGAGAAAGAAACGGTCTCTTCCTTCCCAGCGGGGATTTTCAGGGTCGTAAGTTAAAAACTCAGAGAACAGTACATTTACAAAGTCTGCACCGCCCATGGCACCTCCGGGGTGTCCGGATTTTGCTTTTTCTACCATTGATGCAGCTAAAATGCGGATGTTATCAGCCGCACGGTTCATAAGTTCTTTACTGTTTTTCATTATTGAATATATTAGTTGGATGTATTATTGTTTGTTGCAAAGATAAAGAAAATCTTGGAAGCACAAACGAATTGAGAATTGAAAATTGAGGATAGAGGTCGGGTTTTCTGTTTTGTTCTCTTGATTTTATCTGCCGGACAGCCCGTTATTTTCTTATTTATGGAACAATTTGCAAACCGTGAATGCCCACGAAAGCGGATGCGGGCATACACGAGAGCAGATACGGGCGTACATGAAGGCGGGCACGAACGCCCGTGCCCGTTAGAAACTTGTAAACTCCAATGTCGCGTAATCGGATTGTAATACCAGATGCCTGCCGTCTGCTTTCAAGACTTTGAAAGTGGTTTCAAGCGTATTGATGCCGTATGGCAAAAGCCTTTCTGCCGGTACGTTTTCTCCGTTATCTCCCGTTGACTCCCGGAACTTAAAGTCTTGCATGGTTAAGGCACTATGGTCTTCATTATAATATATGTGGCCGATAAAGGTTCCGTACCCATGTGTGCATTGTTTTTCTGCCAGTTCCACAACGTTGAGCTGGATGCTGAAAAAAATACGCGGACACTCGTCATGGACAATGCCGTCCGCAAGAGTGGTAAATTGCTTCATCTTCCACATACCTTCAATGTCTCCATCGATAGGCTTTTTTTCGCAAGAAGATGCCAGCAAGGCAAGGCTGGCAATTAATAGGATATAAATGGTTTTCATGACTTACAAACTCAAAAACTTACAAACTCAAAATATTCTTCCCGTTTTCCGAATGGTCAAGATGCCTCCGGTAGAGTTCTCTAAATAGTTCCCTCGGTCAAGCCCCATGCCCAATGTGGCACTCCATCCGTTTGCCCATGCAGGAAGGTAGGTGATTTCATATAGCGAACTGAATTGTTTCCGTTGTTTGTCAAGCGGGGTAGCGTATGTACCCCAATGGCGGGCAAATGAAATCAGCACCCGGTAGTTCCATTCCGGACTGGGGTCGCCTTCGAAGCCCAAATGGTGTGAACGCACGCGGTTGCTCTTGAAAGTGATTTTCCCATCCTTATTATATATAGGGCCTGGCAGAAGCGGATTGCCCATGCCTTGCCCCCAATGTTGCCATGCCTGATAGCAATAATTGTTGTAGTAATTATCGCTTGCGCTGACCTGATATCCCAGCGTGCCGGCAAAGTCATCGTAGAGGATGGGGCCGGTTTGTTGCTTGGTTGACATCGCTTCCCACACCACGGCACTTATCCACCGGTTTTGGGGGAATGTAATGTCAATGCCCAATTGTCCGTCTTTCCAGCGTCCGTATTCCCATACCATTTGGGAATGGTCATCGAAATAATGCTCTAAATATGCACGGAATTTCCAGTCGTTGAGATAATAGGTAAGCGCAAAGTTCCAGCTTCCCAAATGGTTGCCTTCTACGTTCACCTGATCGCCCCAAGGCGTGTCGCTTCCTCCGCTCATCGGGATGAAGGCTTTTACGAAACTTTTCCATCCGTCGGGCATGTTTACCATGACGGTGCTGGTCCCGTCCGCATTCTTGCGCATTTGGTCTCCGGCGAATTGGGCAGCCATGAGCAGACCTAATTCAAATTCCATGGGAAACTTCTCCCGATTCCCGATACGGAACATCAAAGATTTGCTATGATAGAATATGCGTTTGCCCCATGTGTTTCCGGACGAGGCAAAGCTCTCTTGCCAGTTTTCGTCGGTAAAGGCTCCGTAGGCAATGTGCCCTTTTAATGCCAGCCAGTTGCCTGTTTGGGGGATGACGAGATAGTCAGGTATGTCTATCCGTACTTGCGGCACAGGGCGCGCATTGGGACCTTCTACCATCATGCCGCTGCTCAAGCGGGTGTTTTTGTCCAAGGGGAATCCGTTCCGTTCCTTGCTTCCGATGCTTAGGCGCAGGAATTTCCACGAGATATCGGCAAAGGCTTGTTGGATAACAAAGTCTGAGGTCTGGTTTGCAGCACCCGCCAGGTCAAGCCCGGCTTTGAGATGCCAATGGCGTTTCAGTTCTTTATCGTAAAGGATTCCTGCCCGAATATAGCCGCTGTTCGGCTCCTGGCTGGATAATCCGTATCGGTTGGCTGTGAGCCAGAGCGGCGCGTATGTCCCGTTCGAAAGATTACCGCTCGCTTCGATACGGTATGTCAAGTCTGAGTGTGCTTGCTGGGCAAAGAGAGGAACGTTTAAGGCGCATGCTCCTGCCAGCAGGATTGCTTTTCTCCAATTCATATTCAAAGGATTAAATAATGCGCAAAGTTAGCATTTTCTGATAGAATCCGGCAAAGTTATCGGATATTTCTTCGGTTCAGTGCCTGCTGGTATCGGCGGGCATTGGCAAGATGCTGCTGTAGGGTGCGGGCGAAATTGTGTGTACCCGAAAAATCTTCTTTGGCGCACATGTACAGATAGTCATGATGAGTATAATGCAGCACGCTTTCCAGTCCTTGGATGCTGGGGATGCGGATGGGGCCGGGAGGAAGCCCGGTGTATTTATACGTATTGTAAGGGCTGTCGTATTCCAGGTGCTTGTTGAGGATGCGGCGCAAGCCGAATGCCTGAAGCCCGAACTTTACGGTAGGGTCGGCTTGCAAGAGCATGCCGCGGTGAAGGCGGTTGATGTAAAGGCCTGCTATGACGGGTTTTTCAGCCTGGTTTGCCGTTTCTTCTTCTACGATGGATGCCAGTGTGCTGACTTCGTCAGGGGTTAGCCCGATGGCTTTGGCTTGAGTCGTCCGTTGTTCGTTCCAGAACCGTTTGTGCTCTTTTTGCATCCGGGAAACGAACTCTTTGGCTCCGATGTTCCAATACACTTCGTACGTATTGGGGATGAACAATGCCGGAAGGGTATAGGCGGTATATCCCAGCGAAGCGCGGTACGTGCTGTCTGCCAGCAGGGAAGCTATATCGGCGGAGTCTGCCATAATCTGGCGCGATACCGCCTTGCATAACATTCCGATGGTCCGGACGCTGGGAACCGTGAGCCTTACCGGGGTCTGGTTTCCGGCTTGCAGGCGCCGGAAGATATGCCATGTGCGTTCTTCCGGTGCGAACCGGTAGGCTCCGGTATGGATGTTCTCGGCATAATGGGTGTATGAAGCCAGCATGCGGAATCCTGTGATGCGGGAAGCCAGCAGCTGGTGCTCCAGTTTGTAGCAGACCGAGTCGATGTTGTCATCGGTATCTATATATATAAAGGTGGGCTTCTCTATTTTCAGGGGGCGGTTGAGGATGCAGGTGTATGCGGTGACGATGCCGCATGCCGCCACGAGGAGCACGATGCCGATGGCAATGAATAGCGTTTTCTTTTTCATGTTTTCTTATGTCGGGATTCGGGAGGCAAAGATACGTTTTTTCTCTTCATTATGCAAATGCAGGATTGTCATGTGTTTGAAACAGGTTTGTGACATCCTGCGTTTACTTTTGCGGAAAAAAAGAAGAAATATGGATGCTGGTCTTTTTATAGGGAAACCCAAACCGTGGCTGGTGGTATGCATGATGCTTCTTGCAGCTGCTTTGTATTTGTTTTATTTGGGGTGTAGCCTGTACCGTTTCGGGCATTGATTCTTTGCCTTTCCCGGTGTGCCTGATGGGGAAGGGCTGCGAAGGCGGTTGCGTGGCTTTATGCACTTATATGCACCGGTTCATGGACTTATATTCATGAACCGGTGCATATAAGTGCGTTTTTGTGTGTAAATTTTTGTTCGTATTATTGGGGTATAATGATTATTTTGTTACCTTTGGGCGTTTCTAAATATGAAAAGCATGAAAGTAATCATTCTACAGGCAGATATTTGTTGGGCTGACCCGGAGGCAAACCGGCTGCATTTGGACGGGATGCTCGATGCACAGCCGGGCGCAGACTTGTATGTCTTTCCCGAAATGTTTTCTACCGGCTTTTGTACGCAGCCCGAAGGGGTAGCGGAACCGGTGGATAGCGATACCCTCCGGTGGATGAAGCGGAAGGCGGAGGAAAAAGACTGTGCCTTGGCGGGAAGCATTGCCGTTGAGGAAGAAGGAAAATATTATAATCGGTTCTATTTTGTCACTCCCGACGGGAAGGCGCGTTGGTATAATAAGAAGCATTTGTTTACGTATGGAGGCGAGGATAAGCATTATACGCCGGGAAACGAACGTGTCGTTGTGCCGTTCCGTGGCGTGCGTTTCCTGCTTGAGGTATGCTATGACCTGCGTTTCCCCGTGTGGTCACGCAACCAGGGGGATTATGATGCCATCCTTTACGTGGCAAGCTGGCCTACGCCGCGCGTAGAGGCTTGGAAGGCGTTGCTTCGTGCCCGTGCCATTGAGAACCAGTGTTACGTGGTAGCCGTAAACCGGGTGGGGAAAGACCCGTATTGTGAATATTGCGGGGGGAGTGCCGTCATCAGCCCTTATGGGCATACGCTTGCGGCATGTGCCGACGGACAAGAGGAATGTGCCGGAGCTTTGATTGACATGGGAGAATTGGAAGCGTTCCGCAAGAAATTCCCCGTACTGGATGATGCGGATGAGTTTTCTCTCACCACAGATTACACAGATTTGGAATATTGAATATTGAGAATTAAAAATCAAAAGTTTGCTATAGAAGTGCATAGAGGAAATATTTTAAAATCTGTGTAATCTGTGGTGAAAAAATAGAAGATATGAATAACAGCGGTAAACTTTTATTATTGGGCGACCAGGCGATAGCTTTGGGTGCCATTCATGCGGGGATTTCCGGAGTATATGCTTATCCGGGAACTCCCTCGACTGAGATAACGGAATACATACAGGATTCGCCTTTGGCGAAGGAGAGAGGCTTGCACAGCAGTTGGTGCACGAACGAGAAAACCGCCATGGAGGCGGCTTTGGGTGTATCGTATATGGGCAAGCGGGCGTTGGTCTGTATGAAACATGTGGGAATGAACGTATGTGCCGACGCTTTTGTGAACTCGGCAATTACAGGTGTTAACGGAGGCATCGTGGTGTTGGCTGCCGATGACCCCACGATGCATTCGTCGCAAAACGAGCAGGATTCGCGCTTCTATGGCAAATTTGCCATGGTGCCTGTCCTCGAACCTTCATCGCAACAAGAGGCGTACGACATGATGGCGTATGCCTACGAGTTGTCTGAGCGGGAAAAATTGCCCGTTCTGATGCGCATTGTCACCCGCTTGGCGCATTCGCGTGCCGCGGTGCAGGTGAAGGCGGAGTTCAGTGAAGTCACTTGTACGGGTCGGAAATCCGTTCCGGCGGATTGGGTCTTGCTTCCTGCCAATGCCCGCCGGCGTTATTTGGAAGTCGTTTCCGCCCAACCTCAATTATTGGCTCTCTCTGAATCTTCTCCTTATAATAAATCGGAACTTGGGAAAAATATTGCCGAACGGGGCATCGTGGCGTGTGGCATCGGCTATAATTATGTCATGGAGAATTACCCTGCCGGATGTCCGTGGCCGATAGTGAAGGTTTCGCAATACCCGCTCCCGATAGAACAGCTCACCCGTTTGGCGGATTCGTGCAAGGAGATATTGGTGGTAGAAGACGGGCAACCCTTCGTAGAAGAACAGTTGAAGGGACTGCTTCCGACGAAATACATTGTGAAAGGACGCTTGAGCGGTGACCTGCCCCGTACCGGAGAATTGACTCCCGATAGCGTGAAGGCGGCTTTGGGCATACCGGGTGCCGAAGTCTATGCAGCTGCCCAAAACGTGGTTCCCCGTCCGCCTGCCCTGTGCGTAGGGTGCGGACATCGGGATGTGTATGATGCCTTGAACAAGGTTGCGGCGGAATATCCCGACGCGAAGATATTCGGTGATATCGGGTGCTATACCTTGGGCGCATTGCCTCCGTTCCGTGCCTTGAACAGTTGCGTGGATATGGGAGCTTCTATCACCATGGCGAAGGGTGCGGCAGATGCGGGGCAATTCCCGGCTATCGCTATCATTGGCGACTCTACCTTTACCCATTCGGGCATGACGGGCCTGTTGGATGCGGTGAACGATAAAGCGAATATCGTTGTGGTTATTTCGGATAACCTGACCACGGCTATGACGGGCGGGCAAGATTCGGCGGGCACCAACAAGTTCGAAGCCATTTGCCTGGGATTGGGTGTGGAGCCGGAGCACGTGCGTGTGGTAGTGCCGCTTCCGAAGAACATGGAAGAGATTACCCGCATTATCCGTGAGGAAATCGAATACAAGGGGGTATCGGTTATCATCCCGCGCCGTGAGTGCATTCAGACATTGAACCGTAAGTTGAAAAAGAAAAAAGCAGAGAAAAAATGAAAACAGATATTATACTTTCAGGAGTGGGCGGGCAAGGAATCTTGTCCATCGCTACCATTATCGGAGAAGCTGCCACCCGTATGGGGCTGACCTTGAAGCAAGCGGAAGTGCACGGAATGAGCCAGCGTGGGGGAGACGTACAGTCGAATCTCCGTCTTTCGGACGGACCTATCGCTTCCGACCTTATCGCTTTGGGCACGGCAGACATGATTATTTCCCTGGAGCCGATGGAGGCATTGCGCTATTTGCCTTATCTTTCAAAAGACGGATGGATTATCACTTCGTCCGCTCCGTTTAAGAACATCCCTAATTATCCCGACGAGCAGGCGTTGGCGGATGAGTTGAATGCCCAGCCTCACGTGGTGTCGCTCGATGTGGAAGGACTGGCGAAAGAAAACCATGTCCCTCGTTCGGCGAATGTCATCTTGTTGGGTGCCGCCGCTGCTTTCCTTCAGATATTAGATGTATCTACCTTGCGTGAAAGCGTAGGGCGCATCTTTGCATCGAAAGGCGAGGAAGTGGTCGAGATGAACTATCGTGCCTTCGACCTTGGACGCGATTATGTGAGAAAGTTGAAAGGGTGATTTTATTTACTATTTGACAATTTATGTCAATCAGGAATTAAGGAGTTAAAAGGAGTTATCACTCCGCTACGCTCCGTTAGGAGTTAAGCCAATAGTTTGGTTGGTGGAAGTAGGAGTGAATGTATTGGCTTAACTCCTTCTAACTCCCTTTTAACTCCTTAACTCCTGATTAATAGTAAATCGTACATACTAAAATCGTAAATATAAAATATGAGCAGTGTATTTAGCAAGGAATTGGTAGCGGATGTGGCGCGCGAGATGAAAGTTGCCGACCTGCAGAATGCTACCATCGGAGACGTGCTGTTGGTGGCTTCCCGTTTGGAAGAACTGACCGGCATCCCTTTTATCCGTATGGACCAGGGGTCGCCCGGTTTGCCTGCCAATAAGGTAGGCATCGAAGCCGAGAAGAAAGCGTTGGACGCTGGTTTGGGAGCGCAATATCCTGCCGCGGCGGGTGTGCCCGAATTGAAGAAAGCGGCGTCCCGCTTCGTGAAGGCTTTTATTAATATTGATATATCTCCCCGTGCGTGTGTGCCTACTACGGGTTCTGTAGCGGCATCGTTCGGAGCGTTTATCGCTTGTACGCAACGCATTCCGGGAAAGAATAAAGTGCTTTTCATCGACCCGGGTTTCCCTATTCAAAAATCCCAGTTGCGCATCTTGGGCATTGGATGGGAATATTTCGATATTCACGATTTCCGGGGCGAACCGCTCCGTGCGAAATTGGAAAGCTATCTTTCGAAAGGAGACATAGCCGCCATTGTGTATTCTAACCCGAACAATCCGGCGTGGATATGTCTGGAAGAGGAAGAGTTGAAAATCATCGGTGAACTTGCCACGCGATACGATGCGGTGGTGATGGAAGACCAGGCGTATTTCTGTATGGACTTCCGTCATGAATACGGGCGTCCGTACCAGCCGCCTTTTGTACCTACGGTGGCTCGTTATACGGATAATTACATCCTGATGCTTTCCGCCTCGAAGATATTCAGCTATGCGGGGCAACGTATCGCCTTGGCTTGCATTTCCGACGTGCTCTTCGACAAGCAATATCCGGCATTGGCAGAGCGGTACGAAGATTCAGGCGTGTTCGGCCCTACGTTTATCGCTTCTATCTTGTACATGATTACATCGGGCTGTACTGCCACTACCCAATACGGAATGGCGGAGATGCTGGAACGTTCGGTGTCAGGCGAAATTAATTTCGTTGAAGACGTGCGTGAGTATGAACGCCGTGCCAGCCGGATGAAGAAGATATTTACAGATAACGGCTTTACCATTGTATACGACCGTGATGTGACCCAACAAGTGGGAGACGGCTTCTTCTTCACCCTCGGTTATCCGGGCATGACGGGAGGTGAATTGCTTTTAGAGTTAATGTATTATGGGGTGAGCAGCATTTCGCTTTCCACTACCGGAAGCGAGCAGCAAGGAGTACGTGCCTGCACTTCGCGGATGCGTGAGGCGCTTTATCCTGTTTTGGAAGAGCGGATGAAAGCGTTTCGTAAGGACCACAACATAATTAATGAAGAATTAAGAATGAAGAATCGCTTCGCCTGACATTCGTGTAATCCGGTGTAATTGAAGGATTGGGCTTTATAGTCTGAAACCATTTGCCGATGATGCGGATTATATAGTAAAACAAAATTGGTTTGCGAAAAAATGGAATGGAACACAGAGACACAAAGACACAGAGCTTTATTTTTTGAGAGAACAGAGTTCACAGAGTAAAAGTCTGGCTCTATGGTCTTTACCTTCTCTATATATTTATTTCTCCGTGCCTCTGTGCCTCTGTGTTCAATATAAAGGATTAACGGATTTTTCGCAATCCATTTCTGATTGACTATAAATCCGCGGGTTCGTTTACGCGGGATTGCAAATCCAGCGTGACAGATTGATAACAAAGCATCATGCCGGGCTATTAATTATTAATTATTAACTATTAATTATTAACTGATTAAATGATTTGGAATCCGAACAAAGAGTGTATGCCTCGCGAGCAATTGCGTGAGCTGCAAGGTAAACGGTTGCAGAAATTGGTTGCGTATGTTTACCACAATGTGCCTTTTTATCGGCACAAGATGCAAGAGATGGACTTGATGCCTGAAGATATCCGAAGCATTGATGATATCGTGAAATTGCCTTTTACTACCAAACAGGATTTGCGTGATAATTATCCTTACGGGCTGATGGCGGCGCCAAAGTCGGAAGTAGTGCGTGTGCACGCTTCATCGGGTACGACGGGTAATCCTACCATCGTAGGCTATACCCGCAAGGACTTGGCGGTGTGGTCGGAAGTGATGTCACGTTGCTTGTCGGCGTATGGCGTGACCCGCGAAGATACCTTCTCCGTGAGCTATGGATACGGTTTGTTTACCGGAGGCTTGGGAGCGCATTACGGTGTGGAGAATTTGGGAGCTACGGTAATACCTGCCTCTACGGGTAATACAGAGAAGCATGTCCGCCTGATTCGCGACCTGCATATCACTGGCATTGCCTGTACGCCTTCGTATGCCCTTTATCTGGCAGAGACCGTGGATAAGATGGGCATCGACAAGAACGAACTGAGTCTTCGCATTGGTGCTTTCGGCGCAGAGCCGTGGACCGAGCACATGCGTCAGGAGATACAGGAACGTTTGGGCTTAAAGGCTTACAATCTCTACGGGTTGAGTGAGATTATGGGACCGGGCGTATCATGCGAATGTGAGGAACAAAACGGCTCGCACATCCAGGAGGACCATTTCTATCCTGAAATCATCAATCCTGAGACCTTGGCTCCGCTTCCATACGGGCAACAAGGGGAATTGGTGTTTACTACGCTTACCAAAGAGGGGATGCCTTTGTTGCGTTACCGTACGAAAGACCTTACCTCTTTGATGCCGGGTATATGTCCGTGCGGACGGACCAGCGTGCGGATGACTCCGATAATGGGACGTAGCGATGATATGCTGATTATCCGGGGTATCAATGTATTCCCGTCGCAGGTAGAAAGTGTGATATTGAGCATGAAGGAGTTCGAACCGCGTTACATGCTGGTGGTAGACCGGGTGAACAATCTCGATACTTTACAAGTGCAGGTAGAAGTGCGGCGCGATTATTTCAGCGATGACATTGCCTCCATGCTGAATCTGAAGAAACTTTTGTCGGACAAGCTGAAAAGTGTCCTCTCCATTAGTGCGGATGTGAAGCTGATGGAGCCGAACAGCATTCAGCGGAGTCAGGGCAAATCACAACGGGTGATAGACAAACGGACGTTTTTAACGGATAATGAATAGTTAATAATTAATAACGGCAGATATTCACCTATCCCGTTATCAACTATTAATTATTAATTGTTTAATTATTAATTATTCGAATATATGACAATCAAACAATTATCGGTCTTTCTGGAGAATAAGACCGGACGTATCAATGAAGTGGTTCGTACGTTAGGCGCGAACGATATTAACATGCACGCATTCAGCATGGCAGAAACGGCAGATTTCGGAATTCTCCGTCTGATTGTATCCGATGTGGACAAGGCGGTAGAAGTGCTCCGCTCGCATGATTTTGCGGTAATGTCTACCGATGTGGTCTGCCTGAGTTGCGAAAATGTGCCCGGTTCGTTAGCAGTCATCTTGGAATATTTGGCGCAAAAGCAAATCTTTATCGAGTATATGTACGCTTTCGCGCAAAACGACCGTGCGAACGTGGTTATTAAGCCCAACGACTTGACGCATTGCCTGGAAGTGCTTCAAGCGCATCATTGCGATATCTTGACAAAGGACAGGTTGTAAGCGTGTGTTTTTCCTAACGCAGATTAACGCAGGTTGAGAGTGTGCTGAAATAAAATTGGTTTTCATTTTTGTCTAAGGGAATGCGTTGAAATACCTCAAAAATGTAAGTTGATGCATATGAGTATCTTTGTTTCGATCTGCATGACTCCTTTGTTTAATATACTCTCAATCTGCGTTAATTTGCGTTGAAATAAGATTTTGTTTTTTAGAGATTTAGAACAGACTCCATGCTACAGTAAGCCCTGCCATGACGATGGCGACCATGCTCATTAGCTTTACAAGGATGTTGAGGCTGGGACCGGATGTATCCTTGAACGGGTCACCTACCGTGTCTCCTACTACTGTGGCACGATGAACTTCACTACCTTTTCCTCCGAAGTTCCCTTCCTCGATGTATTTCTTGGCATTGTCCCAGGCTCCTCCGGCATTTGCCATAAAGATAGCAAGCACGAATCCTGCGGAAAGACCGCCTATCAGCAAGCCGATGACACCCGGCACGCCGAAGAGCAAGCCTGTAGCTACCGGAGCAATGATGGCAAGCAGGGAAGGGAATACCATTTCACGTTGTGCTCCTTGCGTGGAGATTTGTACACAACGGGCATAGTCGGGTTCGGCTTCTCCTGTGAGGATTCCTTTGATTTCACGGAATTGGCGGCGCACTTCTTCCACCATGCGCGAGGCGGCACGTCCTACGGCATTCATCGTAAGTCCGCAGAAGAGAAACGCCATCATGCTTCCGATGAACATGCCCGACAATACTTTCGGGTTCATCAGCGTTACATCGTAATAAATCATAAAGTCATCTAATCCTGCTTCGTGAACGGCTACTTCGATGCCGTTTGGAAGTTCTAGGATGGCAGTGCCAATGCGGTTAAGCCCGATGCGCACTTCCTCGATGTAGGATGCCAGTAAGGAAAGTCCCGTAAGGGCAGCCGACCCGATGGCAAATCCTTTTCCTGTGGCAGCGGTGGTGTTGCCCAACGAGTCGAGCGCATCGGTGCGCCGGCGCACTTCTTCACCTAATTTACTCATTTCGGCGTTTCCTCCTGCATTGTCGGCTATCGGTCCGTAAGCATCTGTAGCAAGGGTGATGCCCAAGGTAGAGAGCATGCCTACTGCCGCAATGCCGATGCCGTAAAGTCCCATGCTGATGTTCGTAAAGTCGAATCCTGAAGCCAGCCAATAGGAGAGGATGATGCCGGCCACAACTGCTATGACGGGGATAGTAGTGGAAATCATTCCCAATCCGATACCGGAGATGATGACCGTGGCAGGACCTGTTTTTCCGCTTTCGGCAAGTTTCTTTGTCGGTTTATACGATTGCGAAGTATAATATTCGGTAGACTGCCCGATGACAATGCCTACCAAAAGCCCTACTACCACTGCTAACGAAATGTTTACCCAGTTGTCTAATCCGAGCAGCCAAAGAATGAAGAACGTGCCGATGACAATCAGGAACGAACTGAGGTTGGTACCCGTAGAGAGGGCTTTCAGGAGTTCTTTCATTGTGGCGTTCTCGCGGGTGTGTACGGAGAAGATGCCAATGATGGAAAGGATGATGCCGATGGCGGCTATCAGCATCGGGGCGATGACTGCTTTGAATTGCATTTCAGTATCTCCGCTTCCGATGAAGGCTGCTGCCCCCAATGCGGCAGTGGCAAGGATAGAGCCGCAATAGGATTCGTAGAGGTCGGCTCCCATGCCTGCTACATCTCCTACGTTATCTCCTACGTTATCGGCAATGGTGGCGGGATTGCGCGGGTCGTCTTCGGGAATACCTGCTTCTACTTTTCCTACGAGGTCGGCTCCCACATCAGCGGCTTTCGTATAGATACCTCCGCCTACACGGGCGAAGAGCGCTTGCGTAGAGGCTCCCATTCCGAAAGTGAGCATTGTGGTGGTGATAATACAAAGTTTCGAAGTCGGGTTGAGCATATCGTCTGGGATGCACCATTCTAAAAGCAGGTACCAGAAAGAGATATCGAATAAGCCTAATCCTACCACGACCAGCCCCATTACGGCTCCGCTCCGGAAGGCGATGCGCAAGCCTTTGTCAAGCGAGTTTCGGGCGGCATTGGCGGTGCGTGCCGAAGCGTATGTGGCGGTCTTCATGCCCAAGTATCCGGAGAGTCCGGAGAAGAAACCTCCCGTGAGGAAAGCGACGGGCACCCAATGGTTTTGCAGGTTGAATCCGTAAGCCATGATGGCAAACAGGAGGGCAAGTCCGATGAATACCAAGGTCACTACCTTGTATTGTTGTTTGAGGTACGACATCGCGCCGCGGCGTACGTGTTCGGCGATTTTTTGCATCTCGGGCGTTCCTTCGCTTTCTCCTTTCATTTGCTTGTAGAAGAAAGCCGCCAAGGCGAGTGCCAGGAACGAGGCGGCTGGAGCAATCCAGAAAAGATAGTTTTCCATAAGTGTATGATTTAAATTTGACAGTTGCCTATACTTCACGGTGTCGTCCGTGTGCTGGAGACACCACACTTCTCAAAGGTAAGGAAAAAATCTCTTCGGTTTATTTCCTTATTTACGTATTTTGTCGCTTTTTCTGTTTATTTTCAGAAATGAGCAAAAGCTTGTCGCCTTCATGAAGTTCTGTTTGCCCGTTGGGGATAATGAATTCGTTTCCTCGCTTTACCAGCATTACCAATGTGCCTTGGGGCAAGTCGATGTGGGTCAGCCGGTTTCCTTCCTTGAGCATGTCAGCGGTGAGGGTCAGGTCGTCCAGGCGGGTGTCTATTTCTTCAGGAAGCTCTACGCCGAACTCGTTCCCCTCTTTTTCTTGAGGAATATCGAGCTTGAGCCAGCGCGCCATTTGCGAAATACTCATCCCCTGAATGACAAGTGAAAGGAGGGTGATGAAGAACACGATGTTGAACAGTTGGTTCGAGCCGGGTATTTGGGCTATGACAGGATAGGTGGCGAAGATGATGGGAACGGCACCGCGAAGCCCTACCCACGACACGAAAACCCGTGCCCTGCCGGAGATGTTCCGGAAAGGCAGCAGGCAAAGGAACACGCTTACAGGGCGTGCCACCACAATCATGAAGACGCCGATGAGCAACGCTACGCCTGCAATGTCTATCATCTCGTGTGGGTTGACCAGCAATCCGAGGGCAATGAACATGATGATTTGTACCAGCCAGGTCAGGCCGTCCATGAAAGTCTGTGTTTCTTTTCGCGAGGCAAGGCGTGCGTTGCCCACGATGACTCCGACTATGTAAACCGCCAGGTATCCGTTGCCTTTTACTAAATCGGTGGCGGTGAAGGTGATAAAGACAATGCTTAGCAACAGGATGGGGTAGAGAGAGGTGTTGGGCAAATTGATGCGGTTTAATAGCCACACACCGAACTTGCCTGCGGCATAGCCGATGACTCCTCCGAAGAAAAACTGCATGAGCAGGTCGCGTGCAATGACGCCTGCTTCCAGGTTTGAACCGCTTCCGATGACCTGTATGAGCACGATGGTGAGCATGTATGCCATGGGGTCGTTGCTTCCGCTTTCCAGTTCCAGCATGGGGCGCAGGTTTTCTTTCAGGTTCATCCGTTGCGAGCGAAGCAGGCTGAATACCGAAGCCGAGTCGGTAGATGACATGGTGGCTGCAAGTAGCATGCCGGCGAGCATGGTCACATGGATGTCTGCACGGGTATGGCACGACAGGTAATAAATGAACCATCCGGTCAGCAGGGTAGTGAGCAGCACGCCTATGGTGGAGAGCAGTATGCCCTGTGTCAAGACGGGTTTGATTTCATGGAAGCGTGTGTCCATTCCGCCCGTGAACAGGATAATGCTCAGGGAAATCATTCCGATGAATTGGGCGTCTTCTGCGCTGTTGAACTGGATGCCTAGTCCGTCGCTTCCGAAAAGCATGCCCACCAAAAGGAAAAGCAACAGGGTAGGAATGCCGAACCTGTAGCCGGTTTTGCTGATGAGGATGCTGATGAAAATCAGGATAGAGCCGATGAGGAGGATGTTTTCTGCGGTAATCATACGTGTCGTTTTTTTAAGTTGTGTGGCAAATGTCCGCTCAAAAATAATGGATTTTTTGTGAAATGAAAAGAGATTGCTGGGGAAAAGCAATCTCTTTTTCTTTCAGAAGCGAACGCTTTCACTTCTTCCAGCACATACTTTCACAAGCTTGGGCTGGGCTAAAAATCTATTACTATGAAAAACACTTAAAGTAACGCATATTTTTGCTATTTTGTTGCATATGGAAGTAACTTCTTTCCTTTATTAAATCCTTTTTAACAAAAACCGCCGTAAAATCCGCTTGTTTGAATATTATTTCACAAAAGATACGCCTTGCATCTTGTGGAATTTATTTTCTTTTGCATAGTTCCTTGAAGTCGCAAAAGGCGCATACATCGGTTTCATCGGTTTGAGCAAACGGAATTTCCGGCGAGAAGATATGCGTAAGCAACTGGTCTAGATTTTCTCGGAATTCCGATTCGTACCGGGCAAAGTCTTCTACAGGTTCTGTCTTCCGGGGTTCTCCCATTCGGATAACTGGTGTATAATCTTCGGATGCAGCTTGATGGATGTATAGAAGCGAAGGTGCTACTTGGCGTTCATCATGCTTTTGTTGTAACATCCGGCATACGATAGCGGCATAAAGGAAGGTCTGAAACACGTAGTTAGAGCGTTTGGCACTGGGGGTGAAAAGCGATTGGATGCTTGGAGGTGTGTCGGCGTGTCCTCCCGTTTTATAATCTACGATGCGGAAGATGTTGTCTTTCATATCTATCCGGTCGATTGTGCCTCCGATGCGTGATTGGAACACACCTGTCGTAGAGTGGATTTCGATGTCTTCTTGGACGGGTTGTTCTGAACCGATGAATGTAAAGGGGGCATATTTTATGTCTTTGTTCAGCAATTGTTTGATATAGCGTAGGATTACGGCGGAATTGATGAGCTGGATGCCGTTGTATTCTGGTTTTTCTTCGGGAGAAAGATGGAAAAAAAGTTCTTTGAAACCATTGTCTACATACGTTTGCAGACGTGTTTCGTCCTTTAATAATTTTTCGAGTGTTTCTTTGTTGATGACTTTTCCGTGTGCGGTCAGGTCTTTATAGATGTGTTCGGCGGCATAGTGGAAGATGCTTCCGAATTTGGCTGCATCGATTTCCGGTGAAACTTCATCGGGAGTGTTTAACCGCGCTACGTATTTATAATAGAATTTTAGCGGGCAATCCAGGTATGTGTTGAGTGCGGAAGGAGAGAGTACGGCTTTCGGATTGTATTTCAAGTCGAAGCTTTGTCTCAATCGGAGCAGAACGTCCGAATCTTTTTCGATGCAGATGGGTGCAGTGTTTTGGGGGGATTGAGCGGTTTCCAGCCGGATGCGGCGTATGGGATATCCCCACTCGATGAGGTATTGGAGCATGAAGCGTGACATTTCGCCCCGGTTGATGCCGTCGGTAGCAGTATTGAATACCAGTGTGGCTTTCTCCGTGCGTTGCAGAAGGCGGTAAAAGTAATAGGCGTAGACGGCTATCTTATGGTCGATAGTGGTCATGCCGAACGCTTTCCGCAGGTTGTAAGGGATAAATGAGGCATCGCTCCCTGTTTTGGGAAGTTGGCCTTCGTTGACTGAAAGCATAATCAGGTGGCGGAAGTCCAGGTTACGTGTTTCCAGTACGCCCATTACCTGCAAACCGATGGCTGGTTCGCCATGGAAAGGAATGCTGGAAGAAGCCATGACGCGGGTCAGCAGGCGTTGGAAAGTATCGGGTTTCACATCCAGTTCTTTGCTTTCAAGCAGAGTATGGAAGCGGTTAGTTAGGGTAAAAGCCTTAAACAGGGCTTCGCGGTAGAGTTGGTCGAATGCGTCTTTTTCATCTGTCTTTTGTTCCTGATAGCGCATGGCTATCTGTTGCAAGGCTTTCGAGAGGGTATTGCATAAAGCTTCGTTGGTGTGGCAAGGCTTGAAGAGCAATTCCAGCGCTTCATCTTTTTCCAGTTCGGAGGGGAGAGGGTAGAAGCGGTTATTCTTCGTCAGTTCTTTTTCCAACATTTCCGCGTTAGAAGAGAGCAAGCGGGTGTAAGCATGTTTCAAGAGGCTGACCGTTTCCTTGAAATGATAGCGTCCGTTCCGGGAATCGTATCCGGAGGTATGGAGTTCCAGCAGGGCGTTCGCAAAGCTATATGCGGGTGTTTGCGAGAGCGGGAATCCCATGGTGATGTTGATGTGCTTTACATTTTCAGGAAGCGAATGAAGCACAGGCTGGAGCAGGCTTTCGTTGCAGAGCACGATGGCGGTTTCTTTTTCTTCTTGTGTCAGATTTTTGCGGAGCCATTGAGGCAAGAAGCGTGTTTGCCCGTTTTCTGTGGGTGATTCGGCGAAAGTGATTTCTTTGGGTTGTTCCAGGTTCTCGAATCGTGCAGCAGGGAGTTCCGAGGGAAAGTCGTGTAAATTCCGGCGGATGAATTCACCTGCCTCATGGGGGGTACGTTTCAGATAAAACATGTCGTAGTCCCAATAAAACAAGGCTTTCCCGGCATCATTCAGCTTTTGGAAAAGCGTGTGCTCTACTTTGTTTAAAACATTGAATCCCACAAATACATAGGTCTTGTAAGGGAGTTGGCTGACATCCAGTGTCTCGATGACCCGACGGTACATCATGCCTTCGTAAGCGATGCCTTGGCTTTCGAGCAATGCTTTGTAGCGGGTATAGATGTCGCCCAGTGTGTCCCATATTGAAATGAAGCGTTGTTTCAGTTCGGTAACGCTGTCCATCGAAAAATTGCGGAAGAATTGCGCAAGTGCTTCTTTTTGCCCTTCCTCCAAGAAATCATAGTTGTCCGTCAAGGCGTTCAACTCTTTCAGGTTGCTGAAAAGGGCATCGGTGTCTGCCAGGTTCTTGTCGGCATCATCGAAGTCGGCTATCAGCATCTCGCCCCAAAAGTAGAAGTTGTCGAGGGGTTCTGAACTCCCGGTTACTTGGCGGAATACTTTGTATAGGTCGCATACCAGTTTGACTGGGTCTCCGGTTTGCCATGAGGAACTTTGGCGGAACAGTTCGCTGATGCTGATATAGGCGGGAGACCAAAGCGGATGTTCGCTTTCCCGTATCAGGCATTCGTTGAAAAACAGGCTGGCGCGTTTGTTCGGAAAGACTACGGCTACATGGCTGAAGTCACCTTCTGTCTTTTGATATAAATCGTGTGCTACTTCTTGCAAAAATGTTTTCATTTTGTTCGTTGTTTTAGTATTAAATCCGTCCGCAGATATGCCTTCGAAATCGAAGATATGCTTTATCGGCAGTTTCAGATAACTGAGCCGGCAAAGTAAGCATACCTTTATTTAGCGTATCATTCTTTGGGTCAGTTGCGGACATTCTCTAATTCGTTTTCAAATACATACCATAAATATCCTTTTACATTGGAATACCCCATTTGGGTGAGCAGGTTCATGTATTCTTTTACTTGGCTTCTGTAACCTTGTTTCTTTTTTCCGAATTTGAAATCAACTACGATTACTTTCCCGTCTTTCATCATCACACGGTCGGGGCGTCGGGTCTGGAGATTGCCCGCTTCATCGGCATAGATGATGCTGCATTCGTTATATAACTCCCATGTCCCATCGTACCAGTCCCTTACGTGTGGATGAGCGAGTGCCCAGCGTGCCAATTCTTCGATTTGCTCCGCTTGCTTCTCCGATTCCAGCACACCTTCGAAAACCAGACGGGAAATGGCTTGCGGCAATTCATTTTCGGTTCGGATTGAAGCAAATACTTGATGCAGCAATTGTCCTTGGCGGATGTATTCTTTCCGTTCTTCTTCGCTCTCGTCTTCGCTTTGGATAAAGTCGGCGGATTGGTTCGATTGCTTGAATTCGATAGGGGTTTCTATTGACTCTACCCGTACGGTGACACTTTCGGGGGGCGTGGCAAGTGGATTGTCCGAATGCTTTTCCGCTTTCATCTCCGAAGGGAAAAGCTCACCGAAAGTATATGTGACAGGAGTGTCTTCATCGCTTTCTTCGCGGGTGCTCCAAATCGGAAGTTGGGGAACAGTTTGTTCCAGCAGTTCGGATACGGTTCCTTTTTGGCGGTTTCCGGTTCTTCCCCATATAATAAGGTTCTTGCAGGCGCGGGTAAATGCTACATAGAGCAAGTTCAGGTTGTCTACCCAAAGCTGAAGCCGTTCGTCCCAATAGCTTGCCTTGAATACCGATTCTGCCATCGCCGAAGAATAGTTCACCGGCACGAGGTCCAGTTGGTTGAACGGCTCTAATCCGTCGTCTTGCGCTTGGCACCATATCAAGTGGTTATTGGTCTCGTTTTCCATTTTCCAATCGCAGAAAGGAATCAGGACTGTATGGAATTCCAATCCTTTCGACTTGTGTATAGAGAGAATCCGGATGCCTTCTATTTCACCCGAAGGAATGGTTTTCTCGTGTAAGCGTTCGTCCCAATAGGTGATGAATGCAGTCGGTTCAGACGAGTGTTGCTGCATGTATTCGGTCACGGCATCATAGAAAGCGCAGAGGTAGGCATCTTGGTGCTCGATTCCTTTCATGTCGAACAAGAGGAAAAGTTTCTCCAGTAGTTCATATAGAGGCATCAGCCGCAGTTCGGCGATGTGTTCTGTGAAGCCAGCGGGCAAATACGTGCTGATGTCATCCTGCAAAATGCGGTTTAGTGTCGTATGGGTGTGCAGGATTTCCCGCTGGTATGCCACGGCAAGTCGTGCTCCGGCTATACGGTCTTCGGGCGAGGTGAGGTAGCGCAGCCCGTCTATCATCATGCATACCGCCAGCGAGGCGTCTAACCGGAAGGCTTCATCTGATACGATGCGGTAGGGGGTATGTTTGTCGAAGTAATCGGCAATGGCAGGGATTGTTTTGTTTTTGCGCACCAGAATGGCGATGTCGTTTGTGCGGATGCCGTGCCGGATAAGGCATTCGGTCTCTTTTGCCAATTCTTCTAAGGTTGCCTCGGCATAAGATTGTTCCGGAGTGTCTGTCAGGAACGTGAGCTTTACATATCCCTTTTCGGTCTGTTTTGCCGTTTGCTGACATACATCGCTATAGGCATTGAGCAGGGGCAGGCACGATTCGCCTTTTTCTTCCTCGTAACGCTGGTTCAGCGTCTGGCAGGCAGAGGTGAAGAAGATGTTGTTGAAACGCACAATGCGCGCTTCGCTTCGCCAATTGGTTTGCAAGGTCAGTTCACGGATACGTAAGGAGGAATCGGTATTCAATCCAGCCAGTATTTTCCAATCCCCGTTCCGCCAGCGGTAAATGCTCTGTTTGATGTCGCCTACGATGAGGCTTCCTTCCCGTTGTGCAAGGCTTTCTTTCAAGAGCAGGTGGAAGTTTTCCCATTGCATGCGCGAAGTGTCTTGGAACTCGTCTATCATCACCCTGTCGATGCTGGTGCCAATCTTTTCGTAGACGAAAGCAGCATCTCCTTCGTTCATCAGGCTGTGCAGCAGGGCGTTGGTGTCTGAGAGGAGGAAGCGGTTATGCAACTGGTTCTGCAGGCGAAGTTCTTCGTCAATGTGAGCAAGCAAGCGCAGGTTGTTCAAGTATCTGAGCGAGAGGTCGCACGAGTTGGCTATCAGGTTGTTCTTTGTGCGGAATTCTTCTGCGGTGTTAAGCAGGGGAATCAGTTCGCGTGTGGCGAGGCTGAGGATTTCGGCACGTTTTGGGGAAGCCTGTGTCGCCCAGTTTTCCGCGCTTGCCAGGCTTTTTTCTACCGTGGCGTTTCGTACGTCATTGCTCAGCTTGCCCTTGCTCAGTTTGTCGAAATAACTGCTGATGCCTCGTGTGCCGTTTTTCAAATCTGCGGGTGTTAAGCTGTTCAGTTCCAATGTGTCGAAAAACTGTTGGCTGAAGCTTTTCATCTGCTCCAAGACGTCTTTGCGGAGTGATTCCAGTTTCTTCCGGTAGGCAGGGATGAATGCCGGGTCTGCCAGTTTGCGGCGCAATCCTTCGCCTTTCTCGATGTATCTTTCATCAAGAATGTTGCGTCCGAATCCCTTGATTTCGTCTGAAATATCCCATCTCTTATCGTCCGAGATGCGTTGTTCGATGTATTCCAACAGCCAGCTTAATAAAGGAGAGAGCCTGTCTAACTTTTCTATCATGGCGTCTACAGTATCCGAAAGCACATCTGCGTTATTCAGTTCTATGGTCATGTTGGCTCCCAGTTCCAGCTCGCGTGCCAGATTGCGTAATACAGCTTGGAAAAACGAATCAATGGTTTCGATGCGGAAACGGCTGTAGTCATGGATGATGTTGTGTAATGCCCGGATTGCCGCTTGCCGTATTTCTGTATCGCTCAGTGCACAGGTTTTCTTCAATTCTTGGAGGTAGCTTTTGGATGTCGGCAAACCGTACCCTAATCCGTATAATTGCTCCAGAATACGGTTTTTCATTTCGGCGGTTGCCTTGTTGGTAAAAGTTACCGCCAGAATGTGACGGTAGGCCGTGGGGTCTTCCACTAATTGCTTAATATAATGTAGGGCAAGGGTAAAGGTTTTTCCTGAACCTGCTGATGCCTTGTAAACCAATAGTTGCGGATAATCTGTCATTTGTTTTTTGCTTTCATTTCTTGTCAACTATCTACAAATATAGATTTATATTTCGGTATAGCCAAATTTCGGGCAATGAATTCTGCAATTAGCCGATGAAGTGCTTGCTTGAATTGTCCGGTAAGTACGGTTATATCGGGTCCGGATGCTTGCGGAGGCACACGGAACTATCTGCATCGGGCTGTGCATCTATATCCGAAGGGACATGCATATAAGTGGGGATTCCGTTACGGCGTTACAATTGTTACAAATGACAATTACTAAAACTGAAAAAGAAGGAAAGAAGATTCTTGACCATAAATTATATTATATATAAATATATATATGTGTCACTCTCTCTCCATGAACTCTTCTTGTTAAAATCTGATTTTTGTAATTGTCATTTGTAACAATTGTAACGCCTTCTGTCTGCTAATGCGTCAGAATCCGGCTTCTTTCCGGATTACGAGTGGCTGGTGAGTGACGGGATGGATAAAGGAAAGTCCGGCGGCATGGAGGTAGAGCCGGTCTGCTTTCTTGCCATATAATTCATCGCCTATGATGGGGCAATTCAGTCCGTCGGGATGAGCCGCATGGACGCGCAGTTGGTGAGTGCGTCCGGTGAGGGGATAGAATGCAATGCGGGTTTTACCTTCTTTCCGTCCGAGCACTTTATAACGGGTAATGGCTGGTTTCCCGTATTCGGAATGCACCATTTGATAAGGACGATTGTCATAGTCGGGGCAAATAGGAAGGTTGATGATACCTTCATCTGTGGTTACGATGCCGTTCAGCCATGCTGTGTATCGTTTTTGTATCCGTCGGGAAGCGAACATTTTTTGTAGTGCATAATGAATTTCTTTGGTTTTGGCAACCAGCAACAATCCGGATGTAGCCATATCAAGGCGATGGACAATAAGTGGGCCTGTTGCGGTAGGATAAAGTGTATGCAGGCGGGTATAGACCGAATCTGTGATCAGTTTGCCAGGTGTGGAAAGCATGCCTTCAGGCTTATTTACTACAATTAGCCATTCGTCTTCGTATACAATTTCCAGTTCTTTTTTCTTTGTCTCTCTTCCTGCCAAGGGATTGGGTTCTACCTGTAATCCGATAAGCATGTGTTTCAGTATGGGTTCACATTTATTCTTGCACGAGGGATAGAAATGTCCTTCGTGTCGGATTTCTTCTTTGGGAGATTCGCCGATCCAAAATTCTCCCATGGCTAAAGGGTGAAAGTTATGTTGGTAGGCGTATTGCAGAAGTTTGGGCAAGGCACATTCGCCGGCTCCTGCAGGTGGTGTGCCTTGTGGGGTTTCATGAAAGATTTGGCAAAGGTCTTTTTCTTCTCCTTGAGCATTGAGCATGCGAAACTGTTCGAATAGTTTTTGCTGGAGTGCCGCCGAGCGGGTTTTCCGTTCGTGTTTTAAGATTTGTATTTGATTCTCGAAAACCGAGAGAGAGGCTTTTAGTTCTTCTCCTTGTAGTTTTAGCCTTTTCTCCAGGCGTTTGTATTCGGCTTTTTGGAACTGGCTTTCTTTGATAAGTTGGGCTTCCTCTTCGGGTGAGATTCCTTTTCCCCGCTTTTCTTCGCGCAAAAGCTTAGCTCGTTTCATTTCATCCTTGGCTTTCGCCAATGCCTCTTGGCTGGTCTGCATGTTGATTTGACAGGCATGTTGCAGATGCAGGTAGGTTTCCTCTTTTTCCAATGCTTCGATGCGCCGGTTGATGTCAGATATTTCACTTTCTTCTAATTTGAAGAATCCATCGGGGCGCAAGAGGTCGTATACCGGAGGCACGAATCCATTCTGCCGGTTATTTTGGGCAAGGTTTCCCGAGAAGGCCGTCAGGTAGCCCACATTCCCTTCTTTGTCTTGTATCAGAAGCACGCCGAACATCTTTCCTTTATTCAATTCCTCTTCCCAATCGGAACGGGTACGAAGATAGACTTGTACTTCGTGTGCTGCCATTTGCACCAAGGGGTGAGGGGTGTAATGGAAGGGATATGTGAATGCCGAAGGCAAAGGAATGCCTTCGATGGGCGATGTAAAACGATGGATGTTTGGGTCGCTCATAGGTGGCGGATTTTTATGTGAACTCCGCGTCTCTGCGTTCTCATCATATTGTTAAATCATTTCTCGTTGGCGGCAAAAGTATCCGCTGAAAATGGCGTCTATGTTCTCAATCCGTTCGCGGAAGATGCCGTAAACGGCTGACCCGGAACCTGTCATCGAGGCATATACGGCTCCCAAGTCGTACATTTTGTCTTTGATGGCGGCTATTTCGGGATAGAGGGCGAACACCGATTCTTCGAAATCATTTTTTAATTCGTCTTTCCAAGTCTCTACGGGCTGGCGGATGATTTCTTTCACCGATTTTTCCGGATAATGCGGCTTGATGCGGCTATAGGCTTCGCTGGTCGAAATTGCGTTTTGCGGTTTGACCAATACCAGCCGATAATCGGCAAGTGTGCAAGTGACAGGTTCGAAGATATTTCCGATGCCGGTGGCAAATACGGGTTGGTTGCGCACAAAGAAAGCGCAATCGGCTCCGATGCGTGCGGCATATTCTTCCATTTCCTGAACGGTCAGTCCGATTTGGAATTTTTCGTTCAATAGCTTAATCATGAAAGCTCCGTCGGCAGAGCCTCCTCCTAATCCGGCTCCGGTAGGGATATGTTTATATAAATGAATGTCGACAGGAGGCAACTGGTATTTTTCGCGAAGCAAAAGGTAGGCTTTTACTACAAGGTTATCTTCGGGGGCACCATCGAGCAGAGTGCCTTTGACACAGAGGCGGAAAGGTTCGCTTCTGTTCTCCAACCGGTTTACTTCGAGTGCGTCTTGCAGGTTAATCGGATAAAAGACGGTTTCGATATTATGGTATCCGTCGGCACGTTTTTCTACAACGTTGAGGCCTAAGTTTATTTTGGCGTTAGGGAATGTTATCATGATATGATGTTTTTGATTAATGTTTTGCCAAAGATACGATTTATTTAAACACAAAGAAACGGAGACGCAGAGTTTTTTATTTTTTCTCCGTGTCTCCGTGTCTCTGTGTTCGATTATAATTTATCGGTTAGGGGTATCCCACACCTTGGTTTGTGTGCATTGCAGGTCTATCCACTGGTCGCCGCACTTCACTTTGAAGTCACCTTTCTCCAGCGTCCATTTTCCGTAATAGTTGACGAAAGCCAGGTCGCTTCCTTTCAGCTTCATGGTTACGGTCTTGGTTTCGCCCGGATTCAGGGAAACCTTCTCGAAGTTGCGCAGGCGGATGTTGTCGGGGGTGCTGCTTGCCACCAAGTCTTTCGAGTAAAGCAATACGCTTTCCTTGCCTGCCACGCTTCCCGTGTTGGTCACGTCTACGGTGAAGGTCAGCTCATCATCGGCGGTAAATTGGACCTTGTCTACCTTCAGGTTGCTGTATTTATAGGTAGTGTAGCTCAGTCCGAATCCGAAAGGCCATTGGATATCCATGACCGAATCATAATTGTAGTTCCCGCCCATCTGTCCGATGTTCTCGCACGGCTTGTAGTCGTAGGTGGCGAGGGCATTGATATGTTTCGGATAGGTGTACGGCATCTTCCCGCTGAAATTGGCGTCGCCTGCAAGCAGGTTTGCCAGGGCGTCTCCTCCGTAATTGCCCGGAAGCATTACGTTTACTACGGCTTTGGCAAGCGGTTCGATATCCTTTATCAGGCGCGGGCGGCCTTCGTTCAGAATCAGGATGACGGGCTTGCCGGTTGCAGCCAATGCCTTCATCAGGTTTTGCTGGTTCATCGAAAGGTTCAGGTCGGTCAGGTTGCCCGGAGTCTCGCAATAGGAATTCTCGCCGATGCAAGCGATGATGACATCGGCATTTTGAGCGGCGGCTACCGGCTTGTCAATTTCCGGCGTGTTCTCTTCCCACCAGTTATCGTTCTTGTAGGGAGCGTAAGTCACGCCCGGTTCGTAGAGGATGTTCTCTTTGCCGAACTTGTTGCAGAGGGCTTCGTAGATGGTGTTGTATGCCTGGGCGCATTCGTCGGCACGGTGCCCTTGCCAGCTGTATGACCAGCCTCCGTTCAGGCACCGCATGGAGTTGGCGTTCGGGCCAGCCAGAAGAATCTTCGTGCCTTTGGCGAGCGGCAGGATGCCCCCTTCGTTCTTAAGCAGCACTTCCGACTCTTCGGCTGCCTGGAGGGCTACATCAGCAAATTCTTTTGAACCGAATTCCGGATAGTCTCCGGTGCTCCAGTAAGGCTTGTCGAAGAGCCCGAGACGGTATTTCAGGCGCAAGACACGCGCTACCGCATCGTCAATACGGCTCATGGGCACTTCGCCTTCCTGTACCAGTTCTTTCAGGTAATCGCAGAAGCTCACTTCGTATGGCACCATCGACATGTCAATGCCGGCGTTGATGGCTATCTTGATGGCTTCTTTCTTGGTCGCGGCAATGTGGTCGCGGGTACACAGGTTGTTGATGTCCGCCCAGTCTGTTACCACCAGCCCGTCCCAGTTCAAGTCTTCTTTCAGCCATTGGGTCAGGAATTCCCTGTTGGCATGGAAGGGCATGCCGTTGTCCACGCCCGAGTTGACCATCACGCTCAACGCCCCCTGGCGGACGGCTGCCAGATAAGGCGCGAAGTGCTTTTCGCGCATGTCGCTCCGCGAGATGGAAGAGGGCGTACGGTCCTTGCCCGAAACCGGAACGCCATAGCCCATATAGTGTTTCATACAGGCGGCTACGTTATATTTGCCGATGTGGTTCGGGTCTTCGCCTTGGAAGCCGATGACCGACGCTTTGCCCATTTCCGCATTCACGTAGCAGTCCTCTCCATAGTTCTCCCACATGCGCGACCAGCGCGGGTCTCTTCCCAAATCTACTACGGGAGCATACGTCCAGGGGATGCATCCCGCTTTGGTTTCGTATGCCGAGATTTCGGCTTCACGCTTTACCAGGTCCCGGTTGAATGTGGCTCCCATGTTGACACCTTGCGGGAACAGGGTTCCATCAAGAGTATAAGTGGTTCCGTGTATCTGGTCTACGCCATAGATGCAGGGGATTCCGATTTCCTTCATCGAAAGTTCCTGAATCTGCCTGATGGCTTCCGCCCATTTCTCTTTCGGCTGGGCAATGCTCAGGGGAACGTTCAGGAGCGAGCCGACCTTGTATTTCCCGATAACGGTATCCAGCTTGGCTTTGTCCAGGGTGAACCCGTCCTTTTGGCTCGCTTCGAAGTCGGTCACTACATCGATGGTGATTTCACACATCTGACCTATCTTTTCCTCGATGGTCATTTTCTTGAGCCAATTTTGGATGTTGGCTTCGATTTCGGGGTCAGAAGGGATGGCAGGCGGGACGGTTTGTCCTTCTGCATTTAAACAGGTTCCTGCACACAAAACAGAAGCCAGTGCAATGTTTTTTAGATGTTTCATGATATATTTGTTTATTGGTGTTGTTCAAAGATAAATCGTTCTTTTGTTTTTTCTAAGTAATGTCATTGGGGGTATTATCTTTTGATAAGATAGTATTATTGTATATGAATGTCCGCATTTAGTCAGTCTATCTGAGTTGAAAACGCAGTAGTACTGCATCTGCCGATGAAGTATATATCCGTAAGCGAATGCAGTATATATTCAACCGCGTATGCAGTATATATTCATTTTTCAGGGGTATGCATTGGCTGTTTGCAGACATTCATTTGGTTTTAAAAGCGCAGTCTTGCTATTTCCCCTTCCGGCACCGTAAGTTCCACAAACTTTTCCGCTTTGCGTTTCTCTCCGTTCACCGAAACTTCGGTTATGCTTTCCGGCATCTTAATCTTGACATTCGGATTCCAGCCTCCGGTAAGAATAACTTCTACCGGCTTTCCTTCTTTCCATTTCATGCTGACCATAGCGCCTCCACGTACTTTGAATCCGTATAAGTTTCCTTCTTTCCACGAGTCGGGCAGGGCAGGGAGCAGGTTGATGAATCCATCCTGGCTTTGTATCAGCATTTCACTGATCCCCGAAGTGCCTCCCCAGTTCCCGTCTATTTGGAAAGGCGGGTGCGAACAGAACAGGTTGGGAAAAGTTCCGCTTCCGTGTTCATGGGGGTTTTCTTGGGTATAGGCAGGATAAAGCAGGTTACGGAATAAGGTGTATGCCCGGTTTCCGTCACCCAGTCGTGCCCAGAAGTTTATTTTCCATGCGCGGCTCCATCCTGTTCCTCCGTCTCCTCTTCGTTCTAACGTAACTTTACATGCTTCTGCCAATTCGGGTGTATAATAAAGCGAGATTTGGTTTCCCGGATGCAAACCATACAGATGCGACACGTGCCGGTGATGTACATCCGTTTCTTCGTAGTCTTTGAGCCATTCCATCAGATACCCCTTCTTGCTGATCTGGTGTGGAGGAAGTTGGGCGCTTGCTTCTTTCAATTGATTGGCATAAAGAGAGTCTGTATGCAGGATGGATGCGGCTTCAATCACATGGGTGTAAAGTTCCCTTACCAATTGGATGTCCATCGTGGGTCCCATGCATACGCTGATAGGGGTCCGGTCTTTCTTTGATACATAAAACTCGTTTTCGGGAGAGGAAGTGGGAGCCGTCACCAGCCATCCGTGTTCCGGTTCACGTACCATGGTAGAGTAGAAGAACTCCGAAGCTCCTTTTAATAAGGGATAAATATCGGCAAGGTATTGTTTGTTGCCCGTATACAGATAGTGCTCCCACAGATGTGCGCAAAGCCATGCGCCTCCTGTATTGGTCGCTCCCCATGAAGGATGTTCGCCCGGTGAGGTATAGTTCCATACGTTGGTCATCATGTGGAGTACCCAGCCTTTTGCTTCGGAACCATAGAAAGCCTTTGCGGTTTCTTCTCCACTGGGTACCAGTCTTTTTATCAGGTCGACGAGCGGTTGGTACAATTCCGACAAATTGCAAGGTTCTACCGGCCAGTGGTTCATCTGGACATTGATGTTGGTATGATAGTCTCCATTCCACGGAGTCATTACTCCGTTCGCCCAAAGCCCTTGCAGGTTGGGAGGCAAGCTTCCGGGGCGGGTACTGCTAATCAGCAGATAGCGTCCGTAATTGTAATAAAGGGCAGCCAGAGAAGGGTCATCCTGCGTTTGGAAAGCCTCCAGCCGCTTGTCGGTGCTTAATTGGGACACGGTTTTATTTTCGGGTAATTCGATGCCGGCACGGTGGAAGAGTTGTTGGTATTCACCGGTTGCTTCTTGTTTGGCTTGTGTCAGGTCGGAAGCCAGGGCTTGGTCGAGCAGGCGTTGGGTTTCGGTCTGATAGATTTCGCCTTTCATATACGAAGTGTTCGCCGATACGATAATCCATGCCTCGTCAGCATCCGAAACTTCAATGCCATCTGCATGAGTATGCATCCGGCTTTTCTTGCCCGATAGTTTTACACCGGCTATGGCAGCATAGCGTATGCCTTCTTGCCGTTCATTTCCGCTGTCCAGTGTTCCCGTTATTTCCAGTTTCCCTTCGCTCAGTTTCCGCACATGTCCCCGTTCGGGACGGCTCAAAGTTAAATGGAATCCAAGTGCGTCCGGACGATCTGCCTGCAGGTGAATCAGCATTACATCTTTGTTTCTTGACACGAAATATTCGCGGATATAGCGCGTAGCGTTTTTCGTGAAGGTGGTATATGCCACACCTTCATCCAGATTGAGCCAGCGCAGGTAATCTTTCGCTTGGCTTATCGTATCAGGGAAGGTATAGTTGATGTACATATCGGCAAGCATTTGGAAACATCCGAATGTGCCTCCTTTTTCAGGTTTTTTGGGTACGAAGCTTGTGTACATCAATTCTTGTGCTTCTTTATTTTTGCCTTCAAACAGGAGTTGGCGGATGCGGGGAAGGCTTTCGGCAGCTTCCGGGTTGCGGTAGTCTGCTTCCGAACCGCTCCACATGCTGATTTCATTCAGTACGATGTGCTCTTTCGTGATGCCTCCGTCGGGCATCATGCCCAGACGTCCGTTGCCCAGCGGAAGGGTTTCTTCCCATTGTTTTGCCGGTTTGTCATACCATAGGGTCTGGTCGGCTCTGCCTGGTGCAGGTACGGGGTCTTTTCCGGTCAGTGCCTTGTAGATATTTTCGGCTATTATGATGGCACCGTATTTGTTCGGGTGCACTCCGTCGGTATATTCTTTCGGATAATAAGGAAGCATCGGCGTGTGCAGGTCAATGACGGGCAAGTTACGTTCGTGTGCCATTTCACGGATGCGTGGGATGATGCCGTTCACGATGGTACTGTCGTTGATGCCCCAGTCTTTCCGGTCGGATGGAATGGGCAGGCACAGGTAGATGCGCGGATGCGAGGGGAGTGCTTCGAAGGCATCTATCATCGTGTTCAAGTCTTTCTTGAAGTCTTCCTTGTGTATCCAGTTTATTGGTTTTGAATCGTTTGTTCCCAGCTTGATGGTCACGATGTCGGGCAAGAAGGCTTGTGCGTCCTTGAAAGGTTGTTTGCTCATGTAGGGCAGGTTGCCTTTCATCATCAGGGTATGGGCGGTAAGTCCGAAGTTGCCTACTTGATACCCGTCTCCCAGCAGGCGTTGGAGTACGGCGGGATAGCTTTCTGTTTCCGGATGTGCCAGGGCAAATCCTTCGGTGATGCTGTTCCCTACGCAAGCCACCTTGATGGGCTTCGCCTCTTTTTGCGCAAGGAGCATCAGAGGGAAGAGCAGAAGTAAGAGAATGAATAGGTTTCTTTTCATGGTCGTTGGTATTTGAAGTAATCAAAATCGGCAAATGCTTTCGATTCGGGAGATGCTGATACGGCGTACAGTCCCAACATCACTCCCGTAAATCCTCCTGCGGTTTCCGAACTCAGGTAGCGTGTGTTCATTTTACCTAATTCGTGGTATTTACCGTCGACGGTATATCCGAAGCGGTAGACGTTTATGTCCGCTTTCAGGTTCAGTATCACAGGGCTTGTATCGGGAAGTGCCACCTCTTTTTCGATGTGCTTTAATTCACCCAATTGGTAGCGGAGCACGACGGATTGCTTTCCGTTTGCTTCCTGGCGCACGAACAGGTCGTAATGGGACCTAAAATCCATGAACGCCGTGATGCCGGCTTCATCTCCTGGCTGAGCCTGCCGGAGTGCTACTTTTGTGGAGGCATCCATATCAAACTGGTCTTGCCGGAGCGCGACGAATGTAGGGCTTTTCCCGTCGCTCAGGGTCGTGTTTGTTGCGCTCAGGCGTAGTTTTCCGTCTTCGAAGGCATAGTTTTCCGGTATCGGGTTTTGCAGGTATACCCATTCGGGCGATAGCTTTTCTTCTTCGAACTCGAAGGTATCGGGTTGTGGTTTGGAAGGAGTGAGAGGAAGTGTGGGCACGTCCATGTTTATCGCTATGGTACCGTTTCCGTTTACTACCGGCCATGCACCTTTGTCCCAGCGCACGGGTGCCAGATAGGTTTCACGCCCTAACGTATGGTGTGTGCCCGGCATGATGCGGTAAGCGAGGCAGACCATCCACCACGAGCCGTCGGTTCCCTCTACCAGGTCGGCATGTCCCGTTCCTTGTATCGGGCTGGCTTGTCCTGCCACGCAAGCATGTGTCAGGATGGGGTTGGCAGGATTCGGTGTGTAGGGACCTTCAATGAAAGCGCTGCGTGCGATGGTGACGCTATGTCCCGTTTCGGTTCCGCCTTCCGAGATAAGCAGGTAGTACCATCCGTCTTTCTTATAAATATGAGGACCTTCGGGATATCTGCCTCCTGTGCCGCCCCATATCTTGCGCGAGGGAGAGAGTTGTTCTCCGCTCATCGGGTCTATTTCGCACAGGGTGATGTAATTGTCGGGGTTGCTCACCATGTAGCATTTCCCGTTCTCGAAGTAGAGCGAAGGGTCGATGCCTCCTTGCTTCAGCCATACGGGGTCCGACCATCCGCCGCGCGGGTCGGTGGTATGCACCAGAAAGTTTCCTTTTCCCGAAACGTTGGTGGTTATCATGTAAAATGTTCCTTCATGATAACGGATGGTAGGGGCATAGATGCCTCCCCAGGCATTGGCTCCTGTCAGGTCGACTTGTGAGGGCCTGTCCAGGCAATTGCCTATCTGTTCCCAATGGACAAGGTCCTTGCTATGGAACAGGGGGACACCGGGAAAGTATTGGAACGAACTGTTCACCAGATAATAGTCATCTCCAGCCTTGCAGACACTGGGGTCGGGATGAAAACCCGGGATGACCGGATTCTTGTATCCTTGTCCGAATGCCTGTGAAAATAAGGCAAGCAAAGCAAAGGTCAGTATGTTCTTGTTTCGCATGGTATGTGTGTTTAGATTTGAAGTTGGATTTTCTTTTTTGCAAAGATAATCTTTTTTCAGTCTCTTGAAGGGTATTCTCAGTATTTCCTATGGGCAGGATGTTTTTAAATGGGGTATGAAATGTTGTAGGATGCGATGGAAGTCTTGCGTGAAACAGGAGAATCATTACTTTTGCGTGACTTTAATCTGATAAGATATGAAACGAATATGGATTTGCCTGCTTGGGCTGGCTTGCCTTTTCCCGATGTACGGGCAGGGGCTTCGGGTATTGTTTATCGGCGATTCTATCACCGACGGGAATTGGGGAAATAGCGACGGAAGTGCGATGCCTTCCGCCGGGCGGAACTTGTGGGACATGAACCACATCTACGGAAGCGGGTACATGTATCTGTGTGCCTCGTATTATCAGAGCAAATATCCTGGCAAGGGATACGAGTTCTTCAACCGGGGCATCAGCGGCAATGCGCTTGCCGACCTTGAGAAGCGGTGGGAAGAAGATGCCATAGCCTTGAAGCCCGATATACTTTCTGTATTGGTAGGTACGAATGATATACATTATTATATAGGAGGACCGCACGCCGAGCCTTTCGATACCTTGGGGTGGGAGAAGCGTTACCGTGCCTTGCTCGACCGTTCTTTACGTGCCAATCCCAACCTGAAGCTGGTGCTGGGTGCTCCCTTTACGGCTTTCACGGGTTCGATGAAGGAATCGGAAGGATTTGCCTTGCGTGATAGTCTGGTGCATACCCTTGCCCGCATCGTGAAGCGGATAGCCGTTGAGTACAAGGCGGTGTATTTGCCTTATGATGAAATGTTCGAAATCCTCTTGCGTGAAGCACCTTCCTCGCAGGACACATATTGGATATGGGACGGCATTCATCCCACACCTGCGGGACACCGGCGCATGTCAGAGCTTTGGATAGAAGAAGTAGAGCGTGCGGGAATCTTGTGACAAGATGCCGTTCCCGTGCCGGTAAGTTCGCATATATAATCACCGGCTTGTGCAGGTATCATCATCGGCGCTTGCAAATACGTGCGTGGGCGGATGCTTATATATGTGTTGTAGGGATTGAAAAGTTATTAAATAGTGCGGAAAACAAATCATGTCCTATCGGGAAACAAATGCATCCCTTCTTTTTCTACAATCTGTAATATATTTGTAGCGTCTTGATGAGAGAAACGCATGTGGCGTGGCTTTTCCGGGACATGTAGAAGAATGTAATTTTAACTATTAAACAAAGTACCATGAGTAAACACTTATTCAGAAAGTGCACATTCGTGCACATGTGTTTTCTTGCAATGGCGATGTTGCTATGCATCCCTGCAAGTGGTGTGAACGCCGCTCCGGCTTCACAAGAAAATCTAACTGTTTCGGGTGTTGTTACTTCGGCCGCTGACCAGTTGCCGCTTATCGGCGTCAGCGTGCAGGTGAAAGGAACATCCAATGGAGCCATTACCGACCTGGACGGGAACTACACCGTAACGGTGCAGCCCGGACAGACGTTGGTGTTCTCGTATATCGGTTTCGTAACCCAGGAAGTGGAAATTACGAACCAGCGTACCTTAAACATTGTGATGAACGAGGATAGCGAGACGCTGGAAGAAGTAGTTGTAGTAGGTTACGGTGTGCAGAAAAAGAAGCTGGTCACCGGTGCCACGGTGCAGGTGAAAGGCGAGACGCTGGCGAAGATGAATACCAACAGCCCCTTGCAGGCGATGCAAGGACAGACGCCGGGTGTGAACATTTCGTCTACCTCTGGTCAGCCGGGCGAATCGATGAAAGTAAGTATCCGTGGTTTGGGTACGGTGGGCAATGCTGAACCTTTGTATCTGATTGATGGAGTAGGTGGTGATATCTCTACGTTGAATCCAGCCGATATCGAAAGCATCGATGTGTTGAAGGATGCTGCATCGGCTGCTATCTACGGTGCACAGGCTGCCAACGGTGTGGTATTGATAACCACCAAGAGCGGTAAGGCTGGCAAGGCGCAGATTTCGTTTGATGCCTACTACGGATGGCAGACCCAGGCACGCAAGGCGGACATGCTGAACGCGCAGGAGTACATGATGATTATGGACGAACAGGCGGTCAATTCGGGTAATGCGCCTTACGACTGGAGCTCGTACGAGAGCATTTACGATGCCAACGGCAATGTGTATGATACCGACTGGGTAAACTCGATGTTCCAGAACAATGCCCAGACACAGAGTTATACGCTGGGCATTACCGGAGGTTCGGAAACTTCTACTTACGCGATGTCGTTAGGGTATATGAGCCAGGAAGGTATCGTAGGTGGTAAGGACGTATCGAATTACGAACGTTACAACTTCCGTATCAATTCGGAACACAAGCTTTTCAAGGATTCCGACTTGTTGAAGGTAGGAGAGCAGGTCAGCTTCGTTTATAAGATGAACAACGGTATTTCAGTAGGTAACCAATATAACAATACGCTTCGCGGCGCGTTCGGGACTTCTCCGTTAGCACCTATTTATAGCGATAACAACATTTATGATTCACCTTATAACGATACGACCAATTCGGATTGGTATAATGCCGATGGCAACCCTTATGGAAGCATGATGACCAACAGCAACAATGAGAACAAGGACGTGACATTCTCGGGCAATGTGTATGCCGAATTACAGCCTGTCAAGAACCTGAAGTTCCGTACCGTATTCGGTGCTGTTTACAGCACGAACGAATACCGCAGCTTTTCTCCGCTGTATCAGTTCTCTATTTATAGTTTCAACAACACACGTACCAGTGCTGCCCAAAACATGTCGCACGGATTGACGATGACATGGACGAATACAGCTACATACGACTGGACGGTGGGCGAACATGCCTTCAATGCCTTGCTGGGTATGGAAATCAGCCGATATAACGGTACGTATTTGCGTGCTACAAATGGTATTTTGCGTGACGGGTTCGATGATTGGGATCATGCGTATGTAGATAACGGTACGGCTACCAGTACCGATAACGGTTTGGGTGCGGCAGGTCATCCGAATGATGAGACACGTACGGTTTCTTATTTTGCCCGTTTCGGCTGGAACTGGAAAGAAACCTATATGATTAACGCTACGGTACGTACCGACGGCTCTTCCCGTTTCGCTCGTGGAAACCGTTATGGCGTGTTCCCTTCAGTATCGGCAGGTTGGACGATTTCAAACGAAGCTTTTATGGAAGACACGCACGACTGGCTGGATTTCTTGAAACTCCGTGTCAGCTGGGGCCAGGTAGGTAACCAGAACATTGACAATTACCAGTACACTGCTCCGATTACTTCGAGCAATACGCATTACCTGTTCGGCAATCAGGTGGGAGCCGATGCCCAGTCCGGTTATTGGGGAGCTTATCCCAGCCGTCTTGCCAATGAAGACGTAACATGGGAAACATCTGAACAGACCAACATCGGTATTGATGCACGTTTCTTGCGGAGCCGCTTGAGTTTGACCGCCGACTTCTATATCAAGAAGACTAAAGACTGGCTGGTAGAAGCTCCGATTCTTGCTACGGCAGGTACGGGCGCTCCGTATATCAATGGCGGTGATGTAAAGAATACCGGTATCGAATTAGCTTTGACTTGGAACGACCAAATCGGAAGTGATTTCCAATATAATGTAGGTGTCAACGGTGCGTATAATAAGAATAAGGTGGGAAATATACCGACTGAGGACGGTATCATTCATGGCGATGTGAATATGCTTTATGACAATACTCCAGAATTTTATCGCGCTTCTAACGGTCATCCGATAGGTTATTTCTGGGGATATCAGACCGCAGGAATCTTCCAGAACAAACAACAAATTGAAGATTGGCGTGCAGCAGGGAACGGCATCTTGCAAGCTGATGTCCAGCCGGGTGATGTCATATACGTAGACCAAGACCATAACGGTATAATTGATGATAACGATAAGGTGGACTTGGGTAACGGTACGCCCGACTTCACGTATGGATTCAACCTCGGGTTCAGTTACAAAAACTTCGATTTTGCCTTGAACGCATATGGAGCTGCCGGCAACCAGATTGTACAAAGCTACCGCAATCATGCTAATAGCCACTCGAACTATACCTCGGCTATATTGGAACGTTGGACGGGTGAAGGTACCAGTAATCGTATCCCGCGTGTGACGGAAACCAATATTAACTGGCAATTTTCAGACCTCTATATCCAAGATGGCGACTATCTGCGCATCAGCAACATCACCATCGGATACGACTTTGCGAAACTCATCAACCTGAAGGCTATTAGCCAGGCCCGTTTGTACTTCCAAGTACAGAATGCCTTTACTTTTACCAAGTATGACGGCATGGATCCGGAAATCGGTTACGGTACTTCTGACTGGGTATCGGGCATTGACTTGGGCTATTATCCGCGTCCGCGTACGTTCTTGGTGGGCGTAAATTTGAAATTCTAACGAATCATCTTAAAATTGAAGAATATGAACAACTATAAAATCTATATAATGGCATTGGGGTTGGCTGGAATGGGCTTGGCTTCGTGTACGGCTGATTTCCTGGATGTGGAGTCGAAAGTAGAATCTACTACTGGCAATTTCTATCGGACGGAAAGCGATGCATACCGGGCTTTGATAGGATGCTATGACGGGTGGCAAAGTACGGTTTCGAACGGCACTTCGTTTTATATGGCTTCAGAGCTGATGGCTGACGAGTGTTTTGGAGGGGCTGGCGTTTCGGATGCACGTAATTATCAAATTATTGACCGTTTCGATCAGACGCAATCTCCTTCTGATTTAAATCTTTTCGAAGGGGATTGGACGGGATATTATGCGGCGGTGTACCGTTGCAATGAACTGATTGCGCATGAAGAACAGATTTCTTGGACAAGTGAGGAGACAAGAGGTACTTACATGGGTGAATGTCGTGCTCTGCGTGCTTTGTGCTATTTCGATATGGTGCGTTTATGGGGGAATATTCCTTTGTTTACCGAACCGGTGAACGAGAACCGACCGCAGGCTGAACCGGATGAAGTGTATAATGTTATTTTCAGCGATTTGCTTTATGCCGCTGAAAACATTCCGGCTTCGGCTTACCCGAAGAGCGATGCGGCGAACAACGACGGGCATATCACCCAGTATGCTGCCAAAGCTCTGCTAGCCCGTGTATATTTGTACTATACTGGTTATTACGGAAAAGAACCAAGTGTAGAAGGTGTGACCCGTGCTTCTGTATTGCAAGGTTTGGAAGATGTCATTTCTTCGGGCGAATATGCATTGGTTCCGCAATTCAAAAATCTGTGGGTACCCGCTTCCACTTGGTGGGAAGGCGATGCCGCGAGCGGTTATACTCAACATTCAACTTACGCCGGTCGGGGTAATGAAGAAACCGTATTGGCACAGAAGTTTAATTATACCTCTGATTATAACGGAAATAATGATGGAAACCGCTGGCTGGTGAATGTTGGCATCCGTAGTATCAATGTGTATTGGACACCTTACGGAAGAGGTTGGGGTATCTGTACGGTCAATCCGAAAATGTGGATGGCTTACAATACCGGAGATACACGTCGTGAAGCGTCTATGGTGAACCTTTTAAGCGAGGGCATTGCTGAAGATCCGAATTATGAAAACGGTTATAATGACCAGCGTGAATATACGGGCTATACTATCAAGAAATATACTCCGATGTCGAAATGGGAACAGAACGAATCGACCGGAGAATGGGCGTTGACCGATGAAACCACAGGATTGGGAAGCGGGGGTGATTATATGGTTTCCCAATATCAGGATTTTGTGGTGATGCGTTATGCCGATGTCTTGCTTATGGCAGCAGAACTGGGCAGCAACAATGCGCAGGAATACTTGGATCAGGTGCGCCAGCGCGCCTTTACCGAAGAGGACGAGAACGGTGAACTGGTATTGTCTACTTACTATCGTCAGGTATCCGCTACGCAGGAAAATATCATGAACGAACGGATGCTGGAGTTTGCTTTCGAAGGGCAGCGTTACTGGGACTTGCTCCGTCAAGGTGTGGACTATGCCGCTTCTCAGATTGCAGGAAATACATCAGTAGTTAGTGGTGGCAATCCGGATAATGTAAGCGTTACGGCTTCAAATATCACTAGCAAACAAGGTTTGATGCAGATTCCGAATAATCAGATTACCTTGTCGAACGGTGTATTGAAGCAAAATGCAGGTTGGTGAATAATAAGTTTTTGAGTTCTTAAGTTTTTAAGTTTTTGAGTTGACGAGGCTTACAAAACTGATAAATTCAAAAACTTAAGAACTAACAAACCATTTTTTAAATCGAAACATTATGAATAAACTGATACATACATTGCAAATGGCGTTGCTGGCGATGCTGATGGGTATGATTGCTGCCTGTACGCCAGATTCATACGATTTGGAAGCTCCGGATGTAGCTTCTGAAGATTTGGTAGAAGGCATTGCCTATACCATTACTCACGATTCGGAAAATCCGAATATCGTTTATTTGAAAAGCCTGATGCCTTCCAGTTATCAGGTTTGCTGGGAACATCCGCAAGGACGTGCACAAGGAGCCGAAGTGACTTTGCAGATGCCTTTCGAGGGAGAATATGAAGTGCGTTTCGGTGTGCAGACCCGTGGTGGGGTGGTTTATGGTCCTACTGCGACTTTTACCATTGACGACTTCTATGCTGGCTTTGTGAATGATGACCTGTGGACGTATCTGACCGGAGGGGTAGATCAGGAGAAAACCTGGATTTTCGATAACGGAGAATACGGATTTGCAGCCGGAGAACTGACATACGCTGACCCTTCGGGTACGGTGACTTGGAACAACTGGACTGCCAATTGGGATCCGGGAGTAGGACATACAGGCGATGATGCCATTTGGGAAAGCACCATGACGTTCAACCTGCAAGGCGGTGCAAATGTGACGGTGTATAATTCTTCTTCGGGTGAAACCCAGACCGGTACATTCATGTTGAATACCGACTCGCATACCATAACTTTTACTGATTGTGACTTGCTGCATACACCCGGTTGGACAGACCGTACGACAAACTGGCGTAGAGATTTGCAACTGTTGGAACTGGATGAGAATCATTTGCGTATCGGCGTGATGCGTGACAACAGTGAAGGACCTTGGTGGCTGATATGGAATTTCGTATCGAAAGAATATGCTGACAATTATGTACCCGAAGACCAGCCCGACCCCGAACCTACTTTGCCCGACGGCTGGCAGGATATGGTTTCAGAAGTGGTTACAAGCGAAATCAAGTGGACCATGTCGCCTGATGTGCCGTTTGACTGGGCTAATCTGGACGGAAGTCTGATGAACAACTTTACTGCAGGCAATTATCCCGACTGGGCTACGGTAGTAGACGGATTGGAAAACCTGAGTATGACACTGAACTCGGCGGATATGACTTATACGTTCGAAATGCCGGACGGAACGACTACCAGCGGTACTTATACTTTGGATGAAGACGGTATCTATACGTTCAGTGCCGGTGTGCCGACTTATCATATCGGTGGCGGTGACATCATGTTCAGTGCTACGGCAGAAAACCAATTGCGTATCTTGAGCATTGAAACGGCAGGAAACAGCGTGATGGGTATGTGGTTAGGCAACCGCAGTATGGAGAAAGACGAATACTTGGCTTACCACTTCTTGCCGAATGCCGGTAGCGGAAGCGGTACGCCGACGGCTACGGAGATTGCCGTAGACAATAGCAAAATTGTTTGTGGGCATCTGGAAGAAGCTACGAATAATTTCCGTATCGAATTGTATAACATGTATGGTTCCACGGCTTCCAACCAACCGTTTGACCCAGCTTCCATTGTGTTCGATTATTCAATGGAGCTGACGTTTACAATCAGTGGACTGACCGGTGCGGCTGCAACCAATGCTTATACCGCCCAACTGATGTGTACGGCTGACGGCTGGTGGCCGTCGGTAGGCGAAGGTCAAGGTACGACAACCGTACAGGGTGACGGTACTTATACGATTCGCTACAGCCCTTCGGCAGCCTACAACGGTGTGATTGTTTTCTGCATCGATATTCAGGAGATGTTCAGTGATATCGAAAATCCGGATGCCATAACGGTTACGATTGATAATCTTTCTATTCTGTAATATTTGTGGGCGCAGGTGTATGCGGATAGAACTGCATGGGCCTGCGCCTTTCTACTAATCAATGATTAACCTATGAAAACTATGCGAAATTGTCTGACATTATTCTTTCTGTTGCTGACGGGGATAGCCTTGTTTGCTTCTTGTTCGGATGACGAAGGCGGAGGCTATACGGGAGAAACGCAAATTTCTGCTACGGAAATGACTTTCCCTAAATCCGGTGACACACTCACGCTTTCTGTCTTGTCTTCGGTTGAACCACAAGTGACCAGTAATCAGACTTGGTGCAACGTGTCATTCGCGAGTGTAACCGAAAGAGGAACTTATACCTACAATGTAACGGTAGATGCTAATTCGGAAACCGATGACCGCGTGGCTACGCTTTCGGTGGTGGCTGGAAGCTTTACAGCTTCGGTGCAGGTGACACAGACTGCCGGAGACGGTTTGATTGTGGCACAGACTGCATACGATATGCCGGCAGCAGGAGGTGCGCTGAGCATTACGCTGACCACCAATGGCGATTATGCCTATACAATCAATGACTCGTGGATAGCTGAGGCAGAAGTGACCGATGCGCGGGCAATGACGGAATATACCTTGCATTTTACCGTATCTGCCAATCACGGCACGGAACGCACCGGAACCATTACGTTTACGTTAGGCGACTTGACGGAAACCGTTACTGTAACACAGGCTGCCGGACAGGCTGCAGCCGTGTCGGGAGAAACGCCGTTGGAAATAGCGGTCAGCTTGGGACTGGGATGGAACTTAGGCAATCAGTTGGATGCACATAATAATGGAGTGGCAGATGAGACCTCTTGGGGAAATGCGGCTGCCACGCAAGCCTTGTTTGATGCTTTGGCAAATGCCGGTTTCACTTCTGTCCGTATTCCGGTTACGTGGCTGGGACATGTGGGCGAAGCTCCCGATTATACCATCGACGAGACTTATTTGAACCGGGTGGCAGAAGTGGTAGGCTATGCCGAGAGTGCCGGACTGAATGCCATTATCAACATTCACCACGATGGTGCGAACAGCCAGTATTGGCTGGATATCAAGGATGCGGCAACGGATGAGACGGTCAATAGTGCGGTAAAGGCACAGCTGGCTGCCATGTGGACCCAAATAGCCAACCGGTTTGCAGACAAAGGAAACTTCCTGGTGTTCGAAGCCATGAACGAAATCCATGACGGAAGTTGGGGCTGGGGAGACAACCGTACGGATGGCGGCAGACAATATGCCGTACTGAATGAATGGAATCAGGTGTTTGTAGATGCCGTGCGTGCTACGGGTGGAAACAACCAGACCCGTTACCTGGGCGTGCCGGGGTATGTGACAAACATCGACCTGACGGTAGAAAACTTTGTCTTGCCGCAGGATGTGGTGGATAACCGGCTGATGGTAGCCGTTCACTTCTACGACCCGATAGACTATACCGAGAATGCCGACAATATTTATTCGCAATGGGGGCATACCGCAGACCCGTCGCTGAAAGCGGATTGGGGCGATGAAGACAATGTGACCGGACAGTTTGCCAAGATGAAAGAAACGTTCATCGACCAAGGTATTCCTGCCTATATCGGCGAGATGGGATGCGTACACCGTGCGGATGACTTGTCGGAATCGTTCCGTTTGTATTACTTGGAATATGTATGTAAGGCAGCGAAAGATTATGGGATGCCTCCATTTTATTGGGATGCAGGAGGAGACGGAACCGGAACACAATCATGGGCACTTTTCAATCACGCTACAGGCGAGATGCTGAATAATGCTCAGGAAGTGATTGACGTGATGAAACGGGGCATCTTTACCGAGGATGCATCATACACCTTGCAGTCGGTATACGACAGTGCGCCGCAATGAGAAGTTTGCTGATTTTATACCTGCGTGTTTCAGCATAGATATGCTGAGATTTATAGGCAGAGGCAGATTGTGAAGTCTGCCTCTGTTTTTTATGTCCGTATTCAATGGGCATGCATAGAATAAAAATTTGAATATCCGCATTTCACCCAATTGCCTTGTAGGGGCGTATTGCATACGCCCCGAAAACATTCACGTGGATTAGTTGGCGTATTCGGGCGTATGCGATACGCCCCTACATGGGATGTTTGCGGATATTCAACATGAATATATTGTTTTGTCGGGTAAGTGTATTCCTCATCCGTTTTTTATTTCTCACCGGAACAGTTGTTTCCGTATTTGGGTTACATTACCGTTTCATCCAGCTTCTATTTATGGTTTTCATGTGAAAACCGTACGGTTTCCATATCGAGAACGTACGGTTTCCAATTCAAAACCATACGGTTTTGATATCGAGAACATAAAAGTATGCTTTCTGGAAGAACGATATGACTTACATGCAAAACCAAATGGTTCCTTCATACCTGCCGTTCATTCCAGGATAGGGACATTGATTTCTTCGTTTGACTCGTTCCATTCGTCAACGGTGAAACTGCCCGAATCTTCTTCTTCCAGGATATTGCCGATGCTGATATCAAGTGTCAGCTTGTTGTTGGCTTCCAGTGGGGCATTCAGTGTTTGTTTGAACGTCTTGGTCTTTCCGTTGGCAAGTGTGATGAAGACTTGGAGTTCGGGGGTGCCGAAAGAAGGAAACATCATCACTGTGCCGTTACTCATTTCTTTGTCGTCGTCAGAGCGGACCAGCGGGAAAGCTACAGTGCAGGCTTTTCCCTCAGGCTGGGCGGTGTAAAAGTTCAGCTTTTCCGCAATGTGTGTTACCCGTACTTCTACGTTTTCGATATTATTGCTCAAAGCATTGCCTTTGTTGTCTTTTAACGTTACTTTCAGTCCGCTCACTACCCGGTGCAGGTCTGCGTCCAGGTCTTCTGTCCCGACATTTACCGGGCGGCGGGCATGTACGAGGTCGAAAGTGGGATAATAGGTCGTGTCATTGGAAATGGCAAGCAGGCTGAAGTCTTGTTGGGCAAAGTCTTCACCGATGCTGTAGTTGGGTTCTCGTACATTCGGATAAGCGTAAATGGGTTCGGTATACTGGGGTGTGCCCCAATAAACCATGTCGTATGTACCGGCAGGCAGGCTTACTTCCTGGTTGTTTGCATTGGGATAAACAGAACCGTCTTTGATGAAATAATATCCATGGAAAGGTGTCAGTTTCTGGTTTACATAATTTCCATAATAAATGGATGTGCTTTCGTTGCAGGGAGCTACGCTCAGTACTCCTGTAAAAGGTTTGTTTCCGTCACGGGTGAATATGCCCATGTACATGGCAGGACTGATCAGGTCGGATGCCGGGTTTTCGGGAGCTACCGGAGTGTCATCGTTGTGGCAGCTTGTCACGAATAGGGCAAGTACTGTCAAGAATGCTAATTTTTTCATTACTTATTGGTTTTTAATTGGTTCTATAGATATAACACGCCGGTTGTCCCTTTTGTTCTTACAGCAGGAAGAAAATGTCCGAAAGCCTGTGTCTTTTGCTGTTGCCTTCATGTCTGTGGACGTATACGGTCCGAAAAGGCAAACCGTAACGGTTGCTTCGGCGTATCCGGCATGGGGTGAAAGGCAAGGTTCATTTAGAAGCTGTTTTGAATTTCTCCAAAAAGTTTTTCTTGGCTTGATGTATCCTTTTTCGTGTGTGCTTTGGGCGATTTTTTGGTCCTTTCCGCTTCTGTTCTTCGTCAGATAGCCCGCTATCTTCCTCATCACACAAGCGGAAATGCCTCAAAAACTCATCCAAATCAGCGCACGATAAATTCAAAACAGCTTCTTAGAAAAAAACGGGTGCGCTTGCTTTTTTCTCGTTTTTTTGTTTCTTTTGTAATCGAAAACAAACAAAGCCTTTCATCTTATTATGCTGAAAAAACAGATTTTTATTGCATTGTTTATTATACTGGCATGTGCCGGAGGTCGTGCACACCGCTATATGTTCAAGCATTTGGAAGTAGCCGACGGGCTTTCCAGCAATACGGTTTATTCTATTTATCAGGATCGGGACGGATTTATGTGGTTCGGTACGCGGAACGGGTTGAACCGTTATGACGGGTATACTTTCCGCGTGTTCCGGCATTTGAATAATGACCCGTATTCGTTGCCCGATAATGTGGTAGCGAATATTTGTGAGAGTCCCGAAGGCAAGCTTTGGATAAAGACAGAACGTGAATATGCTTTGTTTGATAAAGATAAAGAGATTTTTATCAATGATTTGAGCGGATTTATGAAACAATTGGGCAGCAACGCTAAAAATCCGTTGTATGTTTATGTAGACAAGAAAGGATATACGTGGCTGTATGTTGCCGGAGAGGGGTGTTACCGCTATAAACAAGGAGAAGAGCCGAAAGTCTTTGTATTGCGGGAAAACGGCTTGCCTGTATCGGGTATCAGTGTGGTGGGAGAGTGCCGTGACGGGATTTTGTTGTTGTATGATAATGGGTTGCTGGTCTGCATCGGGCGTGACGAACTGAATCTGAAATGGAAAAAAGATGATATACCGGCTCAACTTCCGAAGGGGAAATACGTTCAGTTTTCGCTTTTTACGGATGCTGATGACTGTGTGTGGATATACAGCGTGTTGGGGCTGTGGGTATATGATGTGCCAACCGGACGCTGGCGCGATGACTGGGCGGCTCCGTGGAGGCATCAGACAGACTTTGTGCATGCGGTGGCGCAGGATAAGGCCGGACGCATTTGGCTGGCAAAGGATTACAAGGGCATTGACGTGTTCGACAAAAAGACTGGCGAGGTCGTGAATCTGACAAATCATGCAGACGATGAACGTAGCTTGTGCCATAATACGGTGTATCAGCTTTATGTCGACCGTAACGGTTTGGTATGGGCAGGTACTTACAAGAAAGGTATTTCGTATTACGGAGAAAGTATTTTCAAGTTTCATTTCCAGTCTTTGGGCGATATTACGTGCATCGAACAGGAAGATGCGCATCGGTTGTGGCTGGGAACCAACGATGACGGGTTGCTTTTATGGAATGTCAAGACACGCAAGTTTGAGGAATATGGTTCCCGGCGGATTGATTCGAATCCGATTGTTGCACTGTTGAAAGCACGTGACGGGAAATTATGGGCTGGCACTTTCAATGGCGGATTGTATTGCCTGGATAAGGGAAAGACAGTCCGGTATACCATGGCGGATGGCTTGTCGAGTAACAATGTCTGGGACTTGGTGGAAGACCGGGAAGGTAACCTGTGGATTGGGTATCTGGATGCAGGGATGCAATGCTTTCATCCGCAAACTGGTAAAATGGAAACCTACACGACTGCCAATTCGGATTTGCCCGACAACCTGATTAATTCGCTTTGCCTTTTGCCCGACAATACGCTGGTCATTGGTACGGTGGGTGTAGCATGCATGAACTTGCAGGACAGGACGATTTACAAGGTGCCGTCGATGTCGGGAGAGCGAAACGATTTTGGGGTCAACCAGGTATTTGGAGACAGCCGGGGGCTGGTATGGATTGCCACTCTTGAAGGATTGAAAATGTATGACCCGAAATCTCAAGTCTTGAGAGATTTTCCCGAAATTACAGGCGAGGAAGGGGAGATGATTTCGGGGATTGCTGAAGACCATGGGCATAATCTGTGGGTATCATCGACACGGAGGATGGTTCATATCAAAGTGTCGCGTCAGGGTGAAGAAGACTATTCGTTTGAACCGCATGTATATGATAATGCGGACGGGCTTCAGAACTGCGATTTCAACTTGCGTTCCATCAAGACCTTGAGGGACGGAACAATTGTGGCGGGAGGACTTTATGGCTTGAATATTTTTAATCCGGGTGAAATCAGTTACAACACACAGCTGCCGAATGTCTTGTTCTCCGGCTTGTCTTTGTTTGACAAGGAGGTGGAGGTAGGCAAAACGTATGAAGGCAATCTGATATTGCCCGAAGACTTGAACAAGGTCCGTAAGGTGGAATTGGACTACAGGCAGAATATTTTTACCATAGAACTGGCTACGGATAATTTCATCTTGCCGGAAAAGACATTGTTCCGGTATAAACTGGAAGGAATCGGTAAGGACTGGTTGTCGCTTCCGGCAGGTGCTTACCGGCTTATATTTACGAATCTGAATCATGGCGTTTATACCTTGAAAGTGAAGGCGGTCAATAGCGATGGCTATGAAAGCAAGGAGATGGCACAACTGAAATTGATTGTGCATCCACCTTTCTGGCTGTCGTGGTGGGCTTACCTGCTTTATGTGATTATGGGCATAAGTGCATTGTTGTTTGCGCGGCGTTTGACTTTGAAGCGTGAACGCGAAAAGTTCCGCATGCAGCAGATAGAGCAAGAAGCAGCCCGGAAGGAGGAAATCAATCAGATGAAGTTCCGTTTCTTTACCAACATCAGCCACGAATTGCGTACGCCATTGACTTTGATTATTGCTCCGCTGGAAGATTTGTTGAAGAAAACGGCAGATGATGAATCGAAGCGCACCGTGTTGCAGCTGATGTACCGCAATGCGCAGCGTCTGTTGATGTTGGTCAACCAGTTGCTGGACTTCCGGAAAGGAGAGATGAGCGGACATCACCTGTCTTTGTCGGAAGGAGATATTGTGGGGTATATCCATGAGGTCTGCAATTCGTTTTTGTCAATGGCAGACAAGAAGCATATCCGGTTTTCTTTCTTTTCGGGGGTGGATGCGTTTTCGATGGCTTTCGATGCCGACAAGATAGGGAAGGTGGTGATGAACCTGCTTTCCAATGCCTTTAAGTTTACTCCTGAGGGCGGACGTGTCACCGTGATGCTGGAGTATGTGGAAGGCGATTCGAACGTATTCGAGATAAAGGTTTCAGATACAGGAATCGGCATCCCCGACGGTGAAAAGGAACATATCTTCGAGCGTTTTTACCAGACAGAGCATAAGGGGCAGGATGAAATGACGGGAAGCGGCATCGGCTTGAGCCTGGTGCGGGATTTTGTCAGGCTGCATGACGGTACGGTGGAAGTCTTTGATAACATCGGTACGGGAGCAGTATTTGTGGTGTGCTTGCCGGTAAGGCATGTCGACGTAAAGGCAGAATTGCCTAAACCGGTATGTGTGCCTATGGATGAAGGGCAGGAGACGGCAATGGCGTCAACCGACCGGAAGGATTTCCCGCTTTTGCTTGTCGTGGATGACAACGAGGATTTCCGGTTGTTTATGCGGCATAGTCTGGAATTGCAATACCGGGTAGAGGTTGCCTCGAACGGGCAAGAGGCTTTGTCTAAGATACAGGAGTTACAGCCTGATTTGGTCATCAGCGATGTGATGATGCCCGGTATGGATGGAAACGAACTGTGCAGGCTGATAAAAGGAGACAAGCGTACGGCACACATCCCGGTTATCCTGCTGACGGCGCGTCAGGCGGTGGAATCGAAAGTGAAAGGACTGGAGACGGGAGCGGACGACTATGTGACCAAACCTTTCAACATGACTGTATTGGTGTTGCGCATCCGGAAACTGATAGAATTGAGCCGCTATCATCGGTCTGCACAAACATCGACCATAGACCCGGCTCCGAGCGAAATACTCATTACGTCCTTGGATGAAAAGCTGATAGAGAAGGCTGTGAAATATGTGGAAGAAAACATTTCGAGAAGCGATTTGTCGGTAGAGGAATTGAGCCGTGAACTGGGGATGAGCCGTGTGCACCTTTATAAGAAGTTGTTGCAGATTACCGGTAAGACTCCCATTGAGTTTATCCGGGTTATCCGGTTGAAAAGAGCAGCCCAGTTGTTGCGTGAAAGCCAGCTGCACGTGTCGGAAATTGCCTATGAAGTAGGTTTTAACAACCCTAAATATTTCAGCCGTTACTTTAAGGAGGAATTTGGCGTTTTGCCCTCTGCCTATCAGGAAAAAGAGGGTAAATAACAAATGACACCCAACTTGGTAACAAATGAGACCTAAAGAGACAAAAGACAATCCTTGTATAAAACATTTGAAAGCCGGGAATAGGCAGACAATGTGTAATTTTGTGCATAGATAATTTATGGTTTAACTTTAAACATCAGTTGGGTATGAATATGAAAAACATTTCTTATTGCCTGCTCGCCGGATTATTGTTTGGTGCATGTTCCGGAAACGTTTATGAAGAGACAGACAAGGGTGTAATCGTAAAAGTACAGCAAAAGGGCGACACAGATGTGCGTCTGGTTCGTTTTCAGGTGATGGGTGAAAAACTTATCCACGTGTCGGCAACGCCTGAAAAGAAATTTGCCGACCGGCAAAGTCTGGTTGTTGTTCCTCAAACGGAGCAGACTCCCTTTACGGTAGCGCAACAAGGCGATACCATTACGGTATCTACCGATGAGGTGCGTGCTTCGGTGCTGGCGTCTACGGGTGAAGTATGGTTTACCGATGAAGACGGTAACATGATTCTGCAGGAAAACAAAGGGGGAGGGAAAACATTTGCTCCGATCGAAGTAGAAGGCACGAAGGGATACACGATCCGTCAGGTATTCGAGTCGCCCGATGACGAGGCGTTCTATGGCCTGGGGCAACATCAGGCGGACGAGTTCAACTACAAAGGTAAGAATGAGGAGTTGTTCCAATACAATACGAAGGTGTCTGTGCCTTTTATCGTATCGAACAAGAATTACGGTGTGTTGCTTGACAGTTATTCGCTCTGCCGTTTCGGTAATCCCAATGATTATTCACAATTGGGGGAAGTGTTCAAGCTTTATGACAAGGATGGAAAAGAAGGTGCCATTACCGGTACATACGTGCCTGCCGAAGGGTCGGGGGCGGAGACCTTGGTGCGCCGTGAGGATTCGCTCTATTTCGAGCATCTGGTAAGAGGCGATTTGGGACATGTGGTGAACTTGCCTAAAGATTTTCCTTTCTATGGTTCGAAGGTGACGTATGAAGGTTCTATCGAACCGTCGGAAAGCGGAGAATTCAAGTTTATTCTGTATTATGCGGGATATACAAAGATATACATCGATAACCAGCTGGTGGTGCCTGAACGTTGGCGTACGGCGTGGAACCCGAACAGCTATAAGTTCTCGGTCAATCTGGAAGCCGGAAAGCGTGTGCCGCTCAAAGTGGAATGGATTCCCGACGGAGCCGTATCTTATTCCGGACTTCGTGTATACAGTCCGGTAGACCCGAAAGAACAGGGCAAGCAATCGTGGTGGAGCGAAATGACGCGGCAACTGGATTATTATTTTATCGCGGGTGACGATATGGACGAGGTCATCAGCGGCTACCGTACGCTGACGGGCAAGTCGCCGATTATGCCGAAATGGGCGATGGGGTATTGGCAAAGCCGTGAGAAATACAATACGCAAGCCGAAATGCTGGGTGCCTTGAAAGGGTTCCGCGACCGCCGGATTCCTATTGACAACATCGTGCTTGACTGGAACCACTGGCCCGAAAATGCTTGGGGAAGCCATGAGTTCGACAAGGCACGTTTCCCCAATCCGAAAGCAATGGTAGATTCTATTCACGCCATGCACGGACGGATGATGATTTCCGTATGGCCGAAATTCTATACGACAACCGAACATTTCAAGGAATTTGATGAGAAGGGCTGGATGTACCAGCAATCGGTAAAGGACAGTTTGAAGGACTGGGTAGGTCCGGGTTATACATACGGATTCTATGATGCCTATAGTGCCGATGCACGCAAGTTGTTCTGGAACCAGATGTACGAGCATTATTATCCGTTGGGCATTGATGCCTGGTGGATGGATGCCAGCGAGCCGAACGTGCGCGATTGTACTGATTTGCAATACCGCAAGGATTTGTGCGGTCCTACGGCATTAGGCTCCTCGGCTGAATACTTCAATGCTTACGCTTTGATGAATGCCGATGCTATCTATAACGGCCAGCGTGGAGTAGATAACAATAAACGTGTATTCTTGCTGACCCGTTCGGGCTTTACCGGATTGCAGCGTTATTCTACCGCTACGTGGAGCGGTGACATCGCTACCCGTTGGGAAGACATGAAGGCACAGATATCAGCCGGACTGAACTTTGCCATGAGCGGCATTCCATATTGGACGATGGACATTGGCGGATTCTGTGTAGAAAACCGTTACGTGGCAGGTCAGAAGCAATGGAACGAGACAAAGACCGAGAATGCCGACTATAAGGAATGGCGTGAGCTGAATACGCGTTGGTTCCAGTTCGGCGCGTTCTGTCCGCTGTACCGTGCCCATGGTCAGTATCCGTTGCGCGAGCCGTGGGAAATTGCTCCAGAAGGGCATCCGGCTTATAACTCCATTGTTTATTATACGAAGTTGCGCTACAACCTGATGCCGTATATCTATTCTCTGGCAGGCATGACCTGGTTTAAGGATTATACGATTATGCGTCCGCTGGTGATGGATTTCACATCTGATACGAATGTAAATAACATCGGTGACCAGTTTATGTTCGGTCCTTCCTTTATGGTATCTCCGGTATATAAATACGGTGCCCGTTCGCGTGAGGTTTATTTTCCGAAAGCGGAAGGTTGGTATGATTTCTATACCGGCAAGTTCCAGCAGGGTGGTGTGAAGGCAGATGTGAAAGCGCCTTACGAGCGTGTACCGCTTTACGTGCGTGCCGGTTCTATCGTTCCGTTCGGTGAGGATATGCAATATACCGATGAAAAGCCGGCAGATCGCATTGTACTTTATGTATATCAAGGTGCCGATGGAGAGTTTACGCTGTACGAAGACGAAGGTGTGAACTATAACTACGAGCAGGGCAAGTATGCCATGATTCCGATGGAATACGATGAGGAAGAAAAGACTTTGACCATTGGCAAGCGTGAGGGTTCATTCCCCGGTATGCTGGAGAAACGTACCTTTACCGTGGTAAAGGTGAATCCTGACAAGGCACAGCCTTTCGACTTGAATGCCAAAGGTGTAACGGTGGACTATACGGGTGAAGAAGTATCGGTGAAATTATAAATGAAATAGAACACAGAGACACGGAGGCACAGAGGATTTTAATTTTATAGCTCTGTGTCTTTGTGCCTCTGTGTTCAATAAAAGAAACAACCATGAAGAAATTAGCTTCTCTTTTATGCGGAGTATGTTGCCTGCTTTTAGCTTCGTGTGCGGCATCTCCGGAAAAAGTCCGCGAGAAGATAGACTTCAACGACGGCTGGCGTTTCCTGTTAGGAGACGAACCGCAAGCGGAAGAAGTCGGTTTTGCTGATACGGCGTGGCGTGCGCTCGACTTGCCTCATGATTGGGCGATAGAGGGCGACTTCAGTCAGGATAATCCGTCCGGTACAGGCGGAGGGGCTTTGCCCGGAGGCATCGGATGGTACCGTAAGACTTTCGTTCCCGATAAAGCCGATGCGGATAAGAAGTTCCGTATCGTGTTTGATGGGGTCTATATGAATTCGGAAGTATTTCTCAACGGTGTGTCTCTGGGGCATCGTCCGTATGGATACATTACTTTCAGTTACGACCTTACCCCGCATCTCAAGTGGGGCGAAAAGAATGTGCTTGCCGTGCGTGTGGACAATTCCGAACAGCCTAATTCACGCTGGTATTCGGGATGCGGCATTTACCGGAATGTATGGCTGGTGAAGACCGGTGCGGTGCATGTGGCAGAATGGGGAACGTATGCTACGGTGAGTGAGGTGAGTGATGCGCAGGCGGATTTGGATATTCAGACCCGTGTAGCAAATGAATCAGCTATGCCTGCTCAGGTGAAGGTGCATTCTTCTTTGCTGGATGCGGAAGGGCTTATCGTTGCAAGTGGAGAAACGGACTGTTTCGTAGAAGCCGGGAAGGAAACCGAGGTCTCGCAACAGCTAAAGGTCGGGAATCCCGAACGGTGGGATATTGATACACCTTATTTATATACCTTATTGACCGAAGTGGTACAAGAAGGGAAACAGGTCGACCGTTATGAAACGCCTGTAGGTATCCGTTCGTTTTCTTTTGATGCCGAAAAGGGATTTATCCTTAACGGAAGACCGATGAAGATAAACGGGGTATGTATGCATCACGATTTGGGATGCTTGGGAGCGGCGGTCAATGTGCGTGCCATGGAACGCCAGCTGGAAATCCTGAAAGAGATGGGATGCAACGGCATCCGGTGTTCGCACAATCCTCCTGCGCCCGAATTGCTCGACTTGTGCGACCGGATGGGGTTCATCGTCATGGATGAGGCGTTCGACATGTGGCGCAAGAAGAAGACCTCGCACGACTATGCCCGCTATTTTGATGAGTGGTATGAACGGGATTTGCGCGATTTCATCTTGCGCGACCGCAACCATCCCTCCATATTTATTTGGAGCATCGGCAACGAAGTGTTGGAGCAGTGGAGCGATGCCAAAGCCGATACGTTAAGTCTGGAAGAAGCGAACCTGATTCTGAACTTCGGGCATTCGGCGGATATGTTGGCAAAAGAAGGGGAGATGAGTGTCAATTCATTGCTGGCGAAGAGGCTGGCTGAGTTTGTAAAGGCACTCGACCCGACACGTCCCATTACGACCGGATGCAATGAACCGAATCCGGCAAACCATTTGTTCAAGTCGGGAGCTATGGACATTATCGGGTACAATTATCATAACGCGAATATTCCCGATGTGCCTAAGAATTTCCCTAACAAGCCTTTTATAATCACCGAAAGCAATTCGGCTCTTGCCACACGCGGGTATTACCGGATGCCGAGCGATAAGGTTACCGTTTGTCCCGACCGTTGGGACAAGCCGTATTACGACCCGACTTTCGCTTGCTCGGCATATGACAATTGCCATGTGCCTTGGGGAAACACGCATGAGGAAACTATAAAGCTGATTCGTGACAATGCTTTCATCAGCGGGCAATATGTGTGGACGGGATTCGACTATATCGGCGAGCCTACTCCTTACGGATGGCCTGCACGCAGCTCGTATTTTGGCATCGTCGACCTTGCCGGATTTCCGAAGGATGCCTATTACCTCTATCAGGCGGAGTGGTCGGACAAGCCTGTGCTCCATCTTTTCCCGCACTGGAACTGGACGCCGGGACAGGATATTGATATGTGGTGCTATTACAACAATGCCGACGAGGTGGAACTTTTTGTCAACGGCAAGTCGCAAGGCGTGAAGGCGAAGACTCCTGATTGCCTGCATGCGGCATGGCGTGTCAAGTTCGAGCCGGGAAGCGTGAAGGTGGTGGCACGTAAAGAAGGAAAGGTAGTAGGCGAGAAAGAAATCCGTACAGCCGGAACCCCTGCCCAAATCCGCCTGACTCCCGATCGTTCCAACTTGTATGCCGATGGGCGTGACTTGAGTTTCGTAACGGTAGAGATTTTGGATAAGGATGGCAATCTGTGTCCGAACGCCGACAATTTGGTCCGTTTTCAGGTAGAAGGCAATGCTTTTATAGCCGGAGTGGATAACGGAAGCCCCATTTCGATGGAGCGGTTCAAGGACAATAAGCGCAAGGCTTTTTACGGCAAGTGCCTCGTGGTATTGCAAAACACGGGAGATGCCGGAGGTGCCCGCCTGAAGGCGGTTTCCGATGGCTTGCGTGATGCCGAAGTATCGATAACAGCAGAATAAAATTATAAAACAGAAAACCATGAAAAAACAATTATTGACAATATGTGCTAGTGTGGCGTTATCCCTGTCTGCACCGATGGCGCAAACGGTGGAAACGCTTCCGGTGTATTTGGACGACAGCCAGCCGATAGAAGCGCGCGTGCAGGATGCCTTGAGCCGGATGACGGTAGAGGAAAAGGCACGCCTGAGTTATGCGCAGGGAAAATTCAGTTCGCCCGGATGTCCGCGTCTGGGCATTCCTGAACTGTGGTATTCCGACGGCCCTCACGGGGTACGTGCCGAAATCAATTGGAACGACTGGGGATATGCCGGATGGACTAGCGACAGTTGTACGGCTTTTCCGGCATTGACATGCCTTGCTGCTACATGGAATCTTGAACTTTCGGGCAAATACGGAAAAGCATTGGGCGAAGAAGCCTTATATCGTGGCAAGGACGTGCAGCTGGGACCGGGCGTGAACATATACCGCACGCCTTTGAACGGACGTAACTTTGAATACATGGGCGAAGACCCTTACCTCGCCGCCGAGATGTGTGTGCCTTACATTCAGGAGTTGCAGAAGAACGGAGTAGCGGCTTGCGTGAAACATTATGCGCTCAACAATCAGGAATTGTGGCGCGGGCATATCGATGTGGAGGTGAGCGACCGTGCCTTGTACGAAATCTATCTGCCTGCATTCAAGGCGGCGGTAGAGCGGGGCGGGGCATGGAGCATTATGGGAGCTTATAATAAAGTACGCGGTACGCACGCCACGCATCACAAGCTTTTGAATAATGACATTCTGAAAGGCGAATGGAAGTTCGACGGGTGTGTGGTGACCGACTGGGGAGCGGCACACGATACGTACGAAGCCGCCATGTACGGGCTTGACCTCGAAATGGGCTCTTACACCAACGGATTGACCTCGGAGTCGGAGTTCGGTTATGATGACTATTATTTGGGCAAAGCTTACTTGAAGATGATAAAAGAAGGCAAGATTCCGATGGAGGTGGTCGATGACAAGGCAGGGCGCGTGCTCCGTCTGATTTTCCGCACGGCAATGAACCGCAAAAAGCCTTTCGGCTCGATGGCTTCGCCGGCACATTATCAGGTGGCATACGAAGTGGCAACCGAGGGGACAGTGCTCCTGAAGAACGGAAACGGGAAGAAACAGGCAGGCTTGCTTCCGATTGTTCCCGGCGCGTATAAAAACATCCTTGTGGTAGGCGACAATGCGGTGCGCAACCTGATGCAGGGAGGAGGCTCTTCGGAACTGAAGCCCAAAGATTTCATTTCTCCCTTGGACGGTTTGCGTAAAAAGTACGGCAATGTGACGTATGCGCAAGGTTATAAGGCAGGGCGTCCGATGTATGGCAATGTGGAAGAGATTCCGCAGGCGGTGATGGATTCGTTGCGTGAGGATGCCGTGGCAAAGGCGAAGGAAGCCGACTTGGTCATTTATGTAGGCGGACTGAACAAAAACCATCAGCAGGATTGCGAGGCGGGCGACCGCATTACCTATAACTTGCCTTTCGGGCAAGATGAACTGATTCGTTCGTTGCTCGAAGTAAATAAGAATATGGTAGTCGTTTTGATAAGCGGGAATGCGGTGGCGATGCCGTGGCTCGATGACGTTCCGTCTGTGGTGCAGACTTGGTATTTGGGTACGATTACCGGAAACGCGTTGGCAGATGTGCTGAGCGGCGAAGTCAATCCCAGTGGGAAACTTCCTTTCTCTTACCCTGTGAAACTGGAGGACTGCCCAGCCCATGCTTTCGATGCGCTTTGCTATCCGGGTGACAGCATCCGCGAAGTATATAAGGAAGACATTCTTGTGGGGTACCGCTGGTATGACACCAAGAAAATTGAACCGATGTTCCCGTTCGGCTATGGGATGAGCTACACGACTTTCGAATACGGCAAACCGGCGATTTCGGCTAAGGCGATGAATAAAGACGGAAGCCTTACGGTTTCGGTAAAAGTAAAGAATACGGGAACGGTAGCCGGCAAGGAGATTGTCCAGCTTTACATCGGCGACGATAAGTGCTCCGTGCTTCGTCCTGTAAAGGAGCTGAAAGGCTTCCGAAAAGTGGATCTTCGGCCGGGTGAAGAAAAAGAAGTGACTTTCACCGTTACTCCCGATGCCTTGAAATTCTTCGATGATAAGCGTCACGAATGGGTAGCGGAACCGGGTAAATTCAAGGCGTATATCGGCGCATCGTCTGCGGATATACGCGGTGCGGTTTCGTTCGAACTGCTCTGAAAGGCTTTTCTTCGTTGAAGAATAAAAAAACAGAGGCTGCCTCAAGTCGGACTTTGAGGCAGCCTCTGTTGTTAATGTGCGAAGCGGGAAAGATTCCAATGCTTCTGTGGCGTTTTTCAGTTGCCGTAAGGGTGCGGCGCGTCTCCCGTGCGTCTGAAAGTGCCGCCGTAGGGTCAGTTGCGGAACTTCAATCCGTCGGCATTGCGTTCTACCACAATCGGTTTTGTGCGGTCGACTTCCTGAGCCAGCAGTTTCTTCGACAAATCGTTGAGCAGGTAACGCTGGATGGCACGCTTGACCGGACGTGCACCGAATTCGGGGTCGAATCCTGCCGTAGCAAGGAACTCGACGGCTTCGTCGGTCATCTGTAGTGTTACGCCATTGTCGGCAAGCATCTTCTGTATGCCGTTGATTTGCAGGCGTACAATCTGCTTGATTTGGTCTTTATCCAACGGCTGGAACATGATGATTTCATCGATACGGTTCAAGAACTCCGGACGGATGGTCTTTTTCAGCATCTCCATCACTTCTTTCTTGGTGTCTTCTACAATCTGGTCATGGTTCTGGTCGTTAATCTTCTCAAACTGACTTTGTATGTATGAGCTTCCCAAGTTGGAGGTCATGATGATGATGGTGTTCTTGAAGTTCACCGTACGTCCCTTATTGTCCGTCAGACGTCCGTCGTCCAATACCTGAAGCAGGATATTGAAGACATCAGGGTGCGCTTTCTCGATTTCATCGAACAGTACGACCGAGTAAGGTTTCCGGCGCACGGCTTCGGTCAGCTGACCGCCCTCGTCATAACCTACGTATCCCGGAGGCGCACCAATTAGACGCGAGACGGTATGTTTCTCCTGATACTCACTCATGTCAATACGGGTCATCAGCGATTCGTCATCGAACAGGTATTCTGCCAGTGCTTTTGCCAGTTCGGTCTTACCTACACCGGTGGTGCCCAGGAAGATGAACGAGCCGATGGGGCGTTTCGGGTCTTGCAGTCCTGCACGGCTCCGGCGCACGGCGTCTGCTACGGCTTCGATGGCTTCGTCTTGTCCGATAACACGTTTGTGCAGTTCGTCTTCCAAATGGAGCAGCTTGTCGCGTTCGCTTTGCAGCATCTTGCTTACCGGTATTCCCGTCCAGCGCGATACTACATCGGCTATATCCTCGGCAGTTACCTCTTCCTTAATCATGGCGTTGTCGCCCTGCTTTTTCTTCAGGTCTTCTTGGATGCTCTTGATTTCGTTTTCCAATGCCTGCAGTTTTCCGTATCGGATTTCTGCCACTTTTCCGTAGTCGCCTTCACGTTCGGCACGGTCGGCTTCGAACTTCAATTGCTCGATTTCCTTCTTGTTCTGCTGTATCTTGTTCACCAGTTCCTTCTCGCTCTGCCATTTGGCTTTGTAAGAAGTGTCTTGTTCCTTGAGTTCGGCTATTTCCTTGTTCAGCTGGGCAAGTTTGGCTTCATCCTTTTCCCGCTTGATGGCTTCGCGCTCGATTTCCAGTTGTTTCAACCGGCGTTCGATTTCGTCCAGCTCTTCGGGAAGCGAATCACGCTCCATACGGAGTTTTGCGGCTGCCTCGTCCATCAGGTCGATAGCCTTATCGGGCAAGAAACGGTCGGTGATGTAACGGTTGCTCAGTTCTACGGCGGCAATGATGGCTTCGTCTTTGATACGCACTTGGTGGTGGTTCTCGTAACGCTCCTTCAAGCCACGCAGGATAGAGATAGAGCTTGCCGTGTCGGGTTCGTCCACCATGACGGTCTGGAACCTACGCTCCAAGGCTTTATCCTTTTCGAAATACTTCTGGTATTCGTCAAGGGTAGTGGCACCGATGCTCCGCAGTTCGCCACGTGCCAATGCCGGTTTCAGGATATTGGCTGCATCCATGGCACCTTCACCTTTTCCTGCACCTACCAGTGTGTGGATTTCATCAATGAACAGGATGATGTTTCCCTCTGATTTCTTCACCTCGTTGATAACCGATTTCAGCCGCTCTTCGAATTCGCCTTTGTATTTGGCGCCGGCAATCAGCGCACCCATATCCAGTGAGAAGAGCTGTTTGTTCTTCAGGTTTTCGGGTACGTCACCACGCAGGATACGTTGGGCAAGCCCTTCTACAATAGCGGTCTTACCGGTACCCGGCTCACCAATCAGAATCGGGTTGTTCTTCGTACGCCGGCTTAATATCTGAAGCACACGGCGGATTTCCTCATCACGTCCGATTACGGGGTCGAGTTTTCCGGTACGGGCTGCCTCAATCAGGTTGATGGCATACTTGTTCAGCGACTGGTAGGTATCTTCGCTCGATTGCGAAGTTACTTTCTGTCCTTGCCGCAGTTCGCTGATGGCTGCACGCAGTTCCTTGTCGGTCAGTCCGGCATCCTTCAGCATGGTGGAAACGGTGCTCTTCACATTCAGCAGAGCGAGCAGCAGCGCTTCCAGTGATACATACTCGTCACCTAATCCTTTCGAGTATTCGATGGCTTTCTGCAATACCTCGTTTGCATCACGGCTCAGGTAGGGTTCTCCTCCCGATACCTTCGGCAGAGAAGCAATCTGCCTGTCGAGTACCGTTTCGATTTGTTGGCCGTTGATGCCCAGTTTCTGGAAAATGAAGTTTGTCACATTTTCTCCTACTTTCAGCACCCCTGCCATCAAATGTTCGGGCTCGATGGCTTGCTGTCCGCGGCTTTGTACCAGATTGACCGCTTCTTGCACAGCTTCTTGCGATTTGATTGTAAAGTTGTTAAAGTTCATATATTCTCCTTTCTTGATTTCTTGTTTCAATGATTACATTCTATCTTCTTCAAATAGTTTGCCAATTGGAAAAATGAATATATATCTGACTAAAAGTCAGTATGTTATAAAATAAATCTGCAAGTTTGTCCGATGTATGTACAAATTGTCAGTAAAGTTTTCGTATCTTTATCGCGGAAACTGATTAGATTGTGCTGATATGGAAAAGAAAATACCTTTTGAACCCGTGGTGATGTTGATAGACGCAACTTATTTGGAGCGTGTCGGAACTGATTTGGTACGGCACTTTACTCCGCTCATCAAGCGGGATTTGCCCAAAGCCGACTTGGCTGTTTTGTTGGAATGCCTTGCATTGGATGCCGGGGTACCTTTAGGAGACAATAAGGTTCAAGTCGTTTTTGTCTACGATGGGGCAGACAAGCATTTATCGTTTTGTACTCCTTCCGATTTAGAAAAAGAACTTCATGCCATGGCTTTCAAGAGCCAGTTGGGCGAGTTCTCCTTGTATGCTTTCCAGCCTTCGGGATTTTCTTCGCGTGAAGATTTGTTTCTTGAGTCGTTCCAATTGCTGGGAGAATCGAAAGAGGTGCGGAAGATTATCGTAGTGCCCGATGAGGACGGGTATGGAGAACAGTTGGGCTCTTATATAAATAAGGTGGAAGAAGGCAAAGACGGGGTAACCGTGTTTGGTATGAATCCGCCGGCTTATCAAGGCGCATTTGCTTTCGAAATGTTGGGCTTTGCTATTCTTCAGGCGTTGGGCATTCGCCCCGATGAACTGTAAGAGCGGAAGAAATGATGCCTGTTTTTCAGGAAACGCAGAGACGCAAAAAGTGAAGATTGATTTTGCGTCTCTGCGTTTGGATTTATTTACATCTTGCTTTCCATACGGCGAAAAGCAATCCCGATATGATGAAAGCGGCTATAGCCGAGATGTAGCCTACGATAGTTGGCAAGCCGAAACTATCCTTGGAAATGAGCAGGAACGAAAGGCAGACCGCCGTCATGAACATGGCAGGAAGAAGCGTAATCCAATAATTTTTCTTCTTCCGTACCAGGTAAACGGTTATTGTCCAAAGCGTGAATACCGCTAATGTTTGGTTAGCCCATCCGAAATAATTCCATATCACGTTGAATCCGTCTGCATCGGCAATGTTATACCATAATAGCGCTAAGGTGACTCCGAATACGGGGATGCAAATGTAGATGCGTTTGCGTATGGAGTGTTGTTCCAAGTGCAGGAATTCGGCAATGATAAGCCGGGCACTGCGCAGGGCTGTATCGCCGCTGGTGATTGGGGCGGCTACTACTCCCAATATTGCCAGGGCGCCGCCGAATACTCCCAGCCATCCTTGAGATACGGTGGTAACGACTTCGGGCGCTTGCAGGGTAGCCGGCACGCCTAACTCTCCGGCGGCACCTCCATAAAAGAAGTACATCGATACGGTGGCCCATATCAGAGCGACTACTCCTTCGGTTATCATGGCTCCATAGAACAAGGGGCGTCCTTGGCGTTCACTCTTGATGCACCGTGCCATAAGCGGGCTTTGGGTGGCATGGAAACCGCTGATGGCTCCGCAGGCAATGGTGATGAACAGGCAGGGGAATATGGTTCCTGAAGCCGGATTCATGTTTGTAAGCCCGTCGGTCAGTTCGGGCAAGGAAGGCCATTTGATAAAGAGCACGCCCATTAAGGCGATTGCCATAAACAGCATGGCTATGGCAAAAATCGGATAGATGCGTCCGATAATCTTATCGATGGGCAGCATGGTGGCAAGGAAGTAATAGGCGAAAATGATGAGGCACCAGATGTACACCCACGTTAGCGAGTCGCTGCAAAGTTTTCCTAAAATGATAGCAGGGCTATAAACGAATACGGCACCTACCATTAATAAGAGGAATACGGAGAAAACCAGCATTACTTTCTTGGTGCGTCCGCCCAGATAAGCGCCTACCAGTTCGGGCAATCCGGCTCCGCCATGGCGCATGGAGAGCATGCCGCTTAAATAATCGTGCACGGCTCCGGCAAAGATGCAGCCTAATACAATCCACAGGTAAGCAGAAGGACCGAACTTGGCTCCCATGATGGCACCGAAGATAGGGCCTGTTCCGGCAATGTTCAGGAATTGAATCATAAAAATCTTCCATCCGGGAAGTACCACGTAATCGACCCCGTCCGCCATGCTGACCGCAGGGGTAGGGCGGTCATCGGGAGCAAATATACGCTCTACGATACGCCCATAAATGAGATAGCCCACTACGAGGGCTATCAGGCTCAACACAAATGTTATCATAGTTTTTCAGTAATTAAATTGTTTCATATTGTAACAAATCGCTGCAAAACTACGAATAATTCTTTAAATATGATTGGTTCTGCTATTGAAAAAACGAAGAAACGCAGATTTGCATGGATTCTTTTTATTATTTATCCACGTAAATCTGCGCTAATCTGTGTTTAAATCGTTTCTTTGTGAGACATCACATCAACGCCGGAACCAGCCATTTCGTGAGCAGGTATCCGCCTCCCACCAGCCATACATATAATAATCCGGCAAGAAGGAACGGTTTGGCGCCCGCTTGCTTGAACTTCTCGATGCTGGTATCTGTGCCCAGTGCCGTCATCGCCATGGTCAGCATAAAGGTATCGATGTATTCGATGGCGCCGTTCAGCGGGATTTCTTTTACACTCTCTACACCTAATATATATTGTAGGAAAGAGTTGAGGCAGATGATGCCGATAAATCCGAAGGCAAACCAGGGGATGGTGATTTTGCTTTTACCCGAGGTGCTTCCGGTTTCAGCCGACTTGCGTTTGGCAAGTGCGAAACTCATGATAACCAATACCGGGGCAAGCATCATGACGCGAATCATCTTGGTAATGGTGGCTGTACCGGCTATGCCCAAGGCATCGGTCGGGTCCATGGCATTGCCGGCTCCGGCTACGTGTGCCACTTCGTGAAGTGTGCTTCCGGTATAGATAGCCGTACCGATGTTCCCTAATGCGTCCAGTAATCCGGCGCGGTACATAATCGGGTATAAGAACATGGAAATGGTACCGAAGATAACGACCGTAGATACCGCAATGGCGGTTTTATGCCCTTCACATTTTACCACCGGTTCGGCTCCCAGTACTGCTGCCGCACCGCAAATGGCACTTCCCGTAGCGGTCATGAGCGAAGTGTCCTTGTCCATTTTCAAGGCACGTCCCAGCCATACGCCCAGTCCGATGGTGCCAGCCACGATGAGGGTATCAATGAGGATGGCGGGAAGCCCTACCGCTACTACTTGTGTAAGGGTCAGGCGAAAACCGTAAAGCACGATGCCGGCACGCAGGATTTGCTTGGTGCAGAACTTGATGCCCGGTACCCATGTCTCTGGCAACCGGTTCCGTAAGCTGTTGGCATACAGCATGCCTAATATG